>BNVE01000107.1 GCA_025997875.1 Spirochaetia bacterium
CCCCATAGAGTTTTTTATCCGCCGTATTCATGGTTGATGAAGCAATATTCAACCCTGCGCTTACCCCGGCGCCTATGACGCCCGCTATGGTCTCGGTGCTGTACCATTCCTTGTTGGCTTTTTCCCAATCCATTGTCCCGGTACTGAAATCAAAATTGCTTATATAACTATTCGCCATACTGGCGGAATAGGATGATGCCATCGAACTGCCGACCTGAAGCCCAGCTTTCACCCCCGATCCGAGGCTCGCATCGGCAATCGCACCTGAGGAAGCTCCGCCTATCACCCCTATAGCGCTGCTTACCGCTGCCATGGCTGCCTTTTTCCCAAGTTCTGCCCCCACTTCTTCCGCGCTTCTGTAGCCTCCGTTTACATCCAGGACTGCAAAGAAAAGATCATCGGACATATTCATAGCCATCTGCACCAGGGCAGACAGGGCCGATCCCCCCACTCCGCTTACAGCATTTGAAGCCTGCAATGCTGTTCCTATTACCGTTGCCGCTGCCTGCATCCCCGTGTCTATTACGGACCGGATCGTGATGGGCTGCATATGATAGGGATTATCCTCAAACCAGAAATTCTTGTCGTGGGCCGGTTTGGCTATATCCGCCCAGCCTTTCATGGCCTTCATTGAGTTCCACTGGAAATCCAGCATGATAAGTCCGATCTCCCCGGCCCCGGCGGCATCCACATTTTCTGCGGCACTCTTTCCAAAATCTGGCGCCATGCTCATCACAGGCTCATAGCCGATATGAGCGCCGAACAGGCCGTCCCGTATATTCGTATACCTTGCCAATTCCTTTGCCTCATCTTCGGTAAGGGTCCCATTGGCCTTCTTTTCCAGGAGGCCGCTTACCGTAGGCAGCTCCCGCTGAGCCGCTGCGGCATACCCGTCCGCTCCCAATTCTCCGGTTCCCCGCAGAACCTTATGTTCTATAATTCCCCCTTTTTCATTGGTCTTCCCGAAAATTTTCTCTCCCCAGGCCCGCAGGTCCTGTTCTGTCTGGGCTATTAAGAACATTATTACTTCCGCGTCCAGTCCGTCAAGATTGGCGGCGCTCAGGTCCGTCTTCAGCTCAGGGGCCGGTTCATGGAAATATTCATACCGGTGTACGCTCTGCCATTCCTTTCTGTCTTTAAACAGGGATGATTCTATTACCACTTCCCTGCTGTACTGCCCCTCGGTACTGTACCCGCTTGCCGCTAACAGCTTCTTTTCCCAATCATCCATACCCTTGTTTTCATCCTGAAGCCGTTTCTGGTACCGCTCTATCAGGCTCTTGAGCATCTTCTGCGCCTGGGCAGCCGCCAGTTTTGCCGCTCCCTTCCGCATATCATCATTCATGCCCGCTATAACCTTTTCCGCCGCCGCAAGGCTTGCCGCTTCGGTATTCCGTCTGGTTCCCTGCTGCACCTTCATTGCGCCATGCTTCCCCCGGTTTGCGATGCTTCCGCTGTAGTTCATCAGTTCCGCAAGGTTTGTTTCCGCCAGCAGTTCCGCTACATAAGTCCCGATGTCCATTTCTTCCCGGCTCATCCGCTCTATTCCGAGATCGTAGAGGGCTTTCCGAATTGCTTCTTCCGTTTCCATCCCCAGCTGTTCATACACATTCGCATTCCCCGCATTGGCTGCGTATATATACTGTTCCTCCGCCCATTCCTGTTTTGCCATGGCAAAGCTCAAATAATTGACTTCCCAGGCATTGTTTTTTGCTTCGTATTCCCGTCCAAAGTTCTGCCGCCATTTGTTATACCCTTCGTTGAGTTTCCCCCGGGCCTTTTCCCATTCCTTTACCGCTATCCCTTCAATGTCATACACCTGGGCTATCCACGCATTAAACTGCTTTTCATAATCTTCCCGCAGGAGTTCCCATTCCCTTTCCTTTACCGCAAGGCCGCTTAGGGACCAGTTTGCCACCGCTTCTGTCAGGACCGCCGTCAGGTCCTGCTCCGCCTGCAGGGTGTAGGGTTCAACTCCCCGGCCATATCCTATCCGGCTGTGCAGGAGGCTTCCCTCATGGCGTATCAGTTCTTTGTCATGAACTTCGCTGTTCCAGGTTCCGTCCCCCCAGGCTTTTGCCGCCATTGCCTTAAACTGAGCCTTTACCGCTTCCGGCGCAGGGCTGATATCCGCCATCAGCTGATCATAGGCTGCCGCCGCCGCGATCCGTTCCCCTGCGCTTAAGCCCGGATTCCCCGCCTGCCGGGCCAGTTCGTCTAGCTGTCTCTGGTGTTCTGCGCCGATTACCAGTTCTGCGCTTACCGTTTCCCCGTAAGCCGCTGCCGCCGCAGCCTGGTCCCGCTGTAAATCAAGAACCGCCAGCGCCAGTTTTTCCTTTTTGTCGTTTTCCCGTTGTTCATAAGCGCTGTTGAGTTTCCCAATGGCTTCAACAATACCTCCACAATCCCAGGCCCTTGCTTCTCCATAGAAGGTCTCGGTGAATAAGCTCAATACCTCATCATGCTTTATGGCCTGTTGATTTGTTCCCCGGGGAAACAATACATCTACCCCCCTGATAAATTTATCATAACTTACCGTATATCCGTCCCCGGGCCTGGGTTTCTTTGTATCTCCGTACATCATGAGGAACATTGTTTCCTGTTCCTGCCGCAGGGTTTCTTTTCTTTGTACCAGGGTAGTATAATTTTGATTATCCTCTGATAAATACCAGGCCCTTAGCTGTTCCTTTGCTCTCATAAAACTCCGTACCCGGCCCGCCGCCTGTCCCAGGGCATCCGCCGCCTGAAAATTATCCGTTGCAATAATCTGGGCCGCTACTCCCAGGGCAATAAAATACCCCGAGTTACCGCTTATAATCACCGGCGGAAATGCCGCTGTTGCAAAATTGGCAATCGCCGTTGCTTCCGCCGCAGTGGCTATTTTTCTTTTCTCTTCCTGCTTTTCTTCCAGTTTTGCCGCGGGCCGCCATGCCGCCAGGGACTCCAGCAGTTCCTTTTCACGGGCCTCGCCGCCTATGAGCAGGTTCCGGTTCCGGAACAGGAGATAATAGGCCAGGTCCTTCTCTCCCTGGGCCCCCCTGCCCATCAGCCGTCCCCATGCTTCCGAAAGGACGCCCATCCGTGAATCGTGGTATTCCCTGTCCACCTGCACCCCGTGGAAATCCCCACCCGGCGCATCGGGAATAGTATAACTGCTGTCATTCAGGGGGTCCCCGCTGCCGCCGAACCATGATTCCCGTCCGCCGCCCTGGCGCAGGGTGTTCAGGTACAGGGCCGCCAGCATGATATCCTGTATGTATCCCGGATTCCCCAGGATATTTTCTGTCCATGCCCGGGCTTCCGCCGCAGCCTTGCTGTATTCCCGGTACCCGTCTACGGTTTCCACCTGTACGGACCCGATTTTAAAATAGGCGCCATATACTGCGGCATTGTTTTCCGGGCTTCCGGTCCGTACCGCCTGCCCATTCTGTACGGTATAGCCCAGGCTGACATGGTACTCATCGCCGTTCCTGGTCAGGCTTACCATGTCTGTAGTTTCAAGGGCCGCGTCTTCCTTTTCCCGTACCAATACGGCATAGATATCCTCCACCTCGAATTCCGCCTGTCTTACGATTTCCTTCTGCCGGCTTATGGCTTCCTCTGTTTCAAATACCGCCACCAGACCGAGGTAATACTTTTCGCTTGCCTCCCTGTAATCATTCATGGCCTTGCTGTAGGTTTCGTCCGCCCTTATGGTCCCCCTGATCAGATCTTCCAGTACATCCACCGAAG
Organism: Spirochaetia bacterium; assembly: GCA_025997875.1. Taxonomy (GTDB): domain Bacteria; phylum Spirochaetota; class Spirochaetia; order Treponematales; family Breznakiellaceae; genus BNUT01. Next base: position 3,733 of record BNVE01000107.1, read on the forward strand.
CCTGAGCCCGTTCCCAGGCATAGCGGGCTGCGGAGAGTTTTTCCTTTGGGGTCCCGTATTCCCCCTCCTGGGCTTCCCCAAAACCCTTAAGGTAGACGCTCCCCGCCCATTCGCTGATCTCCTGTTTTTCCCGCTTAATCAGCCGCGCCTCTTTCAGCAAGGCATAGGCGGTGTCCGCTTCGTCAAGGGCCTGGTTATAGGCTGTATAGCTTTTCTGCACCCCCTCTATGGCCTGCGCGTAGGCCCCGTTACTGTAGTTTTCATAATTTAATTTGGCCGCTTCCTGCCTTTTTTTTGCCGCTATGGCTTCAGCTTCCAGGACGCCCCTGTCCTGCTTCACCACCATCAGGGCTTTTATCTGGTCCTGTAAGGTATTGATAAGGGACTCTTCCCCGTTTATTGCCTTCCCATAGGCTTCCATTGCCCCGTTGAGCTCATTGCGCAGCAGGGCAATCGCGGGACCCCCGTCCTCATTTTCGTAGGCGCCATAAGTCCAGGCTTCGTCCGCGGCAAAATAGCCCTCGTACCATCCCAAAACCCGGGCCAGCCTTTCGTACCGGTTCTCCCCGCTTTGGGCTTCCAGAAAGCTTCCCAGGGCTGCGCGCTGATCCGCATTTAACTTGTTATCCGCGCTCTCCTTGTCCAGGGCAAAACCTTTCAGCTCATTAAGCCAGGTGAGTTTTTTTTCATCCAGTTCCCGGTTCACACAGGCCGCATAGCTTACCCTGTCCGCCGCATCCCGGGCCTTCCCCAGTTCTTCCCGCATGTGCCCCTGCAGGATGGCTGCCGCTTCCGTCAGTTCCCGCTGTAGATATTCCCGCAGAGATTCTGCCCATACCGCTTCAGCATCAATATTTTCATCATCGCTGTTTCCTTCATATTCCCCGTACCGGGTAAAGATTTTTTCATAGATTTTTTCCCGTAACCCTTCATCCAGGCCCATCAGTATTGCTGCCCATTCGTTGTTTACTGTTTCATCCAGCAGGTCTTCCAGGCCGGCGCTGTCTTCTATTTCACTCAGGGATTCAAGTCCCAGCTGCGCCAGTATCAGGTCTCCGGCATATGCCGCGAACAGGTCCTGTTCCGTGTCCGGGAGGCCGGAGAAATATTCTGTGCCAAGGCTCTTGAGGTATGATTCCAGATTATAGATCCGGTACTGCCATTCACGGAATACCCCGTATGCCCTTTCCGCCTCATCATAGGCGGTTTTTAACTGTTCCTGATTCTGCCGGGCATCTTCCCCGGCGCTTTCGGCTTTCCGGACCGCCGTGTATTCCAGAAGCCCCGCGATATACCTGTCAAGCGCTTCCTGTCCCGCCAGGTTGAGGCCGGCGCCCTTCTCCCGCAGTTCCCGGATATATGGGGCGATATCCTCAAAATCCGCCGCCTGCCGGTACAGGCCCGCGTTCTCCGCGATGGCCTTTTCCACCTCGCTGCGGGATTCCCTGTCCGCCCGGTTCACCGCGCTTATCTGGTACTTGCCGTATTGGGCCGCTATCTCTTCCCCGGCTGTATCGTTTTCTTCAAGGAGGTAAGCCTTAATTGCCGCCCGATTTTCTATTTCACCGGCGTACCATGCATCCACTTTTTCCCACAGGGCCCGTATTTTCTCACCCAGGGCGTCCCTGTTTTCATTTTCCCCTTCATCGGCCAGGGCAAGCCGGTATTCTTCCAGCAGTACTTCTATCAGCTGCCTTTCATATCCCAGTTCCGCGGGAAAATAGATTGGCACATTCTTTTTATCGTATAAGCTGTCATTACCCCCCAGCAGGTCCCCTATCTCTTCCAGCTTCTTTTTGAGCATCCCCACGCTGTCCCGTCCGTCCTTCGGGTTTTCCAGATCCGAAAGTATGGCGTAGATTTCCGCTCCCTTCTGCACTTCCCCATAGGCCTGTACCGCCCGGAAATAAGCGTCCACTTCATCCTTTATGGTACGTATTGTATGCCCCTCAGGGTCCTTTTCCGCCGCCCCTTCATAGATATCCACTACCATCCGGGCCGTATCCGCTATCTGTATCTCCACTGTTTCCGGACGCAGCCCGTTCAGAGCCGCCAGAATGGTGTTGTATTCCCGCCGCGCTTCCTCCGTTAATAGCCGCAGCCGTTCAAGCTCTTCCCGGGCCTTGTCCAGTGTTTCCTGGGCCGTATCTATTTCAATACTCCGCCGGGTAACCGTATCCAGGTGATCCTGGTACATTTTTACCGCTTTGCCGTAGGCTTCCTCCGCATCCTCAAGGGCCTTGTAGGTTTCTCCGATACCTTCCAGGGCTGAATCGTTCCGCTGGGCATATTCATCAAGGGCCGCCGCTACCCGCAGCTCTTCCTCCCAATATTGCAATACCGCGCCGGCTTTTAGATATTCCCTTTCCAGTTCGCTTAAGTAACCGTCCATGCTCATAAGGCCCATGTCTATCCCGGCGGCCTTGTACAGTTCCCCTACCGCTTCATCCGCGCGCCTGCGGTACTTTCCCGCCATGGCTATCCAGCCGGTGAGGGTGTCAAATATTTCCGCCCCGCTTTCCCAGAGCCGCAGCTTAAAAGATTCCCCTGCGGGGTCATATAAAATAAGGCTCTGCCTTGCGGGCCCAAGTACCGCCTCAATCTCCGCCCCGCTCATTCCGGTGTGTATGCCCAGGGCAGCCCTTACCCGGTTGAGTTCATTAACCGTATTATCATATTCCGTTTCTTTTTCCTGCAGCATATTCAACACAATATCATTTTCATTTTTAAGTTCAAGAATTTCATTTTCCAATTCCGCAAGCCGCGCTTCTATTTCGTCCTTCCGCAGTTCGTAGGGATGGCGCACCAATGCCAGGTAGGCCGCTTTCCATTGTTCATATTCTGCACTTATATTATATGTGGTCAGCAAGTTGATATCCCCGTTTTTTAACAGTTCCAGCATCCTTATCGGCGGGCCCGCTTCCCCGCCGCTCACGGTCCGCCATTTGGTATAGATATACTCATAGTCCCCGCCCCACTGTTCATACCATTCATTTATCCCCTGTTTTGCCATGTTCATCATTTCCCGGCTCTTGTTATAGATATCTGTCTGTATCACTATCATCTTTCCCTTGGTGTTCCGGGTTTCCTCCGCCGCCGCCAGGAAGTCCTGCCGGGCGCGGCTTATCTCCTGTTCAAGTTCTTTCCCGCTCTCCTCCCATTTCCTGTACCCTTCATCGAATTTCCTCAGTAATTCTGTTTCCCATTCCCGCTGTTTTAAACCAAGTTCCTTATAAGCCTGTACCCAAACTTCTTCACTCTCGATGTAGCTCTGTTCCGCATCCCGTTCCCACTCCGCACGGGCTATCAGGAAACCCTCTTCCGCCGCCGTCCATTTTTCCAGCCCCGCTTCAAAGGTCCGGCGGAAATCGCCCAGCCAGTCCCGGGCGCTTACGCTTATCCCTTCCACATGTTCCGCCGTGATAAGATCATCCAGGCTCTGAAACAGGGCCCGGACAGCCCCTTCGCTGGCGGCTTCTGCTTCCTTTGCCAGCTCCCGGGCAATGAGCCCCGCAGCTTCTTCCCCGGAGAGCTTCCGCAGGCTCCCCTGATCGTAGAACAGCTCCAGCATCAGCTGGTTCCCCTCCGCCGCCGCTATTCTTTTGTATTCCTTCATGGCCTCCGCGCGGTACTGTTCCCCCGCATCCCGGTAGATCCGTTCCTTCTCCTCCGCGCCAAGGGCCAATGCGGTAAAGCGCCCCTCAAGCTCAAGGCAGGCCGCGCCCTGTTTCTCCTCCCAAAGGCCTATGTACCCTTCCACGATTTCCCGGGACACCGCTTCCCAGGCCGCCTTGGCCCGGCCCGCTTCCGCAAGGTTTACGATTCGGGTCCCGTTTCCGCTGCTGTCGGTGTAGGTCCACTGCCCGGCCGCTTCCCGCAGGGCTTTGCCCAGGGAGCTCTCTTCCAGCCGGGCCCGCTCCGCATAGACCTGTTCGCTGGCCCATTTTACATAGGCTGTTTCCTTTTCCTTCCCATAGGCCATTTCCGCCCGAGCCTTCTCCGCCTGCCAGGATCCGCTGTCCTGTTCCCGCAGATATAGGTTCCCGCTTTCCCATTCCAGCATGGCCGCTTCCAGCCCCGCCTGGGCGATAGCCTCCCATTTCTCTGCGCTGCGCTCTATCTCCGCCCGATCCAGATAATGTTCCAGCCGGACCATCCCCCTCCGTAAGTCGCTGCTCAATTCATTCGCCGGCAGCAGCAGGGCAAAGTGGCTTATAATCAGCGCACAGGCAATAATTCTCTTCAACATACCGAATACCCCCCAAATCTGATTTATAATGAGGAATGAACAGGAACTTGTTTTGCCGCTTGTTTGCTTGTTTGGTTAGTTGCTTTTTCGTTTTGCCGCAGGATTTGCCTGCACATTTCTCACTACATATATAGGGCGCTGACTAGCGGTTTTGGATCGAAATTTGGGAAAATATTTGTGATTTTTTTTGAAAATTTTTGTGATTTTTGCAAATATCCCCGTTTGATTGAATCGCCACACATCCCAGTGCCCTATATAAGGTGAGAAACCGGCCAAAAACCGTACCTTATGGAGGCATGTATGAAAAAGATCACCTTCACCTACGAGGACGACATTATTAACCCCTGTTGGGATAATGTCTTCAAATCCGTCTTTACACGGGATACCCTCCCCTCCCGGGGCGCCCTGCGCCGGCTGCTTTCAGCCTATATGGCCCTCCAACTGGAACTGGTAACCGTCACCGCCAACGAACCCCCGCCTACCAGCCTGCGGGACCGTCAAATCCGTTTCGACATCTCGGTAAAGCTTAACAATGGCCAACTGGGCAATGTTGAAATGACCACCAATCCCGATACCTACGAGGCCCGGCGGCTGGAGTTTCATGTATGCAAGCTCTTTACCACCCAGGATATCAGGGGAGAAGACAAGAGCTATAAGGACCTGAAAAACACCTACCAGATATCCCTGCTGGACAAACATCTGTTTGATGATGAAGAACTGATACACCGGTTTGAATATTATGATAAAGAGCATAACTTGTCCCTTGGGGGAAAGACGACTATAATAACGGTAGAATTATCGAAGGCGGACCGGATAGCGTTGAAGCCGGTTGTGGAGATGAGCAGTGCGGAACGGTGGTCGGTATTTTTCCGGTATGTAACGGATCGGGGAAAGCGGGAATTAATTAACGAGATAGTGGAGTATGAAGAGGGTATAGCCATGGCGAGTGAAGTATTATTGACGGTAAGCCGGGACGAAGCAGAACGGGCTGTTTTGGATCATGAGTACAAGAACGCCCTGGACATGCAGAGCCTGTTGGTCGGGGCCAAACGGGAAGGTTTGGCAGAAGGTTATGACAAGGCTAAGGAAGAAGATGCAAAACTCCTGCGGGAAACCGCCCGGAAAATGAAGGCCGATAGATTTTCCCTTGAAAAAATACAGGAATATACCGGCCTTTCCCTGACGGACATCGAACAGCTCTAATTGTATATGCAGGTGTAGAAGCGGGATATAGTAGTGAGCGCCTTAAAAGCCGGTGAACCTCGTGTTTTCCGGCTTTTTTTAAAGGATTTTTGAATTTTTTGTGATTTTTTTAAGAAAATTCTGGACAATTAATTATTAATGTGGTAATATTTAGGTGTATACTTAAAGGTCTCTGTCTTTATTCCTTTTAAATGCATAAAAAGGAGAGCTTGTATGAAAAGACTACTTGACAAGAAGCTGTGTTCTACAGCATCATTTACCCCCCCCCCCCCCGTTCAGGGCTTAAACTAAGGTTCCTTATTGCCTTTATTGCGGCGCTGGCCCTTGCAGGCTGCTTCAGCTCTGTCTTTGAGCCCAACTATACCCTGGGTATCAAGGGTAAAAACACCACCGGTGACGCCGGCGCCGGGACAATCCCCGAGGCGCCTTCACCGGAAGCCCCCGGGACACCCCCCGGCGACCCTGGTTCGGCAATCGTGCCGGTAACCGACATCACCGGCGTGCCAATCCAGGCATATGCCAAGCTCGGCCCCACCTTGAACAGCCTCACCCTGGGCGGCACGGTAGAGCCCGCGGATGCAACCAACCAAACCATTACCTGGAGCGTCAAAACCGATGACGGCACCTCGTCGGCAATCACCGGCAGTACCTTTAGTGCCGTTGACGACGGGACGGTGACCGTAACGGCGACAATTGCCGACGGATTGGCAGCGGGGACTCCTTACACCCAGGACTTTACCATTGATGTAAAAGCAGATTATGTTCCGGGCGTAGGAATAATAGGAAGAGCCTCAATCCCCAACGGGACCTTCACGATGGGCGACATCGTTAATTTAGTTGGTGGTTATAATATGCACCAAGTGACGCTGACCAAGGATTTCTATATGGGGAAGTACGAGGTGACCCAGGCGCAGTTTGAGGCGGTGATGGGAAGGACGCAACAGCAGTTGGTTACGGAGACGATAGTTGGTTCCCTGACGGGGGTGGGGGACGACTATCCCGTGTATTGGGTGAGATGGTATGCCGCGATAGCGTTCTGCAACAAGCTAAGCCTTATGGCCGGCCTGGAGCCGGTGTACACCGTGACCGGGATAAGCGACTGGGGGAATCTTACCTACGCCGGCATACCCAAAACAAAGAACGAGAATTGGGATAAGGTTGTGATGGACAGGAGCAAGAGCGGGTACCGGCTGCCGACTGATGCGGAATGGGTATACGCGGCCCGGGCCGGGACGACGACGACATGGTATAACGGGGACACGGAAAGCGACGGGCTAGGGATAGGAGCGTATGCATGGTACAACCCGAATTCCGGGGGCTCGGCCCATCCGGTAGGACAGAAATTATCTAACGCCTTTGGGCTGCATGATATGTATGGGAACATTGGAGAGTGGGTCTGGGACTGGATGACCTCCCCCATTACTGCTCATGAGACTGATCCTACGGGGAATCCGAATTTGGCCGGCACAACCCAGCCCCGCGCCATACGCGGCGGCAACCGGATCTCTACGGCGGCGTTAGTCAATAATGCGATGGGGAGTTATTCCACCGGCCTCCCGCAAGACCAGGTCAGTAACACAGGTTTCCGGGTGGTGCGCGTGCGCCAGTAGTTCCGCGGACGGCTCAGGAAGAATTTCGGATAGTTGCCGGCGGAAGAAGCGGGGAAAAGCCGCTTCTTCCGCCGGCAACTTACAGGGAGTATGAGAACAACATACGCCGTCCCTTTAGGCTAAACGTGCCCTACAATTTAAATGATGTTTATTTCAACATGGCCATCGGCGCCCTGTCGCCCCCCATGGGGCCTTATGAGGTGAAAAAGATATGGGGATCACCGGCAGTGGTTCAGCGCTGGCCGTAGTAGGCGTTTTTGCCGTGTTTCCGCTCCCAGTGCTTGCGGATGATATGGGGAGGCAGGGGTTCCGCATCCGGCTTCAGGGCAAGGGTAAGGTGGGCCATTTTGCAGACCTCTTCCAGAACCGCCGCATGGTACACCGATTGGGCCGGTGTACTCCCCCAGGCAAAGGGGCCGTGACCGGCAACCAGAACCATGGGCATGGCAGCGGGGTCCTTCTTTTGACTCCGAAAGGTTTCAACAATCAGATTGCCGGTTTCCAATTCATAGTTTCTCTGCACCGCCTCTTCGCTCATGATCGGGGTACAGGGAATTTCTTCCGCCCCATGGTCGGCGTGAGTAGTGCCGTACACCGGAACCGGCCGGCGCGCCTGGGCCCAGGCTACGGCATACACCGAATGGGTATGGGTGATCCCCCGGATACCGGGAAAATCCCGGTATAAGACCCGGTGGGTTTCGGTATCCGATGAGGGCTTAAGCTTGCTGTCCACAGGCGCCCCCGCCATATCCACAATAACCATGGTTTCCACCGACAGGTTTTCGTAGGAAACCCCCGAGGGCTTTATGGCAAAAACAGCCCTGTCGGGATCAAAGGCCGAAACATTACCCCAGGTATAAATCGCAAGATTACGGCGGGGAATTTCAATGTTCGCCTCGTAGGCCTCTTCTTTCAGGCTTTTATATGGGTCCATGGATACGCCCCTTATTTCAAATGTTCTACGGCGGCCTTTTCTATGGCAAGGCCCGCTGTGTATTGTTTTATGAAGCCGGCAAAACCCTGCACATCCTTTGTGTCCGGCTCTACCAGGGATCCCGCATTCCTGCCGAATACCCTTTGTTCAAGGAAATTTTCCAGGGATAGTCCGGAATCGCCTGAGCTTTTCTGCAGCAGGTAGGCCGCCAGAAGGGCAATACCCCATGCGCCGCCTTCACCCGCGGTCTCCATCACCGCAACCGGTGTTTTCAGCGCCGCCGCCATCAGGCCCTGGCCTACCCCTTTGGTTTTGAACAGGCCCCCGTGTCCAAGGAGTTTATCAAGCCGGACATGCTCCTTTTCGGTAAGGATATCCATGCCTATCTTCAAGGTAGCCATGGTGGAAAAAAGGAGGGAACGCATAAAATTGGAAAGCGTAAGACGGCTGTCCGGCAGGCGGGTAAAGAGGGGGCGTCCCTGTTCCAGGCCGGTGATCGGCTCCCCTCCGTAATAATTGTAGGAGAGGAGGCCCCCGCAATCGGCGTCCCCGGAAAGGGCCTTGTAGTACAGCTCGTCGTAGAGCCTGCTCTTTTCTATCTTAAAGCCCGATGTCTCAATTACTTCGCCAAAGAGGTTTACCCATGCGTCAAGGTCAGAGGTGCAGTTGTTGCAATGCACCATAGCCACCGGTTTCCCCGAGGGGGTGGTGACCATATCGATCTCCGGATACACCCTGGACAGTTCTTTTTCCAGCACCACCATGGCAAATATTGAGGTACCCGCAGAAACATTGCCGGTCCGTTCAGCAACGCTGTTGGTGGCTGCCATGCCGGTTCCCGCATCCCCCTCGGGGGGACAAAGGGGAATGCCCGGGACCAAGGCCCCCGTTGGGTCAAGCAATGCGGCGCCTTCGGCGCTCAGGGAACCCGCTTCTTCACCGGCAGTCAAAACCTTGGGCAGTATGTCGGGAAGCTTCCAGCCGAATTTCAGGTCCCCTATATGCGCGTCGAACCGGGCTATCATTTTTGCATTAAAGCTGTTGGTTTTGCTGTCAATGGGGAACATGCCCGATGCATCCCCTACCCCCAGGACCTTCTGCCCGGTCAGCTTCCAGTGCACATAACCGGCAAGGGTCGTCAGATATGAGATATCCTTTACGTGATCTTCCTTGTCCAGAATCGACTGATAGAGCTGTGCAATGCTCCAGCGGTGGGGAATATTAAAGCCCAGCAGCTCCGTAAGCAGTTTTGCCGCCTGTTCCGTATTGGTGTTGCGCCAGGTGCGGAAGGGGGCAAGGAGCTTCCCGTCTTTATCCAGGGCCAGATACCCATGCATCATGGCGGAAATGCCGATGGCGTCCACGGTAGTAAGGGGCGCCCCGTAACGGCTTTGAACATCGGCGGACAGCTTTTGAAAGGCGCTTTGCAGGGTCCGCCAGACATCATCCAGGTGATAGGTCCAAAGGCCGTTTTCCAGGCGGTTTTCCCAGTTTTCGCCCCCCGAAGCAAGGGTCGTATAATCCTCCCCAATCAGGACCGCCTTGACCCGTGTGGAGCCCAGTTCTATACCGAGCACTGTTTTTCCGTTAATCATTTTCTTCCTGCCTTATATAGACAAATTTATATCACAATCACCAAACCCTGGGTTCGGAACCGGGCTTTATTACTTTCACATCTTCTCCCGAAGGCTCTATGACGTAAAAGCCGTTTTCAAGCGCATAGTCTCTTGGTTTGTCTTGTACAATTGTGGCGGCCAAAGCTCCAAAAAGTTCCCGTTTGTCACCGACTATATCGGCGTGTTTACGGATTTTTTCCATGCGTTTGATATGATCGTCCACATCGCCGGTTTGCAGTTTCGCTTTTACCTCAACGGCCATTGCCTGTGTGCCGTTTTCCAGAAAGGCGTCTATTTCAGCGTGTATGTCATGCTTATCGTTGTTTATTTTTCTGTTGCGGCTTATTGCGCCGAAGTCGAAACCGAATTGTTTGAATTTCTCCGGCAAACCGGGAATCATCGTGTATTCAGCCTCATCGCCGAACTTGTTGCCCAGGTCGCCGACTATCCGCTGGGTCTCTTTCATGGCTTTTTCGGTTTCCTCATGGCTGGCGCCCAATCCGGAGACTATCCGCTGGGCCTCTTTTTGCGCTTTTTGGAGTTCCCTAAAGCCGGCCTCGGTTTCCTCATGGCTGGCGCCCAACCCGGAGACTATCCGCTGGGTCTCTTTTTGCGCTTTTTGGACTTCGCCGACCATCTTTTGGTTCTCTTTGAGGGCTTTCTCGGTTTCTTTATGAGCCTTCTCAAGTTCCTTGTGGGCCTTACCGATTTCACGTATGGTCTCCCATACATCGTCCAGTGTTACCTTTTTGACCGGTTTTTGGATGGGTTTCTGGCGTCCAATAGACGCCTTGACGGTTTTTGAGGTCTTTTTCGTTGCCGTTTTAACTGTTGGCATGATATTCTCTCCTCTATATGAAGTATAGCGGAATTTAACTGTTTGGAAAAGCGGTTTCAAAAAGGTAATAAGAAATCAGATTCTTTTTATTTCCTTCCTTATTCGACTTCTTCGACCTGGCGGTTAAAAACTGTCCGTATAAAAATACCGCAGAGCAAGCTCTGCGGTTCTTCGATGGACAGGAAATTATTTGTACTCTTTACGCGCTATCGGACACAGAAAGCGGGGACGATGCCCTCCCCTATCATAGAATTCCCGTCTGAGTGGGTCCATTGAACAGCCGCAGAGACGCGACTGAGACCCCCAAAGTTTTCGACAATCATGAAACCCCAGTTATCATCTACAGCGGGTGAAGCTAAATAGTAATGACCAAGTGTTCTCTTTTTGTCTAATTTTTTGCGGATATTATTATTTGCACTGATGAGTCCTGCTGGGTAGTACTCCAGCCGCGCCTGACCCGCATTGTATTCAATCTCCGACGAAAATATTAGATACCTCGCCCCAGCCATCTCCCATTCGGTGGGGAGCCAGAGCGCATCCTCAATCGGACCTACCCCGGCTTCAGGCTTACCTCCCAGAGACACCATGCGCTTGGGAGCCCAGAGCATCGTATCGTCAAGACCCGTAGCGGCTTTCAGGCCCGCCAGGAAGGAGCCCTTAATATAAGTCCTGATCTCGCTTGCCGCATAGCCGCCTACGTTACCAGCTCCAATGGGAGGATTACTCATAACACCAACACCTTGATTCATCCTACGAATAACCGGAATATTCTGGAAATGGAACACCACATGGTCGGGGGCGAACGGATTATTGGCAGCCGCGCCATCGCGCTGAAATGAATTGATGCCCACCACCATAAGGCGCAGGAGATGGGCATCGTATATCGTAGGGGACCCCGCAATGGTCAAAGCAGGCATATCAATATAGTCGCCAAGCTCGACTGTATAGGTAAAGTCCTCGCCCGGCTGCGGGTTGGAAATCAGATTGTGCAGATCGGTAAAGGTTTCACTTACCATGGCTTGGGTAAGTTGTACGCTTGCCGACGCGCGTTTGCCGAACTTTATGGTAAGGTCCTGGATTACTATCGGGGTTGCCGTTTCGGAAGTCTCGGCGCTGGTGTTACCGGCGGTATACACCGCCTTTACGGTAAAGGTGTAG
>BNVE01000108.1 GCA_025997875.1 Spirochaetia bacterium
TAGACTTTTACGTTCAACCCAAACAGACAAGAAACGGAGTGCCAGACGAAAACAATTCAAAGCGGCTCTCAATCAAGATTTCCTTCATGATGTTCTATTTGGCAAATGTTAAATGCTTTTGCCCTGATGGAACGGCAAGAGCCGATTGACATTTCCTGGTTCCGCCCGCCGAAAGAAAAGAAACCTCGTAATAAGTAGGTTCATATTCTCCTTCATGTCCTGCCTTTCGCCCTATTCCCAGCCCCCCGCCGGGCCGTTTTTTGTGCTGTCCATCGCCGTGGCTGCCCGCGCGGTGGTGTTGCGCTTTTTGCTGTCGTTGTAGGGATAATACCAATACACCGCATGTCCTTGGTCATCAGCCCTTGCCCTGTTTGCCTCGTCCGCATTGGAACCGTAGATGACCCCACCTTTACCGGATTTGGTAAAAATGGCTCGCTCCACATACACCCCGCCCCCACTATTGGCGGTATTTCCACTGATACTACCACCGCTCATGGTGAATGAGGTGCCTGTAACATACACCCCGCCGCCGTAACCACTGCCGGCAAGATTATCGGCAGTATTACCGCTGATAGTTCCCTCTCTCATGGTGAACGTGCCTTCAACATACACGCCACCACCTTTACCGGAGGTATTTCCGCTGATAGTTCCGCCATTCATGGTGAATGTGCCCTGAACATACACGCCACCGCCACCACCCAGAGTTCTCCTGGATGTATTTCCGCTGATAGTTCCCCCGCTCATGGTGAACGTGCCTTTAACATACACGCCGCCACCTTCACCCGTGAAGAGGCTGCCAGAGGTGTTTTCATTGATGACTCCGCCGCTCATAGTGAACGAGCCGGATGCTACATATACCCCACCACCGCGGTCGCCAGATGTGGTGTTTCCGCTAATAGTTCCGCCGTTCATCGTGAATGTACCGGAAGCCATATATACCCCACCACCACCCCTGTTATGTTCCTTGTTCCCGGTAATCGCGCCGCCGTTCATCACGAACCTGCCCCCGGTTACCTCGACAAGGCTCTTGGCAGCACTATTTTGAGTGCCTCTGAGCGTCACCCCGTCTTCCAGCGTAAAGGTAACGCCGGATTTGACGTTAAAAAGCGAATAGGACGGGTTTGCACCCTCAAAGCTCACCGTATGTTCTCCCCCGGCGCTTTTCAGGGTTATCGTAAGCGTCTTGCCGCCGTAGCTCAGTTCCGTGGGGGTGATAGCCTCGTCTCTGCCAAGCGCGATGGTATACTTCCCCCCGCTTTTGGCGTTGAGACCTATCCAGTCCAGCGCGTCCAACAGGTCCATTTCGCCCTGTAAGGCATCGCCCACATACAGAGCGCCCGGCGCGGCCTGTATGACCGGCCTTGCCGGAGCCGCCGGAGCCTGCGCCGTACCGCTTCCCGCTGCGGTTCCCTGCGTGGAGTTCTGCTGCGCAGAACTCCGAGGCAAGGCGGCGTTGCCGCCTTGCCCAAGCAACGCCCGCACCCGCTCATCGTTGGCGATATCCGCCGGAAAGGAGACCGCCACCACCGCCCGTTCCACTTCAATCGCCTTAAAGGTAAGCCTGAAAAGCGTACCGATGTTGGAAAGACTGCCCGTCACAATCGCGCCCGCCCCGACCATCTGCCCGATGGACTTGGCCGAAGCGTCGCTCACCTCCCCGGTCATCTGGAAGCCCAGCTCCGCCCGCACCTTGTCAAGGTTGGCCCGGTCCACCACCACGAGGTTCCCGCTCCTCACCAGCGCCGCCTCAAGCCCGTCCAGCACGTACTGGGAAAAGGACGCCGAAGGCGAACTCACACTGATAAGCGCCACCTCGGTCCGTGCCGGAAGCCGCGCTTCCATCTGCGCCGCTGCCTGGGCTATGGCCTCGTCCAGGGACATGCTGCCGGATGAGGCAGGCGCCGCCGCCTGTGATGGCTGCCCGCCTACAGTCTCCCCGGTGGGAGCCGCACTGCCGGACTGAGAGGCGCACCCGCCAAACACAAAGGCGAATTCCAGCATGGCGGCCATTGCCGCAAATAAGATGTTCCTTTTCATTTTAGTACTCATATTCTTTCTCCAATCAGGTAAATGTAAAAAACCGCCAAAAACCATAAAATTATTACTAAAAAAATCAGCAATATCCATTAGATTCATATATGTATGATCATATATAAATTAACAGGATATTTTTACTATTGTAAAAGTATTTGTCAAGCTCTTAGATACACCTAAAGCTAAAAACATGACGAGTCTTAGGGCTGTATTAGCCTTTAATATGAAGGAACAGCGGCATGTCTTGAGAATTTCCCAGGAAAAACTGGCGGAACGGGTTAATACATCGACCCATTATATTGGCATGATAGAAAAGGAACGGAGTTTTCCAACGCCGGAGATGCTGGAACGGATTGCCGCCGCCCTGGAAATTGACGCGCCGGACTTGTTTTCGATGAAAATGTACCCTTCGGAAGAAACCGGTTCCATCAAGCAGTTCCAGGAACGGGTGATAAGCGATATGGCGCAGGTACTTTCCTACCGGCTTAAAGAACTGGAACAGGATAACGCTCTGCCGGAGGCTGCCAATGGACACGGCAGCGGGGATGAGCCGAAACTGGTTTAGTTATGCCCCGGTAGACAAAATCTAGCAATACATACGCGAATATCCCCCTTGTATACGGTTCTATACTATGATAAATTCTTAGGTACATAAAAACATGGTCTCAGGGGGTTATAATGGGTCAGGCCGTTAATGTGTCACGCGGGGAAGTTTTTGGCATTGGTAAGTTTAAGGTTTCGCAGGATCAGCATTTTGATTATGTAATACCTATGCTTTCGTTTATTGTCATAAAAGAATCCGATAATTCCTTTGTTTCTACGTGTATCCATTTACGCATAGATGGATATGGAAAAACAGAGAAACAAGCAACCGATGACATGATCGAAAACGCGTTGTTTTTTCTCCATGAAAATTTCACCGATCCACGATGCAAAGACCAGAGCTGGCAAAATCTGGCGGACTTGTTTAAGACCGATGCATGGTCCAATGAGCTGTGGGATGCCTATCATGCTGTTCAAATTGAGCTTTCGATACAGGGAAGGGAAACAGATACCGTTGCCAGTTTGCGGGAACGGATAGGTCAGCTCGAAATGCGGGTTAAGCGCCTGGAATCCGAAGAGTCGCAACAGGTGGCAAAAGAACTGGCCGCTATGTGGAAGAATTTATCAATGAATTATACGCCTATTGCCGAGGCCGCCGCCTGATGTATACCGCAGTATCGGTCATAGACGCACTGAAAAACAGCGCCAAACTGGCTTGTGAGGGGGAAGATCTGATTATGTGCCCTCGCCGGGATTTAGGAGATTGTCTACAAGATCCCGCCGGTTGCAGCAAAGGGCAGATGCAGGAATGTAAACAGCAGGTTAAAGTATATTCAGATTACCAAAGACTCGGCATACTCACCTTTTATTTCATGGTTTCACCGACCGATTATAATGGCTTTATCAGAAAGCAGGATTCTGTATTGAATAACCTGCTTAGAAGAAATTTGATAGATAGCGCCAAGCTAAAGCCTGCCGGGTGATGGGTGACACTGTCACCATTATACCGTCGCTCTCCGTTTTGGCGATGCATTAGTGCTGACTGCGGACCATGGTCCGATTGGGCGGATGATGGTAATGAGGTAGAAATGGCCGAGTTTCCCCTGGGAAATCTTCGACGCGATTTTGTTGTTTGGTTTAAGGAGTTTTTCAATGAGCGAGATTAAAAACATCAGGCACGTAGAGCATGAGGATGAGTTTAAGCAAGCGGTGAGCAATGCCACGGAAGGGCATATCACCTGCGATATGCTGGACGCATTCCGGGCCAGCGGCCTGAAGCGGGGTAGCTTTAAGGATGGAAAGATTATTCCCGACACCGCTTTGCGTCATCCCGCGCCCGCCAACGGACCTGGCAACGGGGATGAGCCGAAACTGGTTTAGGCATATACACGACAAACAAAACCCATAAAGCGGAATAATCGTTTTACCTAACCCAATCTTCAATACTTAAATCGGGTATATGATTAAAATGTGTTGTGTTATGGGTTACGAGCGTAAAACCGTGCTGCAAACAGTATGCTGCCTGTAATAAATCGGAACCTTCCGTGGAATGATAACGATATTCCCCACAGCTAAGGTAGTATCAATCCTTTGTCGCATATCGTGTAAGCCTTTCAATCGAAAAGAGATGATATCAGCGTCCAGGGCATAGGTCATGAAAAGTCCGCATTCCGGAAGCTAATGCCCTCGGCAAGCGCCTTGTCAAATTCTTCGGTGAGTTCCTCACCTTCCACCGCTTGAATGACGTCAAAACCTTCCGCAAAGATTTTTCTAAGCCCTTGGACTTCTGAAACGGGGGACTTGAGAAAATCCAAAATGGTGACAATAACCGGCTGCCCATCGGGGATTGCAATATCGCTATCGCTATGGAAGGTTTTGTCCTTAAAATACCCTTTAACCGCTACCATTTTCTGATCCTTCTTTCTTAATTCTACCAGCTTTTCGGTGACCACGCAACACGGCGGCGGGGAGCTCCTTTTTACGAGGTGGAAATTTTCTCCCGAACCAGTTCACCGATGATTTCCGTGGGGGTTTTGTGGGTCTTTTCGGCCATGGTGCGGAGCCACGCGATGGACACCTGGTCCTTCTCGTCAATACGATTATAGAGTATTTCAAGCAGATTTGCATTGGCATCATGGCCGAGAACAAGGCACCGAAGGGCATCATCAAAAAATTGATGTCCTTCAAACTCCTTTCCGGTGGTTTTTAACCGCCGGTTCATCTCCCTTTAGTGGGGGAGCAGAGAACAATTTGCACTCCCGCTTGCACCCCTGCCCTGCTCCAATTATACTAAAAACATATCTATGTTTGACCTATAAAGGAGTGTTTTATGGACAAAGATGCCATTATCGCAAAGGCGAAGGATTATATAGAGCGGGAAAAGGACGCCCATTTCCGCGCGGAGGTGGATGAGCTTTTAAAGAAAGGGGATTTCAAGGAACTGGAGGACCGGTTCTATAGGGACCTGGAATTCGGTACCGGGGGCCTGCGGGGGGTGATCGGCGGCGGCTATAACCGGATGAACACCCTGGTGGTAAAAAGCGCCACCCAGGGGCTGGCGACCTATCTGATCAAGGCCGTTCCCGATAAGGCCAGGGCCGGCACGCTTTCTGCGGTAATTGCCTTTGACAGCCGCCACTATTCGGCGGAGTTTGCCGAGGCGGCGGCGCTGATCTTTGCGGGGAATGGGATCAAGGCCTACCTCTTTTCGGCCCTGCGGCCTACCCCGGAACTTTCCTTTGCCATCCGGCTGCTCAAGGCGGACACGGGAATCGTGGTTACCGCCAGTCACAACCCGCCCAAATACAACGGCTACAAGGCCTACTGGAACGACGGCTCCCAGGTCATCGCCCCCCACGACACGGGGATCATCGACGAAGTAAACAATGTCAAAAGCATTAAGGAATTGGAAAAAAAGGATGCCCTTGCCAAAGGGCTTTTGCAGATAATCGACAAGGAGATCGATGAACCCTATCAGACAATGGTGAAGAGCAGGCTTTTCCGGCCCCAACTGATAAAAGAAAAAGCCGGCGAAGTAAAGATCGTCTACACCCCCCTCCACGGTACCGGGGCCATGCATGTGGAAGCGGTTCTGGGGAGTCTGGGGCTCAAGGTGATCACCGTGCCGGAGCAGCGGGAGGGGAACGGAGACTTCCCCACGGTGGCCTTCCCCAACCCGGAGGAAGCCGCCGCCCTGGAAATGGCGGTGGCCCTGGGCAAGAAAACGGGCGCCGATGTGGTAATGGCCACCGATCCCGACGCGGACCGCTTCGGGGTGGCCGTGCCCAGCAGGGGCGTGCCTTCACCTTCGGTGAAGGCTACTGATTCTCAGGAATACACCCTGGTTACCGGGAACCAGATGGGGGTACTGCTGGCGGACTATATCTTCCTCTCCCTTAAGGAAGCGGGGAAGCTCCCCGCCAACGCCGCCATGGTCAACTCCATCGTCACCACGGGGATGCAGAAGCGGGTGGCCGAGTCCTACGGGGCGGATTGCATCGAATGCCTGACGGGCTTTAAATGGATTGCGGATGTAATGCGGCAGTGCGATACCGGGGCCATCAACAAAACCATCGTCTACGGCGCCGAGGAAAGCTATGGTTACCTGGTGGAAAACGAGGTCCGGGACAAGGACGGAATCAGCGCCGCGGCCCTTACCGCCGAAATGACCCTCTACTGGCGCAGCAAGGGCAAGAGCCTCCTTGACCGGCTGGACGAACTCTACGAAAAAAACGGCTACTGGCAGGAGTTGGGGATCTCCAAATACTTCCAGGGTCCCGAAGGTCCGGGTGTCATGAAGGGCATCATGGACGAATACCGGAAGAATCCCCCCGCCACCCTGGGGGGGATCAAGGTGGAAAAGGTTCGGGATATCGAAGAATCGGTGTGGAAGTATCCGGTGGCGGGGGGCGGCGCCCGTAAGGGGGAAGCGGTTGCTTTACCCAGGAGCGATGTGCTCCAGTTCTACCTGGAAGACGGCACCGTGGTCAGCGCCCGGCCCAGCGGTACCGAACCGAAGATCAAATTCTACGCCACCTGCTGCGCAAAAGTGGGGTCAGGGGGTCTTGCTGCGGCACAAGCCGAAGCCGCGCGGAAACTTGATGCTATCAAGAAAGACATCCGTGCGGTAATTGGAGATTAGAATGACGCTTGGCACCTTTTAGCTATGGAATCCTACGATTGGGCGCTGGACGCGTACCGGGACGGGGCGGTTTTTACCGCCTTTGACATCGAAACCACGGGACTGGACCCCCAAAAAGACCAAATTGTGGAGCTGGGGGCGGTCAAATTCGACAACCGGGGGCCCATAAGCCGTTTTAATGTGCTGATCAACCCCGGCATCCCCATGCCGGAAGCTGCCGGCCGGGTCAACCACATCACCGACGAGATGCTCGCCGGGCAGCCTTCCCTGGAAGCGGTCTTCCCGGATTTCCTGCGCCTGGTAAAGGATACGGTAATCATCGCCCATAACGCCCCCTTTGACTGTGGCTTTGTGAATCAAAAGCTTAAAGACAGCCATGAGCAGGCAAAACGTTCCGGCGCTTTTGCGGCGGCCGATTCCGCCCGGAATGGCCAGGGGAGCCTGCTGGACGGTATCGATGGGCCGGAGCGGGGCGCGGGCCCCTGGGTTCCCCCCTTCCCTGCCCTTCCCAACAAAATCGCGGATACCCTGGTCTTAAGCCGGCGGGTCTTCCCGGGCCGGAATTCCTACAAGCTCCAGGATATGGCTGCCTTCCTGCAAATACAGGCCCTCAGCGCCCACCGGGCCGAGGACGACGCCCGGCTCTGCATGGAGATATTCATCGGCTGCGCGAAGAAAGTATAATGGGGGCTAACCGTGTTTCCCTTCATCCCTATCGCACGACAAACGCATGAAAACTTCAGAACCTGATAAAGCGCCGATTTTAAGATAAACTTTAGCTGAAGTCCCCAGGAAACGCAGAGCAGAATCGCTTGAAAGCATAGTTTTCAGCTTTTTTTCGCGTTTTTTGCGATTTGGTAATTACAAAATCTTACCGATTTCCTGAAAAATCACGTAAATCCACGGTTGAAATTCTTCATGCGTTTGTCGTGATCCCTATCGCCACGCAGCGGACAAATATGATATAGTCTTCTATATGAAACCCCGAATCCTTCAGTTATATGCTGTTTTTATCGCCATGGTACTGCTCCCTCTTTCGGGCTGTTCCATCAATAAAATGGCGATGCGTATGACCCCGGAAGTGGTGGGCCCCTCCATCCCCTCGGTTATCAAAAAGAACGAAGCCAGGCTGGTGAAGAACCCGAATGATCAGAAGCTGATTCTGGATACGGGTTCCCTCTATGTAATGTACGCCAACGCCTTTGTGCAGGGACCGGCGGAATTTCTCCCCCCCCTGCAATACGAGGAACGGCAGGAAGCGCTGCAAGAGGCAAAGAAGCTCTACCTGCGGGGGGCGGATATTCTCTCCGATGGGCTCGAAAAAAAATACCCCGGCTTTAACAAGGTTTCTTCTGTGGATAATACTCTGGCCCCCTACCTTGCCAAAATGAAAAAGGATGATGTCCCCAGCCTTTACTGGACTGCGGCGGGCTATATTTCCGCTTATGCCCTGGACCCCTTTGATCCGGGTCAGGGCCGCCGGGTGCCGGACCTGATGTTCTATATCCACCGGGCTTATGAGCTGGACCCGGACTTTAACGATGGGGCCCTGGACGATTTTTATGTCATGGCCGGCTCTTCCCTGCCCGAATCCCTTGGGGGCGACAAGAGCCAAGTGGAGCTGCATTTCAGGCGGGCGCTGGAAAAATCCAGGGGCAAACTTGCGGGCCCCTATGTCTCCTATGCCCAAGCGGTATCGATCCCGGCGCAGGATTATGATACCTTCAAGAAGTACCTGGAAACAGCCCTGGCGCTGAAGCTTAGTGCGGCCCCCGCCAACCGGCTGGTCAATATCATTTCCCAGCGCAAGGCCCGGGCCCTGCTGGACAACGCCTCCGATTATTTTATTGATATTGATTGATAGCAACGGTGAAAATTAATTTTTGGTTCTGAATAAAAGGAGTTTGTGGTGAAAAGGAATGTTCCGGTAAAACATTTTAAAGTAAAAAAATTTTTTCTGATTGCCCTGGGTTTTATTATTTTTAATGCCGCATCCCCGGCGCTTCTCCGGGCCGGTTCCCAGGCGGAGTCCCAAAGCAAGCCCCAGCGTACCATCACTATCAATCTGGCCTCATCCCTTCCCCGGAACAGTCCCTGGGGGCGCACCTTGGATCGGATAGCCTCCGAGTGGGCCAGGGAAACCAACGGCGAGGTGACCCTCCACATACTCCACCAGTACCCCGGTTCCGAAGGGGACTACCTGATGAAACTGCGGCAGGACAAGATACAGGCCGCCATCTTTACCAGTATCGCCCTCAATTCCATTGCACCGGAAATAATGGCCCTGAGCATCCCCTTCTTAATTCGGGACAACGATGAACTGGACGCAGTCCTGAACGAGGTGCGGCCCCTGCTGGATTCCCGCATTGAAGAAGAAGGCTACGTTAATATGGCGTGGGCAAAGGCCGGGTGGGTAAAAATATTTTCCCAGTCCCCGGTTTTTACCCCCGACGATCTGCGGCGCCTTAAACTGGGTACCAACCCGGATGAACAGGAACTGCTGGACGCCTTCCGCACCATGGGCTTTAACATGGTTCCGGTGGGCCTGACCGATGTGGTCCAGCGGCTCAACAGCGGCATGGTTGAAGCGGTGTACCAGAGTCCCATTGCGGTCTCCGCGTATCAGCTTTACCGGGTAGCAAAAAACATGAGCACCATAAACCTTGCCCCCTTCATGGGGGGGATTCTGATGAGCAGAAAAAGCTGGGCAAGCATTCCCGAAAAATACCGCCCTGCCCTTAAGGAAAGCTGCCAGCGGGCACGGATCGAAATCGAAGGTTCCTTCCAGAAAAGTGAAGAAGAGGCCGTCATTGCCATGCAGCAGGACGGTCTTACGGTGAATGTGGCGAGCCAGGCGCTGCAGGATGAATGGTACCGGGATATGGGGCAGTACCTTCCGGACCTGGTGAACCGGAATGTCTTCAATAAAAACATGTACGACAGGATTCAGGTAATTTTACAGAAGTACCGGCAGGGCCGCTAAACATGGGAGCAGAACAGGGGTCTCCCATAAAAAAAGTCCTCTACAAGATCGAAGACGGATTCTGCATTTTCTCCCTTGCGGCCCTTGCGCTGTTGCCCCTTACGGAGGTACTCGCCCGGGGTATCTGGAGCGTATTCAAAATCGGCGTCGGGATACCCGGTTCCTCGGTGATCATAACCCACCTGCTCCTGTGGGCGGGGATGTTCGCGGGGATGATCACCACCCGGAACGAGGCCCACCTTTCCATCGCCCTGGTTCAATATTTTTCCGGGGAAAAAATAAAACTGCATCTCCATAGGTTTACCAACCTGCTGTCCGCTTTTATCGTTACCATCATCGCCTGGTCAGGTCCGGCCTTTATCAAAATCGGCCTTTCGGGGCGGCTCATCGGCTTCTTGCCCGACCGTATCTTTGCGCTGATCCTTCCCGTCGGATACGGCATAATCGCCGTCCGCTTTGCCCGCCGCACCGGCCTTACCGGGTGGAAACGTATCTTTCCGGTGTTAGTATTACTGTTGGGTACGGCTGTTTCTCTTCCGTCGATAGCCAAATTCATCTGGGAATACGATCTCCCCCAATGGGCCCATAATCTGACGGAAAACCTTTACGACATTGCCTGGTATATAAAAGTTCCCGCCGTGATCTTCCTCCTGGCGGCGGCCCTTGCGGGGACTCCCCTCTTTGTGGTGATGGGGGGACTGGTGCTGCTTTTACTGGAAGCCGCGGGCAGCTCGGTGGACATTGTGCCCACGGATATCTATTCCGCCCTTACCAGTGACAGTATTATTGCGATCCCCCTCTTTACCCTGGTGGGCTTCTTCCTTTCCGAAAGTAAGGCCGGGGAACGGCTGGTCACCACCTTCCGCAGCCTCTTTAGCTGGATTCCCGGGGGGATGATCATCGCCACGGTGATCATCTGCGCCTTCTTTACTTCGTTTACCGGCGCGTCGGGGGTTACGATCCTGGCCCTGGGGGGCATCCTCTTTTCTATCCTCTCGGAGCACAGCAAATACCCGGAAAAATTTTCCATCGGCCTCCTTACCTCTGCGGGAAGCATCGGGCTCCTCTTCCCGCCGAGCCTTCCCCTGATCCTGGTATGGGCCAACTTATCGACCTCCTTAAGTTACCTGGGAAATTCGGAAAAGCTCAGCATTATCGACATGTTCCTGGGGGGATTCATCCCCGGCATCATTCTGGTCATTGTGGTGATCATCTTCGGGATAATCGCCTCGGTAAAAGTAAAGATCCCTGTCGAACCCTTCCATCTCCGTAAAGCCCTCTCTTCTTTTAAGGGATCGATTCTGGAAATTATCCTGCCCTTTTTTCTTATCATCAGTTATTTTACGGGCTTCCTCTCCCCGGTGGAAATCGGCGCCGCAGCGGTACTGTACATTTTCATTACCGAAGTAATCATACACAGGGACATCGCCTTCCGCCAAATCCCCGATGTTTTTCTTAAAGCGGTCCCCATCATCGGCGGGGTGCTGGCCATCCTGGGCCTTTCCCAGTCCCTGTCGTTCTACATCATCGACACCAACGCCCCGGCGAACCTTGCGGAATGGATGCAGCAGACCATCCAGTCAAAATATGTCTTCCTGCTGCTCCTCAACCTGGCCCTCCTGGTGGTGGGCTGCCTGATGGACATCTTCTCCGCCATCCTCATCGTACTGCCCCTGATCGTCCCCCTGGGCCTTGCCTACGGCGTAGACCCGGTGCACCTGGGGATCATCTTTATCGTAAACCTTGAAGTCGGCTTCCTGACCCCCCCGGTAGGGCTCAACCTCTTCCTGGCCTCCTACCGTTTCAAAAAATCCTTCGTGGATATCTGCCGCTATGTGTTCCCCTTCCTGCTGATCCAGCTTGCGGTGGTAATCCTGGTCACCTACGTGCCGTGGTTCTCTACGTATCTGGCGAAATTCTTTTAAGCATATCAAGGAGAAAATAATTAACCGCAAAGTCAAAGAAGTCGAAAAAGCAAAGAAAGAAAATATGTACTTCTTCCTTCTTCGACTTATTCGACTTTGCGGTTTTATTTATTTATTAAGACCCGGTCGATGCATAGTGCCGCACCCCGAGTTTCCACACCAGGAGACAAGGGAAAATAAACAGTATTCCTAATAATGGCGTGATCATATACAGAACCTGGTGCTGCATCGCACGGCCGGTAAGGTACATCAGGGGCAGATAGTTCATGCAGCCAAAGGGGATAATAAACGTAAAGAAACGCCGTATCCACTTTCCGTAAATGGGCAGCGGATAAGACGCAAGTTCCCGGCCGCCATCGGTAAAGATGTTGATGAACTCAAGGCCGTCCACCGTAAAGAAGCACACCGCAGCGCCCAGGATAAAGCCCCCCTCATATTCCCGGCGGAAAAGGGAACGGAACGCCGCGCCGGCCCCCTTCTTCCGTTTTGCCACCCGGAAGGTCTTCCGTATGTCCCGCAGCTCGATCATGGTATTTTTCCTCCGCGGCTACGGCGTCTCGCGGAGCTCATGCAGCTCCTTAAGCCCCCGCAGTTTGAAGGTGGCCTTTTCCTGGATCTGCCGGACCCGCTCCCGGGTTATGCCCAACAGTTTTCCTGTTTCTTCCAGAGTAAGGGGGCCTTCGCCTGCCAGGCCAAAACGGAGCTGGATGATCTTCATCTCCCGCTCGGAAAGCTGGGAAAGAATATCCCCCATGGTTTCCTGGAGGGTCATGGAAAAGACCATCTCGAAGGGTTCTTTCTGGGTATCGTCCTTGATAAGGTCCGCAAGCCGGGTAAGGTTTCCGTCGTCAACGATGGTATCAAGGCTGGTGGTTTCCTGTGACAGTTTTACTATTTCTTTTACCTTGGATACAGAAACACCCAGGTATTCCGACAACTCCTCGTCACTGGGATCACGGCCCAGGTCCTGGGTAAGCTGCTTGGCTACAAAGTAACACTTCTTAATCGTGTTGAGCATGTGGATGGGGATGCGGATAACCCGGCCCTTGTCGGCAATGCTCTTGATAATCGCCTGGCGGATCCACCAGGTGCCGTAGGTGGAAAAACGGCAGCCCCGGGTGTAGTCAAAGCGCTCCACCGCCTCAATAAGACCGATGTTCCCTTCATCAATAAGATCCAGCAGCGACAGTCCCCGGTGCTGATAGTTCTTCGCAATGGAGACCACCAGCCGCAGGTTGGAGTTGATCATCCTGTTTTTATAACGGAGCAGGGAGTCCGCCAGGACGGCCCGTTCTTTACGATAGAGCGGGTCCCCGGCATTTTCCCTGAAAGATTCATCAAGTTCATTGATATTATTCCGGATCCCGACGATCTTCTCTCCAATACTCTGTTCTTCATGGACCGAAAGGAGGGGAAACCGTGAAATTTGCTTGAAATACAGGGCCAGGGGGTCCGTTTCTTTGGTCTGTTTTGATTTTTTAGCATTACCGGAGGCTTGAGAATTCCTGTTTCGCTTGTTTACTCCGCCGCTCATAAGATGAAGTCCCGCCTCTTTTTTTTTGTTCTTACTCTTCAACGACCCTTTATGCAAGGTTGTTTCTGCCATAATATCACCTTCTCAAAGATTTTTCTATTTTATTCTGCAAATGAAGCTGCTTTTATCGATAATTCATAAGATATCTTCATTTAAATGAAAGTAAAAGCCTTCCCTAAGCGCGGGGGGCTTTGGAGGGGTCCACGGGGGCGTTGTTCCGGTACACCATGAAGAAAAGCTGGGGTTTCTGTGAAACCGCATCGATTCCAAGCCTTCCAAGCTCTGTCCCGGGCCCTACCCGGTCTCCCTCCTTGACCGCCAAACTTTCACAACCGCCGTATACGTACAAATAACCTCCTGTCACCTGAATTATAGCCACCCTGCCAAAACCGCGGTAGGGCCCGGCGGATACCACGGTTCCCTGGGTAAGGCTTTTGACCGGTTCGGTCCGTTCGCCGGTTACCACCACACCGGACAGTTTCCCCGTCATATAGGCAATTTCCTTTGCCGTCACGGGCCAGCGCAGGGAAGAATCCACCGCCTTTGCCGTGGTGGACCGGGGTTCAACCGAAGGAGCTGCGGGCCGGGCGGGGGACGGCGCAGCGGGAGGAGCGGATTGGGTAGTTGAGCCGGCGCCGCTGGAAGCCGTACCGGTCCCCGCAGATGCGCCATTGACCGGTATACGGAGGCGCTCCCCTTCCCGGAGCACATGATCCTGGGAAAGATTATTGGCATTTCGCAGAGCCAGAAGGGAAATGCCGTTCCTCCGTGCAATACTGTAAAGGGTTTCGTCCTTTACTACCCGGTGTTCGATATAGGCCGCAGCGGGGGCGGAATTTGCCGTCCCGAAGGGGGGGGGCCCCAGATTGGGTTCCGGAGGAGGGAGGCGAAGGCTGAGGCCCGGAACCGCCTGAATTGCCGGAAGCGGTTCCCGGTATTCGCAGCCGCCGGCCAATCTGAAGTTTTGAAGCATCGGCAATATCGTTAAATTTCATAAGCTCCTCAGGGCTTACCTTAAAGGAACGGGCGATAGAATAGATGGTTTCTCCCTTCTCCACCACATGAACCGTCTCCTGTGCAAAAGCGCCGGGGCTGCGGATGGCGGCACAGAGGACAAGAAGCAAAAAAAAGAAGAAAATTCCATTTCGATGGTTCATATTCTATCATTATCGGTAATCTCTGGGGAATATATATTCCTATTTTTGCAAAAACACAACGCTTTTTTGTATACCAACAGGAAATTTTCATAATATACTACCAATATTGAACATAAAACACCAACAGGAAGAAATATGGCCTTTGAAATTGAACTAAAAGCCTGGGCAGATGAGCGGGAAAGGCTGAAAAAACGCCTGAACGCCCTTGCCCAATACGAATGCGCCTATGAAAAGGACGATACCTACTGGATTTTCACCGAAAAAGCGGCGCCGGACCTTCCTTTTTCGGGGAATATACCCGCTTCCGGTATCCGGGTACGGTGGGAAGACGAGACCGACGCCCAGGGCCGCAGTTCTGAACGGGTTCTGGTTACCTATAAGGTCAAGGAAATCCTGGACGGTATCGAAATAAATGATGAACGGGAATTCGAGGTCTCCAACGGAAAGGTTTTTGAGGAACTGCTGGAACGCCTGGGCCTGTGTCCGGGGAGTGTCAAAAAGAAAAAAGGCTGGGCCTGGAACTGTGCGGTTCCCGGAGAGCCGGATGTCCGGGCGGAGCTTTCGGAAGTTGAAGGGCTGGGCTGGTTTATCGAACTTGAGATCGTCGCCAATGACAACAGTGAAAAGACCCTGAGCGAAGGCCGGAACCGGCTCCTTACCCTGCTGGACAGCCTGGATATCCCCCGGAACCGTATCGAAAGCCGCACCTACACGGGGATGCTCCGGGATCCGGTATCAGGGCAAAAGCATTTAGAATTCTATGATAAACTTCTATTCTTCACTGGGAGGGGAAGAAGGAATGGAAGTAACGCAAGCCGATATAACCAAAATGACCGATTTTTTGGGGGAGATTCACGATCCCA
>BNVE01000109.1 GCA_025997875.1 Spirochaetia bacterium
TCGCTCATTTTTAACCCCATTTTGGCCTCCGTAAGCTCGCACCTTACAGAATAGCCCGTTTATTTGGGTTACATTTTCTAAATGAGGCAAACCTTTGTTTGGGGTACATTTTTCATGAGGCACTGCGGGGGGTTGACAATAAATAAAATTTTTGATATAATTAGGGTTGTATTCCTTAAAGCGTCACTTGATAAGACGTAAATAATACTATGGGGGATTGAAATTATGACATTTGAAGAGGAAATAAATAATAGTATTAAGGAAAGTATAAGGCTTGGTTATAACCCAATCGGATTTAAGGGAATGATTACACAACATGGTGTGGTTGAAGCCTCAAAACGTCTGATAAATAATCCAAAGATTACAGACGGTACAATTCGTTTATGGGAATTAAAGCGGTTAGATCTTACAGTTGAGACTATTTGTCAAAAGTATCCTCATCTCTTTACAAAAGATGAAATACTAAGAGCAAAATCTACTTTAAGTAAGTTAAATAGTAAGTGACGCTTTACGGAACAGAGTCATAATTAACATTTAAGGAGTAATCTTATGAAAAATATTCTTGTTTTGGTAATAATAATCTTGAGTTCATGTGCTACACTTTCGGAATCATATTCTTTTAACAAAGCATTAGAAATCGGAATAGATAAAATTGAAAGTGATTTACCAGATGCTTCAAATATTGCAGTCCTTGATTTTAAATCAGATAATGAAAATTTATCTTTCTATATAGTCGAAGAGATGTATGATAAATTAATAAATCTTAAGAAATTTTCAATTATGGAAAGAAGCAGAATTGATACAATAAGTTTAGAAGTTGGTTATCAATTTTCTGGTGAAGTAGACGATAAAGAGATAATAAATATTGGACATCAATTAGGAGCTGAATATATTGTGACAGGACAAATAATATTTACGGGCGAAGTTTATCGTTTGCGAATATTTGCTATTGATATTGAAAAGGGAAAAAGAATTGCATCATCTTCAATAAATATACCACCCAATGATAGAGAAATTAATTATTTTTTACAATCAAACATTAACGAAACTACTATTGTAAAGAAAGGATATAAAGATTCATACGGAAATACTGTTATAGGTGATGTTTGTCCAGATGGATATGGACTTATTCCTCCTCTTGGTGCACCGCCAGTTATTCAATTGTTTAAAAATGAAAATGAATATATTTCATATTTAAAGAATATAGAAAATGATATAAAAAAAGTTGGATATTGGGTAATTAAAGACTCAAAATATGCTCCAACAAACAGAGCGGAATTAATAGAATATACTCAGGATTATTGGGATATTGATGTAAATACCAATATTTGTGCATATATTTTTATATATCATCATTCTGAAAATAGAGTTTCTTTGCAATATAGTAATGAATCTCAATCTTTTATAAAAACATACTATTTAGGAGAGCAAGATAATCTTTAATGAAAAAATGATTGTAAGTGAATCGCAAAAACGTCGCATAACATACGGTTTGCGGTTCGGGGCTAAAGCCCCTCCGGGTTCCGTTCGCCTAGGTCAGTCGCTACGCTCCTTCCCACGGCTCACTCCACCCACATTTTTGTTGCTCTGGTCTTTGCTTCGCAAAGCCCTTATTCGGGCAACAAAAACGTCGCAAACCTTTCACGTTAAACGCAATACTGCCTAAACGTTTGCAGATTTGTTGGGATAAATATTATAAAGGCTATTGACAAAAATTATAGAATAAATTAATATGTTCTATTAGGTACTTGACAAAAGGAGATTTATATGTATAATATAAACAGGCAACAGGCAACAGGCAACAGGCAACAGGCAACAGGCAACAGGCAACAGGCAACAGGCAACAGGCAACAGCTATACACTCGGTATATGTAACGACGAAACGTCATCGGTGTGTTTGTTTAACAATGGCAAATTGTTATATGCAGCCAGCGAAGAGCGTTTTTCGCGGAAAAAAATGGACGATGCATTTCCATGCCAATCTATTGAATTTATACTGAAAGAATGTAAATTAAATCTTCATGAAATAAATTCAATCGCTTATGCTTGGGGAAAGGGCTTTGAACAATGGCTATTGCCTATGTATATAGAGCGTGCTTCAAAAATGCGGTTGAATTCAGAAGATGAATATAAAATATTCTGTGAAAGAATCGAGGTTGAAATAGAACGTGATTCGATCAAAAAAGATGAATTCCGTGATTGGGCCGTTAGAAACCTGACAAAAGAGCAATATAATAAGATTTTTACTGCATATCATCATGAAGCACATGCGGCGAGTGCAGCATTACTAAGCCCTTTTGATAATGGTTTAGTATTAACGGCGGACGGTCGTGGAGATTTTGAGGCTATTACCGTATGGCAATTTGAAAGGAATAGCAATGCGCCATTAACAAAAGTGTATTCATCAACATCTTCTGACTCGTTAGGCTTCCTGTATGGTAGAATTACTGGAATGTTAGGCTTCAAACCAGAGCGGCATGAAGGAAAGATTACAGGGCTTGCCGCTTATGGAAATCCTACAAATGCAATGCATTTAATGGAAAAAATGATGTCTGTTGAAAATGGTCAATTGATTGCGCATCTTGGTGATTATTATATGCCGTACTTTAGCCCCTATAGTGATTTCATAAAAAATGAAATCGCAAAATATTCTCGTGAAGATATAGCCGCCGCTGTTCAAAAGCATTTAGAAAACATTGTATGTGCAATAATTACACATGTTATATCGGAATTAAAATTGGAAAAGACAAACTTAATGTTGGCAGGCGGGGTGTTTGCCAATGTGAAGGCAAACCAAGCCTTAAAGGAATTGCCGTTTATATCAAGTATTTTTGTACAACCGCAAATGGGTGATGGTGGTTTATGCCTTGGCGCTGCGGCGCTTGCGCAACATAAAGATGGATATAATATTACTCCCATTGAAAATATGTATTTTGGTCCGGATATTAACGCAAATGATTTTTTGCAAAGGAAATCGAAATATCACGAAATGGAATTTCAGCAAATTCATGATGTTGCGACACTAATTGTGAATGATTTACAAAACAAAAAAGTTGTTGGTTTAATTCGCGGACGAATGGAATTTGGTCCCAGGGCATTATGTCATAGAACAATTTTATGTTGGACAAGTGACGTTAGTATTAATGATTGGCTAAACAAACGTATGCACAGAACAGAATTCATGCCGTTTGCGCCGATTGTTAGAGCTGAAACCGCCAAAATAGCCTTTAAAAATTTTTCTGATAAAGATGTCTCATTAAATTATATGACATCGACTATAAATTGTACAGAGCAATTTGTAGAAAAAAGTCCGGCAGTAGTTCATGTCGATAAAACGGCACGTCCACAAATTGTAACACAGGAAAGTGATAATTTGATATGGAACATCCTGAAGAAATGGGAAGAAATATCGGGTGAAATGGCGCTGGTGAATACTTCATTTAATGCCCATGAGGAACCAATTATAAATACACCAGAAGAAGGTATGAATGCGGTTTCTAATGGCATGGTCGATGTGTTATATGTAGACAATGTCAGAGTGGTAAAAAGAATTTAATTGTAAGCAAAAAAACGTCGTATAACGAGGCTGTAGGAAAACTATCTATCGGACCATAAGTTTTCCCCCATCTCAAGAAAACAGTCTATTTTTGTTTGTTTTGGCTATGAACCCCCTGCTTTTTGGGGGTAAATCCGGGAATAGTTTCCCCCAGTTCCCCATTCTTCCCGTTATGAACCATACTTTTCCCCCAATGCGGACACACATTTCCCTATATTATGTACTATACAAAATAAGAGCCACTGGATATTTACTTTTTGTTTTGTCCGTAGGGTAAAACGGTTCATTTTTTTACAATATGTAATATCAGAAAATACCGGTTCTATTATCTGCATCCGTTTTCCGTACACGTTGCGGTATTCAACCTTGTCTATCTTTTCTCTCATCTTTTGTGATTGATTCTCTTTGCCGTCACAAATACTTATGTGTAATGTCCTGAATGATTTTTTCCCTCCCCGGGAACTTATGCATTTATCTCTCATCGGACAGTCCCGGCAAAAGGAATACTTAGCCTGCCATTTATGTCCGCCCTTACTCCGGTTAAGCTGAACAAACCCCTTGTATACCAGTTTTTGCCCATTAGGACAAATATATGTATTGTCTTCTTCCTGATGTTTGAAATCCTTGACATCAAACTGTTTTTTCTCACTATGACATGGTCGCCCGTCAATTGGCCGCCACTATTATTTGATGTGCACTATCCGCCGCCGCAAGACCATTATACCCCATCAGTTTCCGGGCAAACTTTTCAAGGTCCTCTTTCTTTTTCTTGAAATCTTCTATGGTGCCTGACCATTCTTTGGAGGCATTGGACGGCAGTTTGCAGCTATCTATGGCAAATAGGTCCCCTTGTATCAATTTTCATCGTTTTGATAGGATGGATCAAAGCAGGAAATATCCAGGGTATTGACGATATGATTAAGCGCAAACTCAAAGCTACCGGGTATTATCTGTTTATTGAGATCGACCTTGACGAATAATGTTCCTTGCCCTTGGTGGGTGCTTTTGAATACTGCCATAATATGGCTATTATATCATGCTTCCTTTAGGACTTACAAATACTTTTTCTACAACCTCAACATACGTTATACGCTGCGCCGCAGTAGCGGCTTGGCCTACACAAAACCCCAGTCGGGCTTCGCCCTTTGTGGAGTTTTGTTCCGGCACATTTTTGCAGTTGCTGGAAACCTGCGGTTTCCTTTATCGTACCATAAAAAATGTTGTAAACTTTTAACGATAAATAAAAATCCATGAATGCGAATCCAGGAATTCCGCTCATTCGTAAAAGAAAGAACATTACCCCCTATGGCCGGCAACACCAGGGCTCGGTTTCCGCCTGCCCGCATTTCCAGGGCCGGGATGTTTTCCCAAAGAACAGAAGCTACTTCAGCGTGAGACATAATAAGGCCCTCTTGTTACCATTATGCGGAATTTTCTTCCCAAAGGGACTTGAGCTCAATCCCCAATCCCGGCAGGATCGAAACAGGAATGGTGTCGTCATTTTTGTATATGGTGGATACAAAATGGCCCTCTTTCAGAACATGGACCTGTACTGTTTTATCATCAGGAATGACAACCCAATATTCCCGAACCCCGGCGTCCAGATAGTAGTTAAATTTTTTGAATATCTCTTGCACCGTATTGGATGGAGAAACGATTTCGATCACCAGGTCCGGGGCGCCGTCACAGGAACTTTTGGACAGTTTGGTTTTGTCACACACCACCAGCAGATCCGGCTGCAACACCGTATCGTCGGTACGGTCTTCCCGGGGAAAGAGGCGGACATCCAGGGGTGCGGAGAAAACCCTGCATGGTTTTCCCAGGAGGAAGTTACCGAATTGGCGGTTAAGTTCCCCGCTGATCTGCTGATGGATTACCGAGGGAGAGGCCATCATATAGGCCGTCCCGTCCATGAGTTCATACCGTTTATCCGTTTCCCATGCAAGGTAATCGATGTAGGTATAATGTGTTTTTTCCGGTTCGCTGATTAAGGGATCTGACATAGTTATAGTTTAGGGTATTGGAGGGAATTTGGCAATATATTTTCTTTGCAGAAAAATACGGCTTGTGATCATTATAAAAACGGGAGTAAAATGCCCAAATGACCATAATCGTCCCCATTAAACAGGTCCCCGAAAGCAGTAAGGTAAAGATGGATCCCGCCACCGGTACGGTGATCCGCACCGGCATAGAGACCGTGGTAAACCCCCTGGACCTCTATGCGGTGGAGACGGCCCTGCGCCTTAAAGAGCAGTACGGCGCCAGGGTAACCGCCCTTACCATGGGGCCGCCCCAGGCCCAACGGGTGTTGAAAGAGGCGGAGGCCATGGGCTGCGATGACGCAGTTCTGGTTTCTGACCGGGCCTTCGGCGGCGCCGATACCTGGGCTACTTCCTATACCCTTACCCAAGCCATCAGAAAGATCGGCAGCTTCGACCTTATCATCACCGGGGAGCGGGCCACCGATGGGGATACCGCCCAGGTTGGGCCGGGTATAGCCGCCCATCTGGATCTGCCGGTGAGCACCTATGTGTCCAAAATCAGAACCGTAAAAGAGGGGCGCATCTTTCTGGAGCGGCTTATGGAAGAAGGGTACGAACAGGTTTCCATGCCCCTGCCCTGTCTTATCACGGTGGTTAAGGAGATCGGGGTTCCCCGGCTTCCCACATTGAAGGGCAAGATACGGTCCCACGAGTTAAACATACCAACATTTAACGCAGAAAACATGGAACTTCAAAAAGAGTTCCTCGGGCTGAACGGTTCCCCAACCCGGGTGGTAAAGATCGATACCCCTTCGATTACCCGGGGCGGCAAAATCCTCAATGCTCTGGATGAAGAATCCCTGCAAAGCAGTCTGGATGTACTGATGCTGCTCCTTGAGGAAAGGGGGGTCATCTGATGTCAAAGGAAGTGTGGACCATCGCCGAACAGTTTGACGGCAAACTGAAAAATATATCCTTCGAACTTTTGGCATGGGGCCGGAAGCTGGCCGATAAACGGGACAGCAAACTGGTATCGGTGCTTATCGGCAACGGTGTGAATGATGCTGAACTGGAAGCGCTGCTGCGCCATGGGGCCGATGAAGTGTACGCCCTGCAGGACCCGGGCCTGGCCCGCTTCATCTGCCCCGCCTATTCCGCGGCGCTGGAAGAACTTATCGCAGAATATCAGCCGGAAATCATTTTGGCCGGCGCAACTTCCCTGGGACGGACCCTGATGCCCTACACCGCCGTAAAAGTACACACCGGGCTTACCGCCGACTGTACCGGGCTGGACATCGAAGAGGGGACCGGCAATCTGCTCCAGACCCGGCCCGCCATCGGGGGCAATATCATGGCCACGATTAAAACCGCCAACCACCGCCCCCAGATGGCAACGGTGCGGCCCAAGTCCGCCCGTCCGCTGCCGGAGGACACCGGGCGGCGGGGAAGGATAGTCCGCATCACGCCAAAGAATCCCCCGCGGGACATGGGCATTGTGGTGGAAGGGTACCGTCGGGAAGAAGGGGAATTTACCAACCTTGAGGAAGCGGAGGTTATTGTAGCCGGCGGCAGGGGTCTTAAAAAGGGTGAGTACTTTAACCTGATTAAAGGACTGGCGGAAAAACTTGGCGGAGAAACCGGAGCAAGCCGGGACGCGGTGGACCGGGGTTGGATCAGTTATCCCCACCAGGTGGGGCTCAGCGGTAAGACCGTGTCGCCCCGGCTCTACATGGCTGTCGGCATCTCCGGGGCTATTCAGCATTTGGCGGGAATCAAGACCAGCGAATGCATCGTTTCGATCAACAGTGATCCTGACGCGCCCATACACAGGATTGCCGACCTTGGCATTGTGGGGGACGCCTTCACGGTAATCCCGGAACTGATGAAGCGGCTGAATGGGAAGGGAAAGGTATGAGCGGATATAACAGGGTAACCGAAAAAATAGTAGAAGAACTGCGGCGCATTGCAGGCAAGGGCAATGTCATTGTGGACGAGGAAAAACTGGAAGCCTATTCCCATGACGAAACCGACGCCGCCGAATACGGCCACATGCCCGAAGCGGCGGTGCTGCCCGCCAACGCCGAACAGGTTGCCGCAATAATAAAACTCGCCAACCGCGAGCATATACCCGTCACCCCCCGGGGCGCGGGATCGGGACTTTCCGGGGGCGCCATCCCCGAATACGGCGGCATCGTTATCTCCCTTGAAAAGATGAACCGCCTTATTGAACTGGACAAGGCGAACATGGCCGCCGTGGTGGAGGCGGGAATGGTCACCAACGATTTTGCCCAGGCGGTTCAGGATGAGGGCCTTTTCTTCGCCGGTTACCCCATGAGCCTGCAAACCTGCCTTATCGGCGGCAACATCGCCGAGAACGCCGGGGGCGGCAAGGCGGTAAAGTACGGCGTCACCGGCCGCTACATCCTGGGCCTGGAACTGGTGACCCCCCAGGGGGACATCGTAAACCTCGGCGGCAAACTGGCCAAAGATGTTACCGGTTACGATCTCAAATCCCTGATCATCGGTTCCGAAGGAACCCTGGGTATTGTTACTAAAGCTGTTATACGCTTAATCGGCTATCCCGCCGCCAAATCGGATCTCCTGGTGCTTTTCAAAACCCCCAGGGAGGCTATCGACCTGGTGCCGGTGATCCTCTCCCGGGGCCTCACCCCGGTGAGCATCGAGTTTATGGATCGCCTTTCTATCATCACCAGCTGCCGTTACCTTAACGAAAGCCTCCCCTACGAAAACGCCGGCGCCATGCTTCTTATCGAACTGGATGGAACCAACCCCGATCAGATCGAGGAGGACCTTATCGAAACCGGCAAGCTCTGCGAAAGTCATGGCGCCCTCAATGTGTATGTCGCGGAGGATCGCAACAACATTGAACGGATATGGAATGTCAGACGGAACATCGCCGAAGCCTTCAAGGTTTTTAGTCCCGTACAGAGCCTTGAAGATATTGTGGTACCCATTTCCCGCATACCCGAACTGATCCCCCGCCTGGAAGAGCTGGGGAAAAAGTACGCCCTGCAGATCCCCTGTTACGGTCACGCCGGAGACGGCAACCTTCATGCCACCCTGGTAAAGGACCCGTCCATGGGCATGGAGGAGTGGCACAAAAACGAGAAGGCCTGCCTCAAGGAACTGTATAAAATCACCATGGACCTGGGGGGCAAGATCAGCGGAGAACACGGCATAGGTATCAAGCGACGGGACTATCTGCAAAACCTGATTGATCCGGGAGAGCTTGAGTTGATGCGTGCTGTAAAGAAAGCTTGGGACCCGAATAATATTATGAATCCGGGGAAGATATTTGCACCCTTCATATTATTTTAAAAATTGGTTAACATCCTCTTAAGTATG
The DNA here is from genome assembly GCA_025997875.1 of Spirochaetia bacterium. Classification (GTDB taxonomy): domain Bacteria; phylum Spirochaetota; class Spirochaetia; order Treponematales; family Breznakiellaceae; genus BNUT01. The sequence continues at coordinate 8,905 of BNVE01000109.1, forward strand.
AAACATACATTTTGCAGGAGGTATCGCCATGTTACATGAAATACACGGCGGGCGGCAGACTAAGCGCCCATATCGCTATTTGCTGATTGCCACCGCAGTTCTGCTGATCGCAGGCTGCGCTACCAAACAGGAACCCAAGGCGGCGGGAAGCAGCTCCGCCTCCGGTGAAAACGTGAGCCTGGCGAGCCTGGCTCCCACCGCAAAGGCCGGGGGCTCCAAGGTTTATTTTACCGGCGATATCAGCGGCAAGGGGCTTATGGCGGTGTACCAGGCCCTCAAGACCCCGGTTTCGGGGAAGGTGGCGGTAAAGCTGCACATGGGCGAGCCGGGGAACGAAAACTACCTGCGGCCGGAGATCGTGCGGGACCTGGTCCTTTCGGTGAACGGCTCCCTGGTGGACAGCAACACCTACTACGGCGGTCCTCGGGCCCTGACTGCGGGGCATCTGCTGGCCGCCAGGGACCACGGCTTTACCTTCGCGCCGGTGGATATCCTGGACGCCGACGGGGATGTCCGCATTCCCATCAACGGGGGCTTCCAGCTTAAGGAAGCGATCCTTGGAAAGCACATCATGGACTATGACTGGATCATTTCGGTGGCCCATTTCAAGGGACATGCCATGGCGGGCTTCGGGGGCACTTTTAAAAACCTTGCCATCGGCATCGCTTCCCCCCGGGGCAAAAAGGCCATCCACGATAATGAGGGGGGCGGCATGTTCTCCAGTTCCGGGGAAGTCTTTTTTGAAAAGATCATCGACTACAACGCGGGGCTCATGCAGGCCCGGAAGGGCAGGATGCTCTACATCAATGTGCTGAACAACCTTTCCATCAGCTGCGATTGCGATGCCCGGGCCCCTCACGCCGACATGGCGGATATCGGCATCATGGCTTCCCTGGACCCGGTGGCCCTGGAAAAGGCCAGCCTGGATCAGATATACGCCCGGCCCGAAGAAGAACGGAAGCACCTGGTGGAACGGATCGAATCCCTGAAGGGCACGTTACAGGTTATCTACGCTGAAAAAGCCGGACTGGGCAGCCAGCAGTACGAACTGATCAATCTGTAAGATGAAGGATCTGCTGATACGGGAACTCACCTATTTTTGGTACTATTTCTACATCCAGCTCTACCAGATTGCCGGTTACTGGGGCTTGGGAATGGTACTGGGATCGGTGATCGCCGTATTCGGCAAAGAGAAGATCCACGGGATGTTCGCCTCCATGGGGGACAAAAAGCTGGGGGTCCTGGGGCTGATACCGGCGTCGCTGCTTGGCATCGCTTCGCCCCTCTGCATGTACGGGACCATCCCGATCACCGCCTCCTTTGCCAACAAGGGCATGGAGGAGGACTGGATCGCCGCCTTCATGATGAGCTCCATCCTGCTGAACCCCCAACTCCTGTTCTACAGCGCCGCCCTGGGGCCCGCCGCGCTTGTCATCCGCTTTGTCAGCTGCTTCCTGTGCGGCGCGGCTGCGGGGCTCTGCGTGCGTATCTTCTACAAGAAAAAAAAGTTTTTCACCTTTACCGCCTTTGAAGAAAACGAAAGCCATGACACGGACCCCAACCTCTTTATCAGGCTCCTCAAAAACATCGGCCGGAACATCAAGGCCACAGCCCTGTACTTCCTGGTTGGGGTAGCCCTTTCCGCCCTGTTCCAGCGTTATGTGCCCCCGGACGCCATGGCCGCCCTTTTCGGCAGGAACCGGGGCTTCGGCCTCCTCATGGCCGCCACCATCGGGGTGCCCCTCTACGTCTGCGGTGGCGGCACCATCCCCCTCCTCATGGGCTGGCTCCGGACCGGCATGAGCATGGGCTCCGCCGCTTCCTTTATGATCACCGGCCCTGCCACCAAGATCACCAATCTGGGCGCCATCAAGATCGTCCTGGGTATCAAAAACTTTGTCCTCTACATCGTCTTTACCATCCTGTTCGCCCTCCTCAGCGGCTTCCTGGTGGACTATGTGCTGCGAATCGGCGCATAAGCCTTACTTAACCTTGCGCAGTAGATTCCGCCTGATCCTGGTACCCTGGGAAAAAAGCTTGGGCATCATCGTGGCAAGCCAGGTAAGTTCTTCATCAACACTGCAAAAGCCCATGCCAAAGTCCCGCCGGTATTGCCGTATCACCCGTTCAGCCTTGCGGAACCAGACAAGCTGGCTTTCGCTTATCACACTTACTTCCTGTGATGAACTTTGGTAAGCGGGGTTTTTGGGCAGCAGCATGAATATCCGCTCGCCCTTTTTTTCTATATTCCCGGGAAACTGGATATGAAAGCTCGCGTACTGTTCCTCCGTCAACTCGTAGAATTCATCCTCCGCCGGTATAAAACCGCACTCAAAGATTTTCATGATCGCGTCGCCGATTTCTTCCCACGCCTCCCTCATGCTGAACCCCGCCTTCATGCACTCCTCCATAAACAGGACGGTAAGCTTGTGATCCGGTTCCAGCCGCTTCTCCGTAGTAGCCATCCTGCCGTCCGGCCCCCTTTGGGTAACAAAGACCTTGTCCCCAATAATGTTGATTTTGATCGTCTCCGTCATATACATCCTCCATTAAAGTATTTATATATATAGGGTGCGGAAACCTCATTTTGCTTTAATAAACATGACAAATGTCATATAAAAAAAGAGGGGGAACACCGTTGTACAGATACCCCATGAACGGAGGCGGAATATTATCCGCATATACAGTCCCCGGTGTGTCATCCCCGGCATTCGCTCCGCTTGTAGAATCCGCCGCCGGAGCCTGCGCTTCGCTTGTCTCCTTTGGCGGGGAATTCCAAATGGAGCTCACGCCGTGAATGCCGCGCCAGGGACTGCCTTTGTCGAAATAGCCCGCTTCCAGGTTCTCCGGAGCATTGCCTTTTTGGGCTATAACGGATATCCTGCCTTACAAGGAAGGACAAAATGGTAAAAGTCGTCGCAAAGAATTTCATCAAGCCGGAGGGCATTAAGGCGGTTGAGCCCCTGTTTCGGGAACTGGTCGCCGCCACTCAAAAGGAAGAGGGCTGCATCGAATACCGCCTCTTTTTTGACCCAAAAGAAAAGGGCGTCTATGCCTTTATCGAAGAATGGGCCAGCCAGGCGGCGCTGGACAAGCACATGGCTTCGGAACATTTCACACGGATTTTTCCGCAAATAAGCGCACTGACTTCCAGACCCGGGGACGTTCTGCTGCTGGATGAATTTAAATAAGAACCCAACCCATTCCGGGGGAATCATAGGATTCCTCCGAACCCTGGCTGCGGCAGGGTTTCTTGCCGGGCTCATCTCCTGCAGAACCATAAGTACCTCATCCTATACCGTACAAACATCGGGCCTAGCAGCAGAAAACCTTATAACCATAGCGTTCATTTCCGATCTGCACAGCACCATTTACGGCGGCGATCAGCGCCCCTTGATTGAATTGATAGCGGCACAAAGGCCGGATCTCATTTTGCTTTCCGGTGACATCATTGATGATAAAACGCCCGTCACCGGAACAACCATGCTGCTCGCCGGCATCCGCGATTTGGCGCCCATCTTTTATGTGACGGGCAACCACGAGTATATGAGTAAGCGCATCGACGACATCCGGCATACCCTTGAATCCTTCGGTGTAGTGATCCTGTCGGATTCCTATGTGCAGCTGGACATCAGGGGAAATGCGGTGATTGTCGCCGGGGTGGAAGACCCCTACAAAAAAATATTTGAAACCCCGGGATACGATCAGAACCTGTCCATGCGGCGGGCCTTTGGCGCCCTGGACAAGATCGCCGCATACAAAATACTGATAGCCCACCGCCCGGAAAACATAAAGGCCTATGCGGAATATCCATTTGATCTGGTCGTCTCCGGCCACGCCCACGGCGGGCAAGTCCGCATACCCCATGTGCTTAACGGCCTCTACGCCCCGGGCCAGGGCCTGTTCCCCCGTTACGCCGGGGGCCGCTACACCCGCGGCAGTCTTACCCACATTGTCAGCCGGGGCCTTTCCGTGGACCCGTGGATTCCCCGGATTTTTAATCCCCCGGAACTGGTGATCATCTTTGTGGAGTCAAACTTTTGAATGAAAAACGGCCAACCGGAGCTTATCCTAGGCGTGCCCGCGGCACAGTACGGTTGCATGGAGCTGGGAATATTTGTTGAAAATTCCCTAAAGCCTTCCCTCCAAACTCCGATATTTATAATGAAACCGGATGAGATCAAGCGCCCGTTGGGCCTCCTTGGTGCAGTCCGGAAGGAATGGCAACATTCCACCTCACCCTTCCGGGAACGGGTGGGTCGAGGGTTCGGGTATTTTTCCATTGGGAAAATACCATGGCACATTTCTGTTAACACGGCACGGATGCCGCGGCGATTGACTGTCATCAAGGGATGGCGGTGCGCCGAAAATGCCAAGGGAGTGAATTTATGATTATTAATCACAACTTAAGCGCGATGTTTGCCGACAGGACACTCAAGGTCACCCAGACGTATCTGGACAAGAACATGGAGAAACTGTCGAGCGGCTTGCGGATCAACCGCGCAGGTGATGATGCTTCGGGACTCGCTGTTTCTGAGAAGATGCGCAGCCAGATTCGGGGTTTGAACCAGGCGTCCAGCAACGCCCAGAACGGTATTTCGTTCATTCAAACAACGGAAGGCTATCTCCAGGAATCCGAAGATATCATTCAGCGCCTCCGCGAACTGGCGGTCCAGTCTGCGAACGGTATTTACACCGACGAAGACCGGATGTACATTCAGGTCGAAGTTTCAGCTTTGATTGACGAAGTAGACCGGATTGCGTCCCATGCCCAGTTCAACGGGATGAACCTGCTGACTGGCCGTTTCGGCCGGCTCCAGGGAGAGAATGTGGTTACCGCCTCTATGTGGCTCCATATCGGCGCCAACATGGATCAGCGGGAACAAGTGTTTATCGGCACCATGACTGCGAAGGGCCTTGGGGTCCGGAACATCGGTGACGATTCGATTCTTACGCTGTCCAGCCCGGACAGTGCCAACCGTGCCATTGGAACCCTCGATTCGGCGATCAGGATTATCAACAAGCAAAGAGCTGATCTTGGCGCCTACCAGAACCGCCTGGAACACGCGATCCGCGGCTTGGACATCGGAGCTGAAAACTTGCAGGCTTCCGAATCCCGCATCCGCGACACCAACATGGCTAACGAGATGGTTACTTATACCAAGAACCAGATCCTCAGCCAGTCCGGTACAGCGATGCTCGCCCAGGCCAATCAGAGAGGTCAAACGGTTCTCCAGCTTCTGCAATAAGGGTAAAAAACCTAAAGGTTTTTACCTCTGCAGCGTAATGCTGTTGGTTTATTGCAAAGACGTACTCGGGAAGGCGCCGTTCCGGTTTAGGCCGGAACGGCTTCTTTTCTTGCGAACAGTCTTCTTAAAAACCCATGCCTGATAAAAGCAAATAATAGATATATGATATTAAGTTCGTATATATAACATTAATGGTGATATATGTGCATTGCGTATATAATGTGTTATGTGCAATTTGTCCTAAGATTTGTGTAAATATTGTATAAAATCTATTGACAAAATAAATGTATAAATTATAATAAATATAATGATCATTTATATCTATTAGGAGGAATTTACTCATGAAAATTCAGCAATATTTTACAAAATGCTTAGTAGAATTAGGATTGTTCGTACTTGTGTTGTGTATTATAGCTTGTATTTTTCCAGGAAATTTTTTATATCATTTTCGAATGTCGTGGGATTGGATGTGGCTTTGGATTTTGAAGCCAACTTTAATAGGATGGGTTATCTATGAATTTATAGCATTTTCATTATGGGATAAAATTACAGGTAGATTGTATCTCCTTTTTGCACTCGTTCTGATACCCTTAATCTCAGTTGGATCATATATACTTTTTGTGTTATATCCAATAGCCAGCGTATTTTGGTAAGTTTCTGTATTAATCTGGAACTGGAGTATTGTTTCACTAGAGAGTATGATTAAATAAAGTTAAAGAATTATAATTGAAGAAATATACATATAAAAATAATGGGGTACGGACAAACTGCACATAACGAGGCTGTCGGAAAAGTCAACTACATTAGGCCCACAATTTTACTGTGGCTCGAATTTCAGTATTCTTCGCAGCTGTTTGATGAAAGCGCCCCTGAAAAGCCGCTTTACGGCGGGCTTATTGGGC
>BNVE01000110.1 GCA_025997875.1 Spirochaetia bacterium
TCGATCAGGGTTTCTGTTTTAATATCCTTATGATACCAATACCATTCCGAACCAGGGACCCCCGGATTCAGCATTTCATTGTGAAAAATACCGTGAAATTCTGGCCAGGTTCCGGTAATGATGGAGGTGTGAACCGGGTAGGTCAAAGAGGGATAGACCGACCGCATCCCCCCTTCCACATAGCTGGCCTTTTTGAGCAGCTTGCCAAAGTTGGGCAGGGTTTTTAAAAAGGCCATATCCTCGTCGAAAAGAGAATCCACCGAAAGAACAACTAATTTTTTGAGCATAACATCATTCCTTTGTTTATTTGATGCCTGAATAGGTAAAGGCTTTGCGGATCTGTTTGTTGGCAATCAGATATACTATCAGGATGGGAACCACCAGGAACAGATTTCCTGCCATCATGATATGCCACTGGCGGCCGTTTTCCGCGCTGGTAAGCAGGGCAACCCCGATAGGCAGGGGACGGAAGGTTTCTTTGGTGGTCATGATCAGGGGCCAGAAATAGGAATTCCAGCTGGAAATAAAACTGAGCAGCCCGATGGTAAAGATCGCGGTCTTGGCCATGGGGATCATGATCCGCAGGATTATTTTTAGTTCCCCGGCGTCATCCAGCCGGGCGGCTTCGATAATCTCTTCCGGAATCTGCATAAAGTACTGGCGCAGCAGAAAGATGCCGAAAGCGTTGGCAACAAAGGGCAGGATCAGGGGCAGGTAACTCTGTAATATCCCCAGGCGGCTGAACATAAGATAGACCGGAATAAAGGTGAGCTGCTGGGGGATCATGAATCCCAGCAGTACGATGCCGAACAAGAATTCCTTAAGGTAAAATTTACAGCGGGCAAAGGCATAAGCCGTAGGAATGATAATAAGGTACTGGAACAGTAAAATAGAAGCGCTGATGATCAGGGAGTTCTTTAAAAACATGCCTACCTTTATCAGCCTAAAGACATTGCGCAATCCGTCCAGAGTCCAGGTTCTGGGCCAAAAGACCGGAGGGTAGATGATCGTCTCCGAGTAGGGTTTAAAGGCGGTCAGTACCATCCACGCAAAGGGGTAGGCGATAATGGCGACTACCAGAATTTTGGCAGCAGCGTTAACCAGATGAATTAAAACCTTGCCGGTTTTACGGGCCAGGACAGGGAGCTTTTTATTTTCCATAATGAATATACCTCATTGATAATGAACCTTTTTACCCAGAATGACAAAGTACAGGGTAGTCAATATGGCGACAAAGAATAAAAGTACCACCCCTTCCGCAGAGGCAAGCCCCAGTTTGAGGTACTTGAAGGCATCCGAATAGATCAGGAATACCAGGGTATTGGTGGAATTGACCGGCCCCCCCTGGGTCATCAGGTTGATGGTTTCAAAGACCTGGAAGGCGCCGATGGTGGCTACAATAACAATAAAAAAGAGGGTGGGGGAGATCATGGGCAGGGTAATCCGGAAAAAGGTCTTTATCTTTGGGGTATCGTCCAGTTCGGCTGCCTCGTAAATATCCTTGGGGACCCCCTGCAGGGCCGCCAGGATAAGCAGGGAATAATACCCGAAACCTTTCCAGACCATCATCATTACCAGGGACGCCAGGGCAGTTTTGCTGCTGGCCAGAAAGGGGAAGGGCTGGAAACCCAGCGACCGGATGATGGTGTTGATGGCGCCGATCTGGGGGTCCAGGAGCCAGAGGAATACCATGGACACCGACACCAGCGAAATGATATGGGGGGTAAAGGCCGCCGCCAGTACAAAAGAATTCAGCTGCCGCTGCATCTTGGCGTTTACCCAGAGGGCAAAGAGGGTGGACAGTATGACCAGGGCCACTACCAGGCCGATACTGTAAACGATGGTATTGGTCATTACCAGGCGGAAATCAGCGAATTCAAAAAAGAGAAAACGGAAATTTCCCAGCCCGATAAAGTTCCGTTTTTTGCTCAAAAGGCTCCCATCGTAGAGGCTGGATCTTATAAGGTAGAGAATAGGGTATATCGTAAAGGCAGTGAGCAGAAAAATAGCCGGGGCGATAAGAACATACCCTTTAAGATTTTCCCTGAAGCGGAGGGTTCGATAAGTTTTTTTCTGTTCCACAATGTCCGCCATGACTACCCCTTCTGCGGCAGGGCCGCAAGTTTGGACAGTATCTCGCTTGTCATTTCGATCCGCTGTCCCTGGTCGTCAAAGGCAAAAAGCTGCTCTTTCCTTACTTCCAGTGTACATTCGGGGCCTGCTATGTCCTCCTCGGTTTTAACCATAACCTTACCGTAGGAGGTTTCGATGGAATAGTTCATTTCGGCGCCAAGCTGTTCCTTGGTAAGGACCTTTCCCTTTATGCTCAGGCCGGGATTTTCGATATGGGTAAGCGCCGTCTTTTCGGGCCTAAAGCCTATCTGTATTCCCGGGATAAGGGCGGACAGTATGTTCATGGGCGGCGTGCCGATAAACTGGGCGGTATAGACATTCTGGGGGTTGTGGTAGATCTCCTTGGGGGAGGAGCGCTGCCTGATGATGCCGTTGTCCATCAATACGATATTGTCCCCCATGGACATGGCTTCTACCTGATCGTGGGTTACATAGATAAAGGTGGTGCCCAGCCGTTTGTGGAGCTCGATCAGCTCTATCCGCATCTGGGCCCGCAGTTTGGCGTCCAGGTTGGAAAGGGGCTCGTCCATCAGAAAAACCTTGGGTTTTTTAACCATGGCCCGGGCCAGGGCAACCCGCTGCCGCTGTCCCCCGGAAAGGGCGTTAGGCTTGCGGTCCAGATAGGGGGTAAGGCCCACGATCTCGCAGACCTCCTTGATAAGCTTTTCCCGTTCATCCCTGGGAACTTTTTTGTTTTTAAGGCCGAATTCGATGTTATCCCGTACGTTCATTACCGGATACAGGGCATAGTTCTGGAACACCATGGCGATCCCCCGCTTGCCGGGATCGATGTTTACCACATTTTCATCATCAATAAAAATATCCCCGGAACTGGGTTTTTCCAGGCCGGATATCATCCGCAGGGTGGTGGATTTTCCGCAGCCCGAGGGGCCAACCAGCACCGTAAAGGAACCGTCATCAATGGTCAGGTTCAAATTCGGGATAACGACCTCTTTGTCAAAGGCTTTTTTGATATCCTTCAAGATAATTGTGCTCATTCCGACTCTCCAGGCAATAAATTTTATCAAACAGGGGCTGCAAAAAATCAAGAATATGACAAATTCACTCATTTGTCATGGTATTTTGTTCTTCTTACTTTTTTAGTAAGCGAACAATATTGTTATTATAATAGTACAAATTTTCACTGTCAACGAAAAAAAACTATTAATTGAAATAATATTACCAAAAAAGTAAACAATAGGTCAAGCCGAAAGTGGTTTTCCGGGCTATGGACGATTCCGGTCCGATATGGTTATACTTATAAATGTTTATACAATAATAAAGTTATGGAGGTTCCGTTAATGGCCGATGAGATTGTCTATATTAATTTTGACGAGGGTGTAAAGAGGGTAATGAACAACACCAAGCTTTATGTTAAACTCCTTGCGAAATTTAAAGCCGATACCAACCTGACGGATACCGGGACTCACCTTGCCGCCGGCGATTACGAAAAAGCCCGGGTTTCCGCCCATACCATCAAGGGGATCGCCGCCAATCTTTCCCTGACGGAACTTTTTGAAAGGATCCGGGACCTGGAGTCCCAGATTAAGGAAAAGGCGGTACAGCCCGGGGCGGTGGATGCGGTAAAAGCGGTCTACGATGAAACCCTCAAAAAAATTGATGAGGTAATAGCGAAATATGAGTGATATCGGTAATACCCCGACAGTCCTGGTTGTTGATGACATCGATATGAATGTCATGATCCTTGAGGAGATCCTTAAGGACAGCTACAACGTTCTTACTGCGGGAAACGGAAAAGAGGCTTTGGCGGTTCTCCGCAAAGCAGAGGTTTTGCCCAAGCTTATCCTCCTTGACGTATTGATGCCCGAAATGACCGGACGGGAAATGTTTGATATTATGAAGGCCGATGAGGCCCTTAAGCGGATCCCCGTTATTTTTATCACCGCAGAGAACGATTCCGAAAGCGAACTGCTGGCGGCAGGGGCGGTGGATTTTATCAACAAGCCCTTTGCAGAGGAGATCGTCAAACTCCGGGTAAGGAACCAGATCGAATTAAAGAACTACAGTGACAGCCTTGAGGAGATGGTGGCGGAGAAAACCGCCGAAGCAACCTCCACCCTGGACAATACCCTTCAGGCCCTGGCGAACATCATTGAATACCGGAACCTGGAATCGGGGAGCCACGTCAAGCGGACGCAATTTTTCTGCAAGGCCCTGATCGACTATATCCTGGAAGCCGATTTGGAATATGCGGCGGAACTGCGGACCATGGATCCCGATATTATCGTCAAATCCATGGCCCTCCACGATGTGGGTAAGATCGGCATCCCCGACAAGATCCTCCTTAAGCCCGGCCGGCTGGACCCGGATGAATTTGAAATCATGAAGACCCATACGGTGGTGGGCAGGAATATCATCGAAGAGATGATGAAGGCCGTTAAGGACAAGGACTCCATATACTTAAAGCACTGCCGCAATATCGCCTGGAGCCACCATGAGCGTTTTGACGGCAAGGGCTACCCCCAGGGGCTTTCGGGTTTAGATATCCCCCTGGCCGCCCGTATCGCATCCCTGTCGGATGTGTACGACGCGCTGGTCTGCGCCCGGGTTTACAAGGCGGCCCTTCCCTACAGCGACGCAATCGGCATTATCAGCGAAGGCAGGGGCACCCAATTCGATCCGGTCCTGACCGATGCGGTGATGCAGATACAGGACAAGTTCCAGGAAATCTCCCGGAAAAATCAATAGGATAATGAAAAAACTTGTAGTATTACTAATATGTTTTTCCGGCGCCCTGCTCTTTGGGCAACCCGATGATGATTTTACCATCGAGAACGGTGAACTGGAAGAATACCGGGGAGCAGGGGGAACTGTGGTCATCCCCGGCGGCGTAAGCGGTATTGATGAGGGAGCATTTTCCGGCAACAGGGATATTGTGGCGGTAAACATTCCCGCCGGCGTTACCCATATCGGGGCCTACGCATTCCGGGGCTGTGAACGGCTTACCGCAGTAAACCTGACGCCGGGGCTTACCGCCATCGGCGAGTATGCCTTTGCTTCCTGCAAGAGCCTTGCCGCCATTACCATACCCGGCAGCGTTACTGTTATCGGGGCCGGGGCTTTTTCCGGCTGCACCGGCCTGTACGCGGTAATCATGTCCCGAAAAACCCGCCTGGGCCGCGATGTCTTTAAAGGGGCGCCGGTTAATATCCTGTATATCGATTAATACCTGAAGGAACCAATGTCAATCGCAAAGAAGGGGGCGATGGGCCTGGGTGAGAAGCTGCCCGCTCCCCCCCTGAACCGCAGGCCATAGGTTTTCCCCATTCGCAGCCCCACGTTAAACGATGCGTTCCAAACCAGATTGTTAAGGGAGATTTGCCGCCAGTCAGAGACAATTTCACCTGCCGCCCCGGAGACGGAAAAGATCAGCTGTCCCCCCAGGACGGTCAAATTTTTCCAGGGCTGGTATTGCAGGATAAGCAAGGAGGCCGCCTTCTGGGCGCCCGGCGGCTGGTTCCCCGACAGGTGGGGGAAATACATCCGGTCAAGGGTGTTAAAATCAAAAAAGTGATTTATGCCGGAACTTGCCGCTTCGGAATACCCGTCCAGGCTTCCCCCGCTGCTGATAAAAAGACCGCTTACAATACTGAGCTTTTTAGTTAAAGGAATTGCCGCAGAAACATCAAAGGAAACCGTGTCGTAGATAAACCCCGCTTCCACCGGGCTTAACGCCGGCAGGGGAAAAGACATGGTGTTTTCAAGCTTGGCGTATACCCCCCTTGACGCAAAGATCTGATAATCAAGAAAACTGAAACGGTAACCGGTGGTAAAACAAAGGGCCGTCTTCCGCTCTTCCCCGGAATAAACCACCGCAGGCCCGAATTTGAGGGTATGATAATTGTCAAACCGTATCCCCATGTTGATCTTTCCCAGGGTGTTCACGATCTCCGGCCCCTCCGTTTTCAGTTGATCAATGGTGATCCCCGTGCTTGCGCTTATAAATGTCTTTTGGTTCAGGGGCTGCAAATACAACAGATCAAAAGAAGGGTTGTTTTTCCAGGATGTTCCCAGGGACAATGCCGACCCGTGCCCGGTGAGCCCCCGAAATTGAAAGTTTACCCCAAGGCTTACGGTATTGATCGAATCGGATGTTATGGTCCCCTGATGGCTGAGCCCCGCAAGGATCAGGTTTTTAACGGGGTCTTCGGGATACAGGATGAGTTCAATGCGGGGCTCACCGCTGCGTGTATCGGTCCGGGTAATCACAAAACGGTAATGCCCGGTACCGTATATGCGGTCTATAAAAACAGAAAGATTATCCTGATCCAGGGGCCTTCCCGCCAGCAGGCGGGAAAAGGAATGCTCAATATATTTTCTGTCCGCAGCCAAGGCGCCCGAGATGCTAAGCCCCTGGGGAACAATGGGGGGCAGTTCAGTGTATGCAGTGCCGGCGGCACGTTCCGGAATTTCCCGGTGAGGGTAAATTTTTTCCCTGATCTTTTCCAGTTCTTCCCGAAGCTCTTCCCGGTCCATCGCGGCGCGGGAATAAATTTCCCGGGTCTTTTTAAAATCGAGGATGGAAAATTCCCTGACCTTGGGGGTCAGCACCGCATCCGCATAGGAGTATTGGCCTTCGCTGAGGGAATAGAAAAAAAGGCCCAGCAGCTGTTCGGGAATGGCCAGCGGAGGCGAATCGAAAATTTCCACATCGGGAAACAGTTCTACTGCGATTACGATATCATAGCCCATTTCCCTGGCTTCGCGGATAGGCAGGATATTCCGCACGCCGCCGTCTATATAACGCTTACCGTCAATGAAGAAGGGCTCAAAAGCCCCGGGCAGGCTGATGCTTGCGCGGATAGCCTCCGCCAGATCCCCCTGTCCAATTATTTCCAGTTTACCCTCCGAGGTTTCAACCGCCGCCGTCCTGAATGGAATCGGCAGTTCATCAAAATTCATATAAGAGGGGAGCTTTGTGGTAAGGGCCTTCAAATAGGTATACGCCGCCTGCCCGTTGGAATACCCCCCGCCGACATCAAGGGACAGGCCATTTTTAATGCGCAGCCTCAGGGGAAGGTTTTGTGCGCCAAGTTCTTCTTCAAAGGGAGAAACCGGCTTGTCCTGGGAAATGCCGACATAATCCAGATCAAACAACAGTTCCTTTAACACCTTTGGCGAATAACCGGCGCAGTACAGCCCCGCCAAAATCGATCCTCCGCTTATCCCAAACACCATATCGATGGGGATATCCATTTCTTCTATCAATTCCAAAACCGCAAGATGGGCAGCTGCTTTTGCCCCCCCACCCCCAAGGACCAGGGCCACCTTTGGCCTTTCTTCCGCAGGGGAAGGCCGGTCCGCGGTTTCGCCGTAGGTTTCCGCAGGGGATATAAGGGCAAGGCCCAGGAATAACAGGGCGCTGAAAATACCCGCCCGCAGGCGGGTCCTTATAAACCGGAGGTAAGGGACATTTGTACCGCCATTTTTAAACACTTTTTACCTTTTTTCATAGCAGCAGCGTATACAGTCTCTTATAAAAACGGCTGCCCTGTCCAGCGGAAAAGGCCGAAAAAACATCAAAAATGCATCTATAAATAAGAAGCTTGATAAAAATAAAAACCTGCGCTATTATACCGTTGTCGATGGTTTAATGTTCTTACAAGGAGATTTTTATGATGAAAAGAAGGCTCTTTTCTGCGTTTGTTGTTGGCTGCGCGCTGATTGCCCTGGTTTTTGCCGGGTGCAAGAAGTCTGAAGCAGGGGCATCCGGTTCAAGCGGCGGCGGCAAGCAGGTTATCAACCTGTGGAGTTTCACCGACGAAGTGCCAAAAATGGTCGATAAATACAAGGAACTTCACCCCGATTTCGCCCAGAAATATGATGTTAAGGTCACCATTATCGCCACCACGGACGGCGCGTATCAGCCGGCCCTTGACGCGGCCCTTGCGGGCGGCGGCAGCGGCGCTCCCGACATCTACACTGCCGAAGCGGCATTCGTATTGAAGTACACCCAGGGGGATGCTTCAAGCTTTGCGGCGACCTATGCGTCTTTAGGCATTAATGTCGCCGCGGAGCTCAAGGCGGCGGATATTGCCCAATACACGGTTGATATCGGTTCCCGGGGCAGCGATCTTGTGGCCCTGGGCTACCAGGCAACCGGCGGCGCTTTCATCTACCGGCGCTCCATTGCCAAGGATGTCTGGGGAACCGATGATCCGGCGGTGATTAAGGGCAAAATCGGACCCGGTTGGGATAAATTCTTCGCCGCGGCGGCGGACCTTAAAGCAAAGGGCTACGGCATCGTTTCCAGCGACGGCGACATTTGGCATGCGGTTGAAAACAGCTCCGACAAGGGTTGGATTGTGGACGGCAAGTTTTACATCGACCCGAAACGGGAAGCCTTCCTTGACCTTTCAAAACGGCTTAAGGACAATAACTACCATAACGATACCCAGGACTGGCAGGACGCCTGGTTCGCCGACATGAAGGACGCCGGCGCAAAGAAACCCCTCGGCTTTTTTGGTCCCGCATGGCTCATCAACTACGTTATGGCGGGCAATTCCGGCGGCAGCAAACCCGGCGAAGGCACCTACGGCGACTGGGCGGTTTGTGAGCCTACGGTGGGCTTCTTCTGGGGCGGTACCTGGCTTTTGGCCAATAAGGACAGCAAGGTTAAGGATGCGGTCGGGGAATTTATTAAATGGGTAACCCTGGACTACTCCGAAACCGGACTTCAATATTACTGGGCCAATGGTACCCTTAACGGCCCCGGCGGTACCAAGGATACGGTCGGTTCCGGCACGGTTATGAGTAAATCCAACGGTACCCTTGACTTCCTCGGCGGTCAGAATATGTTTGAGGCCTTCGTACCTGCGGGGCAGTTCGCCAACGGCAGGAACCTTACCCAGTACGATGAATCAATCAATAACATCTGGCGCGGACAGGTGCGGGAGTATACCGCCGGCAACAAGTCCCGTGATAAGACTATTGCGGACTTCAAACAGCAGGTGGCGGATAATCTTGATATAAGGTAAGAAAGCCGTAGGAGAAGAACAACCACGGACCACACGGACCACACGGACAAAAAAAGTAGAGAAGTACGAGTCCGTGATGTCTGTGAGGTCTGTGGTTAATTTTTTTCTGAAAGGAAAGGGGGCTTTATGCAGCGCACAAGCGACACTTATTCAAAGTACGGGTATATCTTCTGTATACCCTTCCTGCTTGCGTTTCTGGTTTTTTCACTGTATCCCATACTGTATACCGCAGTTATTGGTTTTACCGACCTGCGGGGTATGGGCAAAATAGAGTTCCACTTCCTGGCCAAGCCATTTGAAAATTTTAACCTTATTTTACAGAATCCTTCTTTCCGTATATCGCTGCAAAATACGGCGACGATTTGGATAATCAATTTTATTCCCCAGATAGTGCTTGCATTACTGCTTACCGCGTGGTTTACCAATGACCGTCTTCGGGTAAAAGGGCAGGGGGCCTTCAAGGTTATGCTCTACATGCCGAATATCATCACGGCGGCGACCATAGCCATATTGTTTAATTCCCTCTTCGCCTATCCCATGAGTCCGGTCAATTACCTTGCCGTACAATTTGGCTTTATCGCCGAGCCGGTGAATTTCCTGCTCCAAAAATGGACGGCCCGGGGCATTGTGTCGTTCATCCAGTTCTGGATGTGGTACGGCAGCACCATGATCGTGCTTATCGCCGGTGTATTGGGTATAAGTCCCACCCTCTTCGAGGCTGCGGCAATCGACGGCGCTACCGGTACCCAGACCTTCTTCCGCATAACCCTTCCCAGTTTACGGACCATACTGCTCTATACCCTTATCACGAGCATGATAGGCGGCCTGCAGATGTTCGATATACCAAGGTTGTTCCTTATGGGCGGTCCCGACAACGCCACCCTTACGACGAGCGTATTTATTTACAATCAGGCTTTCAGCGGAAGCTACCTGTACAACAGGGCGGCGGCCGCGAGTATGATTATGTTTATTATCATAGCGATACTGTCCGGAATACTGTTCTACGTTATGCGCGATAAAGACGCGGAGAAGCTGAAAAAAGCGAACAAAGAGCTGATAAGGGCGGCGAGGAGGCGTGCGGTATGAACCGGCAGAGCGATTCCCTATCCCGTAACATGATGAAGACGGTTATTTACATTGTTTGTATTTTCCTGTCGATTTTAAGTATACTGCCCTTCTGGATTATGTTTATGAACGCGACCCGAAGTACCTATGAGATCCAGCAGCATGCGGTATCCCTCCTTCCCTCAAAATATTTTTTCAACAACTGGGCCATACTGCTCGGAAAGAGTTTTAACCCCCTGGTTGGTTTTATGAACTCCCTCCTTGTTTCCTCAGGCGCAACCGCCTGCGCGGTGTACTTCTCGTCCCTTACGGCATACGCCCTGGTAGCCTATGTGTGGAAAGCGCGGGAGGCCTTCTTTACCTTCATCATGTGCGTGCTTATGATTCCCGCCCAGGTTGCGGGCATCGGCTTCTACCAGTTTATGTACCGCATTCACTGGACAAACAGCCTCTGGCCCCTGATACTGCCCGCCATAGCGGCGCCCGCAATGGTGTTTTTTATGCGCCAGTACCTGCTTGCCTCCCTGTCCCTTGAAATCGTGGACGCGGCCCGCATAGACGGTTCCGGTGAATTTGCAACCTTTAACCGGATCATTCTGCCTATCATGAAGCCCGCCATAGCGACACAGGCGATTTTCTCCTTTGTCGGCAGCTGGAACAACCTGTTTACCCCCCTCATCCTGCTTACCGACAAGAGCCATTACACCATGCCGATTATGGTAAGCCTTCTGCGGGGTGACATATATAAAACCGAATACGGTTCGGTATACCTTGGGCTGGCCCTTACTTCGCTGCCCCTGTTCGTCATATACTTCCTGCTTTCACGCTACATCATAGCCGGCGTAGCTTTGGGCGGTGTAAAGGAGTAGGAGCCTGTGGCGCTTGTAGGTTTTTCGCCCTTCGCCCTGCGGGTTCCGGTCGAAAAACCTTTGATAAATCGGCTCCTATTGAATAGTTTTTCTACACCTTCGTTATGCAACATGGGGCCTTTTATGGCTTACTATATTTTCTATTTTCAAATTCTGTTGCCATTTTATGTATTTCATCTATGGTTTTATCTTTCCATAAGTTTTTATGCCATTCTGTATAATCAAAATTGTTACTTTTGATGCTGGTGATAAAACGTTCTGTTTCGAGAACTCCAAATGTTTTTATTAATAAATCTATTGCCTCAACTTTTAATGCCGTTTCAGTCATCATTTCATTCTCCTTCTTCCCGTACAAAATCTATTGGATTGACTATTTTTATTTCGTTAATTCTTTTATTTATTAAACCGGCATCCGTTGTTATAAAGTATTCACATTGGCTTTCTATTGCGCAAGCAATATGTAAAGCGTCATTTGGTCGTATCCTGTTTTGTTCAATTTGTTTTCCTCGTGCTAGAATTTTTTCTGATGATTTACATTTATGTTTTGCGATGCTCTCCCATTGTTGAATAGAATTTTTGTTTTCCATGTTTGGGTTATTGCTGTTTTCAAGATCGGACATATAAGACCAGACTAAATCATAACTTCCTTGTTTAATTTTATCTTGAATATATAGTTTCGCCGTTGTTTCAAGCTGGTTCTTTATGTTGTTTTGGTCGTCAAATGGCCTATTATAAGCACAATGGTCTAAATATACCCTCATGCTTAAATTTTACTATAAAATTTTATTTTTGTCTATATTTCCCTCGATAAAAATAATCCGCATCATTGTGGAGTTTCAGCCACTCGCGCTGTTGCGGCTGATATTACCAACGCTGGCGCTAATACAGAAATAGGTCATAGAACTGGAATAGGGTGAAGTTAAGAAATATCCCTGCCTATTGTTGGCACTGTTGTATTTTATGCGTTTCACAACCGCAACAAACATATCCACATTATCTGTGTAGTACTCCAACTTTGCCTGATTCGCTTCGTTCTCATGTGTTGAGGTTATGTCATTATCGCTGCCGGATATCTCCCATACGGTGGGGAGCCAGAGCGTATCCGTAACCGGGTCCGCCGCCGTTGCTGCGCCGGCTCGGCTCTCAGGGGTCGCGGAAAGGCTCCGCCTCCCGGCTGGTTGGCCTTATCGCTACATGTTTTGTGTATTGCCACTTATATGGCTGTAAAGAGAATTTTTTGGAGGTGGCGGGAGTCGGACCCGCGTCCTGGTACGCGAAACACAGGCATCTACAGGTTTAGCCGTTTATTGGATTGTCGGGATGGGCTTGGCTAAGCGGCGCGCGGCTCACCCGTATTCCGGGAATTTCTTATCGCACCCCATCCGAACCCGGGGATTGACCAGCCTTGATTGCGACGGGAAGCCGGCCCCTCAAGGCGGCGGAGCCGGGTCCCGCGCTCTACTGCTTACGCAGCGAAAGCGTAACTGTCGTTGTTGGCAGTTAAATTTTTGCCGAATCAGGAGATCGGCACTCCACCTGCAGCCTGTATCCCGAATCGCATCAGTCGAAACCGGTGCACCCCCGGGCATCCCCGGGCAGGACCCGGAGATGAATAAATAGTATACCCCGGTTAAGCCCTCAATGTAAATACGTAAAAAAGGCAGGAAAGCCCATTCCTGGCATCGCCTTCCTCGCAACGCCACCCGCATGGTACTTCCCCATCTATAGACAAAGGCAGCCCTCAGCGAGACATTCCCGGCAACGCCTCTCACATCACGCTTCCCCATCCATAGGCAAATACAGGCCTCGGCGGGGCATTCACGGCATGAGTGACATTTGGAATTCCCCGCTGTAGCAGACAAGCGAAGCGCAGGCTGCGGAAGCGGATTCTACAAGCGGAACGAATGCCGTGAAGGACACGTCGAGGCCTGTATTTGGGGAAAAAACTACTTGATTTATCATACCAGCCGGGGTAGGGTATAGGTATATGCCCCTTTCCAGGTCAAAAAATGTGTCAGCTATGCTTGTCTTACATGAAGGGGAAGAGCAGCTGATTGGAGAAATTGAAGCGTGGCTCGGACAACGGAATCCCGAAGAAAGCCAGATGGTGCGGGACCGTATGGAGTGTCTTCGGGGCCTGGGAGAAGCGGTTTCCAAATACTCTTCGGTCAGGGAAGCCCAGATGCTGCGGGGGGAATCCAGGGGTGAGGATAAGCTCATTGAATCCCTTTGCTCTTTTTCTTCCGCATCCCATTTGCTTCATATTCCCACCAAAGTAGTGGCTGCCCGCAGTTTTCTGGTGGCCAAATTTCATGCATTTTCCCTGCTTGCTCTTCTGGTCCGGGAGAAAAGTGAGTATTATGAGCCCCTGCGGCGCATTATCCTCTCGATTATCAGTACCCTTATGGCGGAGGAGGTCTATTTTTCCTGCCTGGAAGACCCCGCTTTTCCCAATGCCCTTAAGACCGGGATAGCCGACGACCTTATTTCCCTCTGGGACAGCGGCGTTGACCCCCGGGCCATCCGTCATCTGTCGGCCCTGGAGGCCCTCTGGACCGCCCGGGAATCGGCGCCCCCCAGCTTCGGCACCATGGACGGTACCAGTGAGCTGCTGCGGATCACCATCGATATGGATGATGACTGGCAGGAATTTCTGGTGGAGGAATCCACCAGTGACGAGGCCAAATGGGCGCTGGAGGAATTCCTCTTCAGCCTTACCTACGAGGAAATTCAAGAAGTCCGGTCCCGTCTGCGCCGTTTTGGGATTCCTGCGGTGAATTACGACGAGGTCCGCTCCTACCTGGGCAGCAAGCCCGCTTACACCATGGTGAAAGGGGCGGATATCAAAAGCATCTATGACTTCTATGTTGACCGCAGGGACACCGCCCTGTTCCGTAAACGGGTAGGCGCCCCGGGGCCCATCCACACCCTGGAAGAACTGTACCTGAAATACCGGATCCTTATGGAGCAGCAATAGTTGCAGATACAGGTGGATGGATCTGTCCTTTACTGCTTTTCGTACTCCTGGACCTCGTTGCTGATATATTCCAGCTGGATTCCCACTGTTTTAAACATGGATTCCGAATCTTCCGCGTCGTGGTAGCGGCGCTGGCAGACTACCCGGATAATACCACAGTTGATAATCAGCATGGCGCAGGTTCTGCAGGGGGTCATCCTGCAGTAGAGGGTGGCCCCTTCAATGGAGATGCCCCGCTTGGCGGCCTGGCAGATGGCGTTTTGTTCGGCATGGACGGTCCGCACGCAGTGGGTGGTAATGGTACTGTCCTCGTGGAGCATTTTTTTGAACTGATGCCCCACCTCGTCGCAGTGGGGCAGTCCCGCAGGGGCCCCCACATAGCCGGTCACCAGGAGCTGGTTGTCCCGGGCGATGACACAGCCCGAACGGCCCCGGTCGCAGGTGGCCCGTTTGGAAATAGCGTCGCAGACCTCCATAAAGTACTCATCCCAGCTTGGCCTGACGTAAACGTCTTGGTATTCCGGCATAATTTCTCCTTGGCCCAAGTATAGCAGGAGAAAGGTGAAGGTACAATCTTTCGTTATACCGGATCCAGGGCAAAAGCATTTAACATTTGCCAAATAGAACATCATGAAGGAAATCTTGATTGAGAGCCGCTTTGAATTGTTTTCGTCTGGCACTCCGTTTCTTGTCTGTTTGGGTTGAACGTAAAAGTCT
>BNVE01000111.1 GCA_025997875.1 Spirochaetia bacterium
TTAGACTTTTACGTTCAACCCAAACAGACAAGAAACGGAGTGCCAGACGAAAACAATTCAAAGCGGCTCTCAATCAAGATTTCCTTCATGATGTTCTATTTGGCAAATGTTAAATGCTTTTGCCCTGAACCTAACGCATTAAATGCTTGTTTAAATCCTTCAAATCCCAATTCAGCCAATGCATATTCATCAAATTTTGATAAGTATAGTCCGCTCAGGATTGCTTTATCACGGATTGAAAATATATCTTTCATGATTTCTAAAGGCCGCTCCGGTTAGCGTCAATACCGCCCATAGCGCCTGCAAGGGATAAGTCTTGGCAGGGGAAACTGGCCCAAGACAGATGGGCGTAGGGCAAACCCCGCCCGGAAATATGCTTGATATCATCCAGGACAAAGTGATTTTCAGCAAAGTTTGCCTTGTAGATGGCGGCTTTTTTGGGGCAAATGTCATTAGCCCAGACCGGACGGAACATTCCCTTGAGGCCATAGGCAACTAAGCCGCTTCCGGCAAAGAATTCGTGCATGGTCCAGGAGGCGGAATCTAGGCTTACCTTCTCATTTAAGGTTTGAATCACAATAAATCCTTTGCCAAAACGTATGATAAATCATACAGATTTATCAACTAATATCATTCTATATCTTAAAACGTAGGCTTTCAATGGGATTGAACTGATAAATATTCCATGGAAAACCATTTATATCCCATTATCAACTTATTACGGTTAATACTTTCCCATATTTTCCTAAGCCGATTGCCTCCTCGGCAGCAACTCTGGAGCTTCTGCATTCAAGCCAGTCTATAAACCTGGTTTCCGCATATCTTACTTCTGATTTTACGAGAAGCGCCGGATTATTAGTTATGGCCTCTGTTGCGGTATCTTTTGGTATTTTGTCTCCTTTTTTAGGTTTTTCAATCTCTTTTAGTTTAAAGACATTATTCGAAATGCAACAAAACTCAACGATATTGTTTTTACTCACGATTATAACAACCATATCTTCGGTTAATTCGGCATATCGTATAGCCGTTGCGGTTAAGGATGTATTACATAATTTTGCCATTGCTTCGATACAGGTAAACCCTTTTTCAAATCGGGATAACTGGTCCTTAAATATATCTTCGGGCATTAAAAGACTTGCGGCGAAGGTATCCGCTTCACGCTCTATGAGATCGGAGGTAACAAATTCCGCCGTTGATGCGTGAATATTGCTGTTTTTAAACACCTGTTCCGGATGACCATCAAGAAAATAATGACCAAGTTCATGGGCAATACTAAAATTTTCAAACCCCGGATTATTTAAATAGGTTGCATAAAGAATACCAAAATTTTCCCCATTCCGCAGTAACATTCCCGAAACGCCAGGTTCGCAATCATTCTTCGGCAGGACCGATATACCTGCTTTTGCTGCAACCTCTTTGGGATTGATAGGTAGTTTATTAATTTGGTAATCTTTTAGTACCCGAACGGCTCGTTGTTGTACTTGCGAACGCTCTAGCCGATAACTCATTTCTTATCATTCCTATCGGCTAACATTTGAAGGAATTTTTTCGCAATATCACGATCATTATCGGATAATTTTCCAATATCCCGATAAAGGGTATCTCCGTCCTCAGCCATGGACGGCTCCACCACCCTTCCCAGGAGATAATCGGTAGTTACCTCTAAGGCCGTAGCAAGCTTCTTCAAAGTCTCAAAAGAAGGCTTTCTTGACCCCGCTTCAAAATGGGCAATAGAACTAGGGGGCAGATTAGCTTTTAACCCAAGCTCATTTTGGGTCAATTCCCGCATTTCGCGGGCGCTTTTTACTCGCTCTGAAAAAATATCCGCCATTTTTTCCTCTTTTCATGTCGAAATCGCCATAAAATACTTGACGTATTTTACTCATCTTTATATATTATAATGAGACATGATAAATATGTCTATATAGACAGAAAAAAGAGGTTGAAAAATGGCAGATTGTAACTCGGAATTTACTAAATTTTTGGATACCATCCAATTGGGTAAAACCAAGACTGAAAATTTACGGAGAGCCCGGAATGCGATTCGGGATAGGATTATCGGTTATTTCCAGGATAAGGGATGGAAACCGCCCACATTTCATGGACAAGGATCGTTTAAGGTCCATACCTGTATAAACCAATCTGACGAAGATTACGATATTGATGACGGCGTATATCTTCAGCACATCCCGGAGCATAAGAAAGATTGGCCTACAACGGAAACCGTCCATGGGGAGATTTTGGAAGCGGTAAAGGGCCATACGGATATTCCGCCCAAGGATAAACATTCCTGTGTCCGTGTCCAGTATAAGAACGAATACCATGTTGATTTAGCCATATACGGTGAAGACGGCAAGGTATATTTGGCAAGAAAGGGGGCGGAACAATGGGAAGAAAACAGCCCCAAGCTCTTTACAGAATGGTTTCTTAATAAACTAGCCATCCATGGGGAGCAGCTAAGAAATGTCTGTAAATATTTAAAGAAATGGTCCTATTTCAATGGCTGGAATGATACGATTACCGGCTTCTATATCACCATTCTGGTGGGTAACCACTTTTCCGCTTCTCCCGATAGAGAGGATTTAGCCCTATACAATACGCTTAAAGGGATTGTTAGCTATTTGGAATCCTATCGTAAGATTATCCGTCCTGTCGAACCTATGAAGAATATGACGGAATCCCTTACCGATAAAAAGATGGACGATATTATTTCCCGTTTAAAAGGTTTCAGAGACAATACTGAAAAAGCAATTATGGGAGCGAGCAAAGAGGATGCCCACCAAACCTGGAGACAGCTCTTTGGGGAGGACTTCCCCAAATATAAGGGGGATCAGAATAATAACTCCTCTAATACTGCCACGATCATCCGGGAGAATAAGCCTTGGGGTAACTAATTTTTATCAGCGTGATAACGAAATATTTTTGAGGGAGCTGGAGACGGCTTCCCAATTTCCCGATCTATTCTGGCGACGGCAGGATGATGTTCCCATATTAAGCGGCAATTATCATTTTTGTGTAACCTATCGGGATATTGAATTGAAAGATACATTCAAATTAAAATTTGACTTCCCGATAGATTATCCGAATAGTCTCCCATTGGTTACAGAAACAGGTGGTAAAATAGATCCGTCATTTCATCATTATACGAGCGGAGGCTTATGTTTATGCGCCACAACTGAGCAGTATATGGTTTTCTCGAAAGATCCGACTTTGAAAAACTACATTGAAAATCTAGTAAATCCATATCTTGTGAGCTGGCTATGGTATAAGCGATTCGGTGTTATGCCATGGGGTGAACGTGTACATGGGCCGCAGGGATTATTTGATTCATATAAAGAGCTATTAAAAATTGATGATCCATATAGGGTTCTTCCTTTCCTTCAAAAAATTGTGTATAATGCCATTAATCAACGAGAGGATTGTCCTTGTGGATCGGGGATATCGTTTAGGCATTGCCATAAAAAGATAATAAATAGGCTACTGCTTCATATTCCACATGAATTGATTGCTTCGGATTTTACAAACCTAATCAGGAGGGTATAAGTGAAAGCTGTTTTGGGACGACTTGCAATATTTTTACCGGTTTTATATGTACTCTGTCATTTTGCTTGGGGATTAATCCCACTGGATTCATTACCACCTGTATTAAAATTACTTCTTGATGATTTTATAGGTCCTCTGGTTATAATGGGAGTAATTATTATGATATCTATTACTTGCCTCTGGCGTTCACCATTATTCAGTAACTGGATGCACTTTTTATTTGGAACAAATTTTTTTATCCAGGGTACATGGAAAGGTATTTTGCATTATCACTTTGACGATAAAGATCAAACGAAGCCCGCCTATCTGGTTATAAGACAAGATGATGGTTTTTCTATGAATATATGGCTGATAACCGATGAAAGAATTAGCACGAGTAAATTTTCAGGGATTAACCCTTATAACGGCGTCCAAAGAATTATATATGAATATGGTGTTGAGGATTCTCCGCAAAACAAGAAAAAGAATCCTTTGCATACCGGCTTTTGTTGTCTTAATTTCAATCACAAGGAAAAATTTAAGAGATTAAGCGGAATGTATTTTACATCACGCCATACAGTGGGCGAAATGGAATTTACCCATAGGAATAAAAAAGCAGTAATGAATTATCAAGAAGCAAATAAGCTGTTTGGTGTGTGATCAAGAAATGTCTGGGGGATTGCCGCAAGAAAATCTCTTCATTAATACCACCAATACCTATCTGTTTATGAAGAAGTACGGTACGGATATCTGCTACAATGCCCCCTGGAAGAAATGACTGGTCTGGGCCCTAGACACTATAAAACCAATGGTTTATAATAACAGAAAGTGAGGCTTTAGCTCAATTTCTCCAAGAGCTTCCCTCAAAATTAACCGATTTTTGAAAAAACTCGGTTAGAA
This sequence comes from Spirochaetia bacterium, assembly GCA_025997875.1. Lineage (GTDB taxonomy): Bacteria > Spirochaetota > Spirochaetia > Treponematales > Breznakiellaceae > BNUT01. The sequence goes on from BNVE01000111.1 coordinate 4,423, forward strand.
AATGATTAGCATAAAGGAATTATAATCATGGATCAAGATTACATAGAAGAAAAGAAAGAAAAATTTATGGCATATGAATGGACAGAAGATTTTCATAATGACTTGTCGGAATTACCGGAAGAAGAAGCCATTCAAATCATTGATTCAATGACTGATGAGGACATAGATTTCAGAGTTAATGCTCGATTACATCAAGAAGATTATATTGCTGATTATCTTATGTTTTTATGGGAAATTAATCCAGATGCATTCTGGAAACAAATTAAAGCAACTTTTGATAATAATGCAGGATTACTTTGGGGTGGTGATATGTTACATTTGAGAATCATGTGTAAAGAATTAATCCCTGATGATGTCTTGTTAAAACTACTTGATTTTGTAGTTCATCTAGATTTATCTAATAAACTTGCCATTGAAAATTTCAATGCCATTGGATGTATTATTAAGGCACAAATAAATAGATATGATAGATTCCAGTGGATAAGTGAAAATATACAGAAAATAAAATTTAACAATGTAGATACAAGCAAAGTATTGAGAAAATTGATAGATTGCAAATGTAAGTATATGTTTGGAGATGATTAAATGCACTATAATATATTCACAATAAGTTATTTGGAAATTATATCGAACAATCTAAACATAACGATTAATGAAAATGGTCGAGGTGTGTTTTTTCCTAATAGTATTACGATAGAAAAATTGACCAAATTACAAATTGAATTAAACGAATTATGGAAAACGTCCAATACGCCTATTGAAGTAATAAGTGGTAAACAGGATTCATCTATGCAGTCTATTTTATTTGGAATTGTTAATGATTTAGAATATGCTGTAAAAATTGGACTTTTAATTAGCGATAGAGTTGTTCTAATAGATTATTTATTTCAGAGAATATTATCAAAAAAATCATTAACTTCAATCAATTTAGAATATTTTGGTTCAATAGCTTCATCTTTAGTGACATTATTGCCATTGGCAAAAATTGGAAGAGTTGTTATAATACCAAATCCATTTGAGTGGAACGCTGTTTCAAAGAAAATAATTTGTGAAGCATCTATGAAAGAGGATATATCAATGGAGACAATTCAATTATTAAATGTACTTTCAATATCAGATAGATGCAAGGCTAACCCATATACAATAGCAGAATCGCCATATCAATATGATAAAATTATTAACAATCAAAAATCACAATTTTTTCCACCTTATTCCTATGAAGGTATACTAAGCGCCTTGTTTTCTGAGCGCCTTTTTTCAAATACTGAATTTTTGTGTGTTACTGAAATTCCCTTACTGCAATATTATAACACAATTAAAGAATATGAAGATTTTAATGTAAAATATTATACTCTTATTGCAAAAATTCCACATCTTGCAGAAGATGCTGCATTAGATTCTTTATTGAAAGAGATTCAAGATGAAATCAATAAAAGGAATTCTTGTTTTTCAAAAGAAAGTATAAAAAAAATAACAATACCATTAGGTGTTGCTGGAGGAATCGTTACTTTTTTAAGTAAGGTCATTGCTTTATCAAATCCTGTTTCAGCCGTAGGGCCTATTTTAGCTATATCATCAACTTTGTCTAATTTAATAAAAACTAAAGAAAAACAAGAAAATCCGGTAATAAATGTATTTTGTAAACTGGCAAACAAATAAAACGCTCTACCCCCCCTTCCTAATTGCCTCTTACCGTCCAGAAAATCTAAAGAAAGTCACCGTATCAGCGGAACGCCCTGGAAACAAGAGAGCAGATTCCCCAAATAGCGCCGGTTGTCAGGGGTATAATGGAATGAATAGGGGAACTGAAATAAATTTCCCCGCCGCAGAGCAGCGGGGTATTGAAGATTTCTCATTGAAATCTTTGCGTATGCGGGGGAACAAATCCCCCGCACCCCCAGTTTTAACCGCCCCAAGGGGCGGGGTATTAGACCCCAAACGAATAAAACCGCTTCCAGCCATCCGGCCTGTAGAACCGGCTCAATGGCCGCCCGGTACTGTTCGGCTTGTTCCTTCCATTCGTCAGGTTTTACATTATGGGTCACGGTCCGGGTAATTTTTGCGGCAAAGGTCAGGTCCCCCGGTAACAAGCATATTTGCCAAATTTTCAGGCTTAGGCATACCATAATGGGTATAGTTCAGTTCGACCGTATTAAACTGCTCCGCATACAGGGGTAAATAGTCCCTTCTTTTAGTCCCCTGGGGGTACACCGGGCCTATCCAGTCATCATAAAAAAATCCACAGGTTCCCACCATAATTTTTGCCATAAACCCAACCTTACAAGCCCTCTTTACAAATCGGCATTTTACCTATAAACTTCACCTATAGTGATTATTTTAATCACTATACTTTTAACATAGATCAGGGTAATAGAGGCTGTCAATGGAAACCGAGGTAGAACGCTATAATTTTCTTCAAAAAAGCTCCGGTTTATCAAAATTGGAGTTTGCCCGAAGTCTGGGGGTCTCAAAAGAGCGGGGGTATTCCCTCTCAAAAGGCATATATCATGCTTCCCGTGAGGTCCTGGAAAAACTGTCCGCTCAATACAACGTCAACCTAAACTGGTTCCTTCTTGGAGAAGGTTCCCCCTTTGAAACCGAAAAGGCCGATATTAGGCTTCTGGATCAAGAGGCCGCTGTAGAGCGGGGCATGGAAATTCAGGACTATGCCGGGGAAAAGTCCTTAAAGCTCCTCCGGTCCCTCATCAGCCCCTACCGCCCGGAAAACCTTATAGCCATATACGTCAAAGGGGATTCCATGACCGGTGAGCATATCCACAATGGCGATGTGGTCGTGTACCACCCCGGCCTGACCGAAGGGAACGGCATCTATGTCCTGTCCCTGGACACCACCTTGCTGGTCAAGCGGGTGTCTTTTGACGATATGCCCCGGTCCATATCCCTTATCAGCGCCAATCCCGCCTATCCCACCCGGCAAATAACCGGGCCGGAACTGGAAAATTTTCGGATTGAGGGGCGTGTGGTTACTTGCGTTCATAGGTTTTAAGCCCTAACTCCGCAAAAAACAGGGTATCTATCTCCTAAGTCTATATATTATAAAGACTTACGGAAAATCTGGGCAATCTATCATTAGGGTGTCTACAAATCACATAACTCTATGCATTTATAGAGTTATGCCAATAGACTACTAAAACAAGTGGAGTTAGGGTTTAAGGTAAACTGATGTATTTTGGGTGTGGGGATGAGCCGGACTGTGTGGCTTCTGGACAGTCTTTTTTGCTTTTTACTTGACTAAAACTTTCGCCAATATTATAGTAATGGAGTATTAGGTTGATGAAGTTGCGTTTGCAATGTGAACATATAGTAAGGTGTTTAGAATGGAAGAAAAGATTATCTACAATCAACAAGAACTGTTTGACTTAGTTGCAAAGGCAAAGTTACGCATCCGTCTATTAGGGGCTGTATCCTTCGATTTACCTTATGACCGCTATAAAGATGATTGGTTTAATCAGATTAATGCGGGGAAATTGCAGGTTGAAATAATATGTGAATCGGAAGCTTCGTTGAGTTATGCTTCCTTGATATCGTCAAACAGAAGGGTAAGTGGAGAAAAACGGAGTTATGACATTGGTAATTTGATGAACTTAAAAACGGCTCCCTTGCAAAAAGTAAGAGAATATTTAAAGAGTAAAGGCTGCAAACACATAGAACCGGAAAAAGATAGTAAAGAGAAACAATTTTTCTCACTTCGTACTTGTTATTTATCCATTCCAACACCGGTAATCAATATTGATGATGACTATTATATTACTCAAACATTAACGCGATTTTGTTCCCAAGAAAAATTTGAAAAAATCACAGAAGAAAATATTTGGTATAATGAATACAAAAATTATTTCGGTGCTTATTTTGAGAATGAATTAGGAGCGAAAAAATATTCTACGGAAATAACAACCAAAGGTGGTAAAACAGAAGTTATTCTCATGTACAATGATTCCAGACATGTTTTAGGACAATTACCAAGAGATTCTTTTTTAGATACTACCAAAGTAAAAGTTGTGGTTTGGGGTATGCTCTTTTCACGTGAAGGAAAGGTTTTAATCTCTCAAAGAGGTTTAAATGCAAAAGACAACCGAGGAATGTGGGATAAATCGATAGGTGGACATGTTGATTTGGAAAAAGATACTGTTGATACCAGTAAAGCGGCTGCCCGTGAAATGTTAGAAGAGTTGTATAAAGTTGAAGCTGAAGCTCAAGGGAAAGATCTTGATGCCGAAAAAATGAAAATAAATGAAGATTTACCTATATATCTTGGTGAATGGCGTCGTGAAATACGAAACACTTTCCCTTTTAGTGAAATCAAAAAGAATAAAGAAGAATATTATTTTTTCAGGATAAAGTATAATTTTAGTAAAACGGTTGTAGACTCTCCGCGCTTTTTGCCTGATGAAAGTGAGTCGCCAGTAAAATGTTTTGCAGATGTCTATGTTTTTGTTATGCCTGAAAATTTTAAGGATACAATAAAAGACCTGAAAAATTCTCAATACAAATTACTCGAATTATACGAATTAAATGATTGCTATTTAGACAAACAAATAGAAGTCATAACCATGAATGAAGATAAGATAGAAACTAGAAAAGTAGAAAAATTCAATCCTACTCCTGACTTAAAAAAAATAATTACCGGTGATTTATGGGCAGAACTTAATTCTTTTGCTGATTATTTAAAAGAAGGATTAACGAATAAGTGAGATTAGCATGAGAACTGAACCTTTTATAATAACTTTAACAGGTTCTTCTGGTTGTGGTAAAACATATATTACTGATAGAATTATTGAATTTGGAAAACAACTCGAAGCCAATGGAACCCCATTCAAACCTAAACGACATTGGAAATATGTTACGCGCCTATACCGAGAAGCTGAAATGATTGATAAAAATAAGGGCAAAGAAATTGATGTAGAATCTGTAAAATCTATTCCTGAAGATTGTGAGTTTGTTTACAGAACTTATGGAGACGAATATGGCTTGAAAAAAAAAGATTTACAATTGTATATAAATAAAGGCGAATCTCCCATCATTGTTATAAATGATGTTCGTGTAATAGAGGAATTGAAAAAGGAGTTCCCAAATCAAGTCTTGTCTATATTTGTATTTAGAGAAATAATACCCGATGTTGAATCGCATAAAAAAGTAGGGCAATCAAGAGGTGGTGTATCAGAAGATAAAATTATTTCAAGATTTGAGAAAGCTGTAGCATTATATCGAATATTTATTGAAAATATTTTTCTTTTTGATAGAGTTATTTTAAATATACCTTACAATGGAGAAAAGGATATTGGTAAAATACAAGCAGAAGGAGTCATTAGTGGAGTAATTAACGAAAAAATATTGCTAAACAAAACACTCGATAAAATTCCTAAGTTGTTTATCGTATCTGGTAATGCTCAATCTGGAAAAGATGATATAATAAGGGCCGCAAAAAAACTAGGTAAATTGCAAACTGATATATTGAAAAAATACACTACTCGTTGGGAAGAAGATGGAGATGATGGGGAAATAATTTGCATGTACAGACCAAAGCAAAGTTTATTAGAGAAATATGAACAGGAGTATCTACTTGAAAGAAAGGAAGTAGATACAAAATATTCAAAAGAAAATTATTTAGAAGGGAAGGAACAGAAAATTCAAAATGAATATGAAGAAAAAAAAGAGAAATTTAAAGATAAAAAAGAATTTTTAAATATGAAATTTCAAATGGAAAAATTGCAAAAAATGAATGACATTAAAACAAATTATACTCGTTTTTGGCAAGCATTACAGAAAGAAATGGACGAAAATCAAACGCCTCTCTCCGACAATCCCAAGAAAGAAGAACTGACTGAACTGGCGTATAATGAAATTCTTAAAAAATATTTTGAAAAAAATCCTGACTATTTTGATTTAGAAGAACTCGCAGTAGAAAAAAGCAAAGATTATTTGAATGAAATTAATAAGATAAAAACATTAAGCCCCAAAGGTGAAAACAATAGCGGGTTTCTACAATATAAAGAAAAAGATTTTGTTCTATATGAAAATAATAAAAAGTTATATGGAAAACCAATTTATTATGGGTATGAAATAGGAAACCTTACTAAAGAATGGGGAAATAGAAATAAGCATCTTGTTCTTACAGCAAGTTTACCGAATATGTTTAGAATATGCAGGGAACATTTTGGAAATAAAAATGTTATAACTGCATTTACTTATTCTCAAATAAGCTCGGAAGAACATAGCAAGCATTCCGATAAAGTAACGGGTGCTGCAAAACTCCAGGAATACGATGATATTTTACGCTATGCGCATCATATAGCGGATTTTGATTACGCTTTGATTTTTGCAGAGACAAGCGTTGTAAATATAACTGGTGGACAAAAAGATGAACTTGTTGACCAAATGTTTAGATTATTCAGGGCTTATAACAAGTAGGCAAGATTATGAGTGAAAGTTTATTAACAATACCTAAAAATTTGAATCCCAAAGTTCCACAATTTGCACGTAATATCCAAGATGTATATGTGGTAGCCAGTAAAATCCTTGGCATGAACTTTTTTTATCACTATACTGACCATTCAATAGAGCATAGCAAACGTATAATAAATTACATTGACATACTTATTGGTAAATGCCCCTTATCAGATGAAGAAAAATTTATTCTAGTTTGTGCTGTTCTACTTCATGATATTGGAATGCAAGCACCAAGCTATATTACAGATGAAATATTTCCTCTGGAAAAAGGTTTTTCAGAAATATTTGAAGAAGTACGGGAAAAGCATCATGAAATTTCTTATAAATTAATTATCGATAGCGTAAAATTAGATAATCAAAATCGTACCGACTTAGGAATAAATAAAGAAAATGAAATTTTCATTGATGCAATCGCAACAGTTGCAAAAAACCATCGAAAATTAAATATTAAAGAGATAAAAGAAAGACCAATTGGAAATGTAAAAATCAGATTGAAATTACTATGTGCTTTAATGTGTTTTGGTGATTGCCTAGATATTACTAGAGATAGAGTAATAATTGATGCACTAAACAGAATTAATATTAGAAATGAACATGTATTTTTTTGGTATATTCATGAATATATAACTGGATTATTGCTTGAAAACAACATGATAACTATAGCATTTACATTTCCAAAAAAATATCAAATTGAAGAAAAATTAGTAAATCATATAAGAATAAATGTAGAAGATGAAATAAAGAAGCATTATAATATTGTGCATGATACTTTTCTCAATAATCAAATATTATTAAATAATGAAATTGAATTTGATATTGATTATTCGGATGCAAAAAAGGATATGCCTGAAATACTGAAAAAATATATTAATATGCTTATATCACGGAAAGAAAAAGATGAGCTCCAAATTGAATTGTTTAAACTAGGGCTAACAAAAGAAATGGAAGATCCAAACGTAGAAATCGATAAATTTTTATATGATCGACTGTCTTATAAAGAAGGTCATTATATCGAACGAGAAACACATTTAAAAGAATTAATTCGCGGTTTACAGGGGAATAAAAATAAGGTGAGTAGAATTATTCTATTTGGTGGAATACCAACAATTATTAGAAAATCTGCAAAAGAGCTGTCCAAATGGTTAATTGATAATGAAAAATCAAAGTTGTTTATTTGTTATGAGAGCAATGATTTGATAAATAACAGAAAGGATGATTTAAAAGAGGATGCCTACGATAACCATACAAATAAAGAAGAGGAGTTATTAAAAAGAAAAACTACTGATTTAGAGGTTTTTCGAAACTATTTTGAAGATGAACTAGGTCCAAACCTTAGGCAGAGAATATGTTTTATTCAATTGCTAGAGCACCTTAGTGGATATGTCACAGTAAATGGAACCGAGATATTTTTTACTCCTCTTTTGCATAAAAGATCATCAGAAACATTTACTTTTACTTTTAAATTTGAGCAGAAAGAGGCTTTGGACGTTGTTGACTATATGATTTCAAAATTGCCAAATGATAGCAGTGAATTAATCAGAGAATTAGAATTGATTAGGACAGAGTTAAAAAACAAATATAACTTTTTGTAAACAGTAAAACAGAAATAGACACTGTCCGATATACCGTGCGCGGTTCTGGCGTCTACGAGAATAGGGAAGGGAACAACCACCGGTTATTTAGTAACCGGGATGGCAGTGGGCAATTTTTAATCAGATTCAGTGTTATCAATGTTTAAGTCTCTTTTGGCTTTATTGACGAAGTCTTTGAGGATATTGTCGTATTCGATGGATGCACTAAGTTTGTTAATATGGTCCTTACTTAAAATAGAAAATTTGTGTTGTAGTGTATACAAATCGTTTTTAATATCATTTATAATATGAAGTACATTCTCTAATCTTGCCTTAGCTATAAGTTTTTCCTTTCTAAAAATCACCGTATCATCAGAAAAGACTTGTTTAAGACTTATGCCCATTTCATCAAGTTTGATAATTGCTTTATTCAAATAAAAGCGTGCTTCTGTGTAATAGAACACTCTTCTATTGTCATCCTCTAGCGCATCTTTTTTAAGTAAATCAAGAAATGAATCAGCGGTCATTACATAATAACATATTTCATTATCAAAAGAATCAACATATTCTCTATGATTCTTAATATTGACTGAATTGGACTTGTTCCGCCCCCATTTAAACGCACCTTTGAGTATAGGAATCAATGCAGTAACAAAAACGACAACGGTTAAAGCACCATAGATAATCTTTTCTAAGGTATTATTGTTAAATCCTCTGTCAATTAATAAGGCCACCATTGCCAAACCAATATCCAATAATACAGTTGCCCCAGTGTTATAAACTGCTTGAAGTAATTTATTTGTTTTTTCAATATCCTTTTTGATACCGAAACTCTGCCAGTCATTTACATTTAACTTGTTTGACATTTTAATCTATTACTTTTCCAACTAACATACTTCAGATAGTATATTGCCTATCTGCTTTTTGAATCTCTTCCACTAGAGCAAGGGCTTCTGTCATCTCTTCTGGAGTTTTCCCATGGTTAGTGACATATTTAAGATAATACATCGGGTCACTAATTAATAGTTCCGAGTACTTCTTGTCTGATTGAGATACATTATTCTTCTCAAATCTTCTCATATCATCGGTAAGCGAAGTAAGATTATTTTCCATAATAGAAATAATCTTAGCAAAAATTTTTGCATACGTTTTCTTATTTAACCTATATACATACTTAGCATCGTTATGAAATCTTATAATTGTGTTATCTACAGAACCAAGCATAAGTTTAATATGCCGACCATAGCAACCGGGTATTTCACGTTTGAGATAATGTTTAGCTTTTGCAAAATTGCTTCCTTTGATAGTTCCGTACTTTCTTCCTATAAAATCAATTATGTCTCTTAAATGTAAGAGAACACTCTTTCTCTCATGGTTAGTAGGAGCGTTAATATACTGACCAACAAAGACAAACGGTTTTAAATCAACCATTTTTTCCTCCATTTATTCATCAACTAGTGTAGGGTAATCGACGGATAAGTGAATCACAATACAAACCATAAAGGTGAAAAGGAAGTCGAATATAAGGATAAAGCCTGAAAACCTTATACTTATTCGTTGTATTCACTTTCGTGGAATCCCTATGGTTCACAAATACGAGTATTACACTACACTAGGTTAATATACCATACTAAACCGAAAAAGCAATTATATCCCTCTTAATTATTTTGAGTCAATATTGATTCCTGGCGCATTGGTTTTTCCCGCAGGCATTGGCCGCCTCACGTTCAGAAACCGTTTTATCGCCCAAGGTGGTATAGTTTCCTTTTCTGGCCGTGTTCCCCCCTCCTTTCAATATGGGTTACTAAATAACCATCTTAGACTACGTCCCCAGGGCTGTCAAGGTAATCGTCAATAACCTGCAGGGCGAGCGCATATAAAATCAAAAAGGAAAGGGCTATACTTGGCATGGTTTTCTGGGAGGGGAACTATCATGCCAATAATGAGTTATTTTTCGGTCATCAAGGACCCTCGGGTAGAGCGAAACAA
>BNVE01000112.1 GCA_025997875.1 Spirochaetia bacterium
TGCGGGGGGTCCCGAAACAACAAGGCAGGGCTTATGGGCATCCTCCGGAAATACTATTACTGCCGTCGTCCCTCCCAGTATAACCTGATGAACCGGCGAAGGGGGAGCGGATTGTACCACCGGCGAAGCCGGCGCCGGAACACTTTCGAGAAAATCTATGTCCTTTTCATTTGAATAGGGAACAGTTATGTTTAACGCTTCCCGGTCACATACCAGGATCATTTCGGCGCCCTGTACAAGCATCTGAATATCCCCATACCGGCGATGGGTTTCATATTGGACTTCTTCAGGCAGCTTGGTCTTATAGCTTGAACGGAGGGCATAAACCTTTGATCCGTCTATCTCGAATTTCCCTTCGGGCATATCCTTCCAGCTTTCCCCTTTCAGCCAGGCCAGGGCCTTTTCCCAGTTGGGGTTCATGAATTTTTCGGGAACAATCAAATCTTTATAAGAAGCGCAAACCATAATACTGATATCCTAGCGCATCCTTTGTTTCCTGACAAGGATCAAAAAGATTCTGCAAATTTTTGTAAATTTTTTTTGTAAATTTTTTCTTGACAGCCGGGAAATACCATGGCATAATACCTGTATGACAGGTGGACAGTCATAAAGGGATGGGAATACTTCTTGGATAAGATTGATTATGCCGTTAATAAAACCAACCTCTACGAGCAAATAGCCGGTTCTCTGGAGCAGGCCATCATGCGTTCAGAATTCAAACTTACAAAACTGCCCTCCGAGCAGGAACTTTCCAGGCGTTTCCAGGTCTCAAGAACGGTTATACGGGAAGCCCTCAAGGTGTTAAAGGAACGGGGGCTCATCCAGAGCCGCAATGGGGAGGGATCGTACATTTCCAGGCCGAATGCGGATACCATTTCCAGCGCCGTGAACCGGATCGTTCAGATGGATAATATCAGCAATGATAAGCTCCACAACATGCGGCTCATTCTGGAAACCGCCGGCGCCCGGCTTGCGGCGGTCAATGCTTCCCCCGAAGAGGTGGCTCATCTTGAATATATTATGGACCAGATGTCCAACCGGGGGCTGCCCCAGGACCAGCGCATCCGGCTGGATGCGGAATTCCACGTGGTCACTGCCCGTGCAAGCGGCAATGAACTTCTGGGGATCTTCGTGGACATCATGACCGTGCTGCTCAAAGAGTATATGTCCAAAGGCTTTTTTGGCAATAACAGAATAAAAAATACCATCGCTCAGCACATGAAGGTGCTTGAGGGTATAAAAAACCATAATCCGGATGAAGCGGAAATTGCCCTATACGATCATCTTGTGGCCGCCAGAAATGATGTCGGTAAATACGAAGGGATAGATGATTCTGCAAAATCTACGGCCCGTAAATTGGTATCCACGGCGTGTAAACGCCGGTAAAATATTTTTTGTTTTGGAGGAGTTTATGAAGAAAATTATTGTTGGGGTGGCGCTGTTTGCCGCCGCTGGTCTGCTTTTTGCGGGCGGGAAAAGTGATTCCCAGGGTTCTGCATCCGGGGCAGGAAAACCGGTTGAACTTGTCTACAGTATGACTGCGGTTCCTACCGATGCCCATGCGGGCGCCATGATGGTATTCAAAGAAACGGTAGAACGGGTTTCCGGCGGAAACATCAAGGTACTCACCTATGATTCGGCTTCCCTGTTTAAACAGGAACAGGAAGTTTCGGCAGTAAAATCAGGCCAGGCGGATATTTCCGCAGTGGCGGCGTCCTGGCTTACCGACGGGTCCCCCTGGATATCCATGTTCACCGCCGGTTATATCTTCCAGAGCTACGATCACATGACCAAGGTATTGAATGGCGATATCGGAAAACAGGCCTTTGAACGGATCGCAAAAGAGCAGGGAGTCAGGCCCCTGGGCGCGGAGTATCTGGGGACCCGGCAGATCAACCTGGTGGAAGACCGGGCCATTAAGACCCCGGCGGATCTTCGGGGCGTAAACCTGCGCATGCCCAATTCCGACTCATGGATTTTCCTTGGTAAATCAATGGGCGCCAATCCTACGCCTATTTCTTTCTCCGAACTTTACATGGCCCTCCAGACCAAAACTGTTGACGGGCAGGAAAACCCCCTGCCCACTGACAAGAATGCAAAGTTCTACGAAGTAACCAAGTCTATTACCATTACCAACCACCTGGTAGACAGCGTGTGGCCCGCCATTAATGAAGCAAAGTGGCAGTCCCTTACTGCCCAGCAGAAAGAATGGGTCCTGGAAGGGGTTCGGGCGGGGATCAAGTACTGCGACGAAACCAACCTCAAGGCCGAAGCGGAACTGATACAATTCTTTAAGGACGCGGGGCTTAAGGTCTACGAAGCGGACCTCAATGCTTTCGCCACCCATGTGCTGGACCAGTATCTTAAATCGGATTTTGCCAAGACCTGGGATATGGACGTATACAAAAAAGTCGTAGACGCGGCGAAGTAAATTGTCCTTTTAATCCTGACCGGGGACACTGAAAACTCATCGTCCCCGGTTTAAGGTTTGCATTGTTATTTTTTATAGGGAGAATCCATGAAAAAGATTCTGTTGTTTATCAGGGATATTATTGAGATTTATATCCCGGTTGTTTCCTTTGTCGTTATGTTTTTAACTTTTATTATGCAGGTGTTTTCCCGGTATATTATCCGTCATCCCATTGTCTGGTCCATGGAAATTATTGTTATCGGCTTTGTTTGGACCGTAATATTCGGAGCCTGTTATACTATGCGGAAAAGATCCCATGTAAAATTCACCATGATCTATGACCGTCTCTCTCCCCGCCCGGCGGCGCTTATCCGGATGCTGGGGAATATCATTATAGTTGGAACCTTCTTAAGCCTGGTCTATGCATCGTATAAATATTCCTTCTTTATCGGATTTCAGAAAACCGCCGTTTTCAGAATATCCTATACCGTGATTTTTCTGCCCTTTGTATATTTTCTCTTATCCATTACCGGATATACCATCATGGAAATCATAGAAGACATTAAAATAATTAGAGGGGCGATCCCTGACAGCATCGATCACAAAGCGGCGATGACGGCCAACTCCGCCGCAGAGGCCAGTTCTTCAGATCAAAGTTCTCTCCGGGAGGCGCAAAAATGAGTTTAGCCCTGATAGTATGTCTGGTGATCTTTGTACTGATCTTTATTTTAAGAATGCCCATTGCCCTGGGAATGATCTCCGCCGCAGCGGCATACCTGCTTATCAAAGGCGCGGATTTAAGCCTGGTGACGAACCAGATAATAAATACCTACTATACCAATTATGTGATCATTGCGGTGCCCCTGTTCATCTTTACCGCCAATGTGATGAACACCGGAAAAGTTACCGACATGATCTACTCCTTTGCCCATGCCCTCTGCGGCAGAATGCGGGGCGCCCTGGGTCATGTCAACATCCTGGGTTCCCTCATTTTTGCGGGGATGACCGGTTCCGCCATTGCCGACGCCGCCGGGCTCGGCAAAATCGAAATTGAAGCCATGACCGATGCGGGATACGAACCGGCCTTTGCCTGTTCCCTTACCTCATCGTCGGCGACCCTGGGACCAACCTTTCCCCCCAGTATCCCCTTGGTCATCTATGCCATGCTTTCGGGGACCTCCGTGGGCGCCCTGTTCCTTGGGGGAATGATCCCCGCCATAGTCCTGTCCATCGCGCTGATGATCTATGTGGCGATTATTGCCAAAAAACGGAATTATCCCCGGGGAGAAAAAATTCAAATCCATACCTTTTTGATCTCAACCTTTAAATCCCTGCCTGCCCTTTTAACTCCGGTCATACTTCTTGTGGGGATCTATACCGGCATCATGACCCCCACCGAAGCCGGGGCCGTCGCGGGATTTTATGCGGTGCTGATTTCGGTCATCGCCTACCATGCCTTTGGCCCCAAAGACTTCTTTAAAGTGGTGATAGATTCAATCAAAGATATAGGCGCCACCAGTATCATGATCGGAGCCGCGGCGATTATTTCTTATATCGTTGCCCGTGAGCAGGTTGCGTCAAACCTGGGCGCCTGGATCATCTCCATCTCGGAAAGTAAATACTTCTTCCTCTTCCTGACCAATGTGGTGATCCTCATTCTGGGAATGTTCATCGACACGTCCACCATTCAGCTTATCTTCATTCCTATTCTGATTCCCGTCGCCAAGGCCCTGGGAATAGATCTGATCCATTTCGGCGTGGTGGTCACCTTTAACATGATGATCGGCCTCTGCACGCCCCCCTTCGGGATGCTGCTTTTTATTACCTCCGGCATTTCCGGAACTCCCCTGAAGGATATCATCCGGGAAATTATGCCCCAACTGGTGGTCATGCTCATTGTTTTGATTATCTTAACCTATCTGCCTCAAACAGTATTATTTATTCCAAAGTTATTAGGCATGATGTAAGGAGTACACTAAATGGCAAAGAATTTTTCAGGCTGCTGGCCCACGATGATCACCCCCTTTACCGATGACAACAAAATTGATTTTAAGGCGGTGAAAGGTTTAACCGAATGGTATATCGCAAAGGGCTGCGACGGCATCTTTGCGGTATGCCAGTCCAGCGAAATGTTTTTTCTCTCCGAACAGGAAAAGATCGATCTCGCCAAAGCGGTAAAGGATGCCGCCGCCGGGAAGGTCAAGGTGATCGCATCAGGGCATACCGCCGACGACCAGTCGAAACAGGTTGAAGAACTGGGGCGCATGGCGGAAACCGGAGTAGACGCAGTTGTCCTTGTAAGCAACCGCTTCGCCAAACAGGATGAGGGGGAAGATGTATTCAAGAAAAATTTTAACGATATTATGCGCCAGCTTCCCAATGTTACCTTCGGCCTGTATGAATGTCCCTATCCTTACCTCAGGCTTTTAAGTACCCCCTTTCTCGCCGATTGCGCAAAGACAGGAAAATTAGTTTTCCTGAAGGATGTAAGCTGCGCCAATGCAATACAGGCAGAACGTATCGCCGCAGTTGCCGGGACAAAGATATCATTGTTCAACGCCAATACCTCAACCCTGCTTGATTCTTTGATCGCCGGTTATGACGGGTTTAACGGGGTCATGGCTAACTTCCATATCGATATCTACAAATGGATGTATACCCATTTTACAAGTGAACCGGAACTTGCCCGGGAAGTCAGTGATTTCCTCACCGTTGCGGCGGTCAGCGAGGCCCGGGCCTATCCGGTCAACGCCAAGTATCACCAGAACATGGCGGACGTACCTATGAGCCTGCATACCCGCAGCAAGGATAAAAGCATACTGAACGAGAATGCCCGCCACGAAATTGACAGCCTTATCCGCATGGAAAAGGCAATGCGGATAAGGCTGGGATTATGAAAAGATACGGCAGCGAATGGAAGCGCAGATTAGGGGCGGGAGAATTCCTTCATGGAGGTCACATATTCCTTCCCAATCCTGCCATGGCCGAGGCCATGATCTGTTTTGGCTATGAATATCTCTGGATCGATGGGGAACACGGGAGCTTCGACAAAGAACAGATCCTTGCCCATATCACCGCAGTAAACGGCGCCGGCGCCGGGGCCTTTGTACGGGTTACTTCGGGGGACCCTGCGGTGATCAAACCGGTGCTTGAGATGGGGCCCGACGGTATCATCATACCCATGGTAAACAGCGCCGCAGAAGCGGCAAAGGTCATCTCGGCCTGTACCTATCCCCCAAAAGGTACAAGGGGCTTTGGTCCCCGCCGGGCAAACCGTTATGGGGTCATAAGCGACCGGGAATATCTCGATACCATTGATGACGCACTGGTTAAAATCATCCAGATAGAACATAAGGACGCCGTAGATCATATCGATGAAATCCTGGAAGTAAAGGGGATCGACGGAGTGGTAATCGGCCCCTGCGATCTTTCGGGTTCCATGAATCTTTTGGGACAGTTGCAGCATCCCGATGTTCTCTCTGCATGTGAAAAAATCGTCACCCGCTGTAAAGCCCATAAAGTACCCTGCGGCCCTTCCATAGGGCCGGTAAACCAGGAGTACATTCAGTATTGGCTCGAGCTAAAGACAGAATTTCTGTTCTGCGGCGATGACCTTAGTTTTGTCAAAATGGGGACCGAGTCCACCATTGCAAGAATTAAAGACTAAGGATACCCGGCAGAAACAGAACCATGGAAAGCACAAACATTAAGATTGTGCCTGCTATCATGGGCGCCGAGGTACGCCTGACAATATTCATGGGGCTCATTTTGGTGCTCCCTGCGACTATAATAACCACCGCGGAGACCGGTGAAACCGCCCGCAGGAGGTTACCCGCCAGGCCCATGGGTACGGACACCGCAAGCACGGATATTCCCGCCGCCCCCGCCAGGGGTACCATCAGGGGTACCATGGCAAAGAAGAGGGATGTACCGCTGCCGCTGAGGAGTACGATGAGGGCGCTCAGGATAACCAGAATAAGGGGCAGAATAAAGCCCGGCGCCTCTGCGTGCTGCATGGTACTCTGTAAATGGGCAATCACCCCGATCTTGGTAAGCCCCGCCACAAAGACCCCGGCGGCGATCAGGAGGATTACAATGTCCAGTGCGTTTCCCATACCTTTAAAAAAATGTCCCGTGTCATCAAGAACCTTCTTGCCGTTTTTATGACGTATCAACTCACAGAAAATCGCGATGGTAAGGCTTAAGAGGGTCGCCAGTTCAACGCTCAGGGAAATCTGCGCTTCCCTGGGTAGTACAAAATTACCGATAAATACCCCCAGGAGTAAAATAACCGGAAAAAGGGGCAGGATCGTATAGACTATCCTGAACAAGGGTCCCCCTTCAATTTTTTTTGTCTCCGCAAGTTCGACGGATTCCTCCCGGACAGCCGCTTCCGGATTTGCCGCCGCAAGTCTTTGGTCTTTCCTGTCGCAGTGTTTCTGCCAAAAATAATGTACCACCGCCATAAAGAGCAGGGTCGGTACGGATACTACCGCATGGTAACGAAACACATAATCCGCGGCGGAGATACCCAGCTCCTGGGCAACCGCCACATTATCGCTTCCCAGCGGCGTAGGCATCACCGTTGCGGTGGTCGCGATAACCCCGGCTGCGGTCAGTGTTCCCATCCCCGATTTTTTGAGCAGGGGGTAAAGGGTGGACAGGAGGATAATCGCAAGAATGGATGCGCTAGGTATCACCATGGACAGAAGACTACCGATCAGAAAAACAAAGGGCACCATGATATAGGGAGACTTGATACCCTTCAAAGGCTTTGTCAGACTATTAACGGTAACTTCATTTGCCCCTATGGCGCTCATATACGCCGCATATCCTCCGAGCATCAGGATGATAAGTCCCGCGCCGGGTAATGAAATCTTGAATTGTTCAACAATAACCGCAAAAGGAACAAGAATGTCCACGGGTTTTTTAATTTCCACCTGGCCCAGAGCTATTGCGGCGATGATGAGCAGAAGTCCTGCTGCAATCATAGTAATTTTAATATCCATCTTTCTGATAAGCATGAATACAATCAACCCTACCGACAGCGCACTTATCAGATACATAAAAAAGGTAACCATTATTCCCCCTAAAAATTTTTCCCGGTCAGTCGCAGCGTTTCAACGCTGAAAGCAGCCAGTCCTTGAACATCCCTGTGTTAATATCCGTACAGACCTTTGTGTTTGGCGGCTGTTTAAGATAGCCCTTAAGATCCGCCACGGTTGTTCCCGCAGTAAGACTTCCTGTGGTCTCCACTGCCACATAGGTCTCCTCAACTTCAAACAGTTCCGGCTTCAGCAGATATGCTATGGCGCAGCTGTCGTACATTCTAAGACCTGTCTTAAGTCCGCCGCCCCGGTATTTCCGGAGCAATGCGTAGATCATCTCCCCGGTACGGCCCATGTCCTTTATCCTGACGCTGTCCTCCGGATGCACCAGGGCCTTCCAGCCCACGTCCAGAGGCGCCATCACAACAGGGATGCCGCTTTCGAAAACGATCCGCGCGGCCTCGGGGTCGCAGGTTATATTGAATTCCGACATGACCCCCTTGTTACCCCGGGTAAGGCTGCCGCCCATAAGGACGATCTCTTCGATTTTTTCTTTTGCATCGGGGTACATACGCAGGAGTAATGCAATGTTGGTAAGGGGAGCAATGGGAACAAGGGTGATTTTTTCCCCGCTTTCCTTAAGAACACGGTACATGGCATTGACGGCGTGTTCCCCAAGAAGATTGCTCCGGTCCGGGTCCGGGAAGTCGTAACCGTCCATGCCGCTTGAGCCGTGGATATCCCCCGCATCCAGGGGGGCCGCCAGCAGGGGCCGGTCCGCACCCATGGCGACCGGGACGGGCCTGCCCCAAAAGGCCAGGAGCTTAAGGGCATTGTTGGTAACCTTGTCCAGGCTGACATTCCCCGCAACGGTGCTTATCAGCTTTACTTCCAGCTCCTCCGAAAAAAGAGCGATGGCGATTGCTATGGCATCGTCAATGCCCGGGTCCGTATCAATAATGATCGGCCGTTTCTTCATATCTTCTTCCTCCTGTCAAAAAACATGACCATACCGCTGCCAAATTTTTTATTTGGCCGCCGTATGAATCCGAACTTCTCGTAGCATTCCTCTTTTCCCACGGTGGACATGAGCCCCACATAGGCATGGTCCGCCGCAACGACTTCAAGATATTTAAATATAAGCTTCATCAGGAGCAGCCCAATCCCCCGGCCCTGACATTCGGGGATAACTATCAGATCCTTTATAAAAAAACATATCCTGCCATCCCCCACAATTCTGACGATCCCCACGGGCTTATCATCGTTATAGGCCACGGCGCTCCAGAGGTTGCTCTTCATGGCGGCATCCGCGTCCTCATCGGAGTATTTCATGAAATCGGTGGTACCCCGTACCTGCTGATATATTTTTGCGGTCAATCCGTTCTGTTCAATACTAACCATATCAAGCTCCGAATCAAGCATAACAATAAAACGATCCATGGGATTAAGAGAATTTTAACAGCCATAGGATTTTGTTCATAAAATGAACTGTCATGATCCTGTATATTGACGGGGAAGTAAAATAATACTACATTCAAAATACGCTGCCCGGGACAACCGGTACCGCTTAAGGAAGCATTATGAAAGTTTTAGTGTTTGGTTCCCTGAACATTGATCTCATTTTCTCTGTTGATCATATTGTGCGCCCCGGGGAAACGATCAGTTCAAGCGCCCTGGAAAAGAGCGCCGGAGGCAAGGGGGCTAATCAGGCAGCCAGTCTTGCCAAGGCGGGAATGGATGTGTACATGGCAGGGAAGATAGGCGCCGATGGAGAATTCCTCCTGGATCTGCTGGAATCCTACGGGGTGCACACGGAGAATGTGGTCTGGTATAAGGGGGCTACCGGGCAGGCCCTGATTCAACTGGACAAGAATCATCAAAATTCCATCGTGCTTTTTTCCGGGGGGAATACCCTTATTACGGATGATGAAATAAACCGTACCCTGGAAAAATTCGGTTCCGGGGATATCCTGGTATTACAGAATGAAATTAACTGTACCGCAGAACTTATGCGATGCGCAAAAGAACGGGGCCTGAAAATATACCTGAACCCCTCCCCCTATGACGAAGGGATAGCCAAGCTGCCCCTGGAATTGGCGGATGCTTTCTTTGTCAACGAAATTGAGGGGGCCGCCCTGGCGGAAATGCCGCCGGAGACGCCCTTCCCTGCAATTCTGGAAAACCTGGTTAAAAAATTTCCCCATACGGAAATTATTTTAACCGCCGGGAAAGCGGGCGCCTTTTATGGTTTTAAGGCAGTGAGGGAAAAGGGAAACATCATCGACCTGCCGGTGGCGGACACCACCGCTGCGGGGGATACCTTTACGGGCTACTTTATTGCCGCCCGCGCCCAGGCTCTGCCTGTGGAGGAAGCGCTGGCCCTGGCTTGCAAGGCATCTTCCATCGCAGTCTCCCGGAAGGGGGCCATGGCCTCTATTCCACTGGCAAAAGAAGTGTTCGGCGATTAGGCTCCCGCCTCTTCATACAATCCCCTATTAATCCTGGTAATTACAGCCCTTCGGTTACATTGTGGAGCCACTTACCGCTGCGGTAGCGCCAGAGGCCCAGGATCATTTTGAAGGGGTCCTCTGAAAGGACCAGCAGGTAGATAAGCCACACCGGGGCGTGAAAGACAAAGCTGGCAATGGCGGCGGCGGGGAGGGCCACGGCCCACATAAAAGCGACATCGTAGACCGCGCAAAAAACCGTGTCCCCTCCGGCCCGACAGACCCCTATCACCATGGCCATGTTAAATGCGCGGAAGGGATAGGAAGCCGCAAGGATGATGAACATGAGGGAAGCGGCGGCAACCACTCCCTCGTTCACATTGAAAATAAATGGGATCAGAGCGGAGATGGGGACGAGCACAAAGACGGCCCCCACCGCCACAAGGGGCGCAAAGCGGATGATCCGTGAGGCGTAATCCCGGGCAGCGGAGTGGTCCCCCTCCCCTATTTTTTTTCCGATAAGTACACTCACCCCGTTGCCCAGTCCGATAAAAAGCACCCAGGTAAGCTGGGACACGGTGCCCGTAATGTTAAAGGCGGCAATGGCCTCTGTGCCGGTCCGGGCAAAGATGATGTTCTGGATGATAACCCCCGCCGACCAAATAATCTCGTTGACGATCACCGGCAGGGCAACGGTGAAGAAGCGCCGCAGAAAAAAAACATTAAAACCGGTAAGCTCCCGCAGGCTTCCCGCAATGACGTATTTGCGGCGGTAACTTATCACCATCAGGACACCGGTCTCTACAAAGCGGGCAATAACGGTTGCAACGGCGGCCCCCGCAACCCCCATCATGGGAAAGAGGCCGATGCCGAAAATCAGGAAGTAGTTCAGAACCACATTCACCGACAGGGCAATGACGGTGGTAATCATGGGGAGCCGCACCTTTTCAATCGAGCGCAGGCTGAGGACAAACACCTGGCTGACGGCAAAGGGGATAAACGAGGGGGCCAGAAATTTTAAGTAGAGGCCGCCCGCCTTAATCACTTCGGGATCACGGGAATATATCCCGATAAGCTGGTACGGAATCAACGCCGCCGCCAGGGTGAACAGGATACCCACGCATAAATTGATGCTTATGAGGAGGCCCACATTCTTCCGTATCCCCGGTATGTCATGCTTCCCCCAGAACTGGGCGGTAAAAATGGAGCCCCCGGAGCAGATGCCAAAGAGGATAATCATATAGAAAAAGAACACATTGTTCCCCAGCCCCACCGCGGCAATCTCCACGGTTCCCAGCCGGCCGATCATCACCGTATCTACCATGTTCACAAAGGCGTTAACCAGGTTTTGCAGCATGATGGGGATGGCGATGGAAAAAAGCTTTTTATAAAATTCTTTGTTGTCAAGAAAGGCAGGTAACTTCATATAAACAGTATAAGACTATCAGGGAAAAGCGCCAATGATATTGGACTTGTTCGAGAACCCGGTTGGTTATTGAACAACTCTATTGGCGGCGCACTTGCAAGGAGGGCCGTAAGCCGGGTATGCTTAATATATGAAAGTAACAGCGAATTTTATTCCCACCCTGCGGGAAGTTCCCGCCGATGCGGTGATCGTCAGTCACCGGCTTATGTTCCGCTCCGGTATGATCCGCAAACTGGCCAACGGCCTTTTCGCCTACCTGCCCCTGGGGCTCCGTTCCTTCCGCAAGATCGAGCAGATCATCCGTGAAGAGATGAACGCCGCCGGTTCTCTGGAGATTAAGCCCACCGTGGTAGTCCCCGGCGAAATCTGGAAAGAATCGGGACGGTGGGACGCCATGGGGGACGCGCTGCTCCGGGTAAAAAACCGGCTTGGGGTGGATTTTGCGGTTTCCCCCACTGCGGAAGAGGCCTTTACCAGCCTGGTCCGGGACGAACTTTCCAGCTACCGCCAGCTGCCCCTTTCACTCTACCAAATCAACACCAAGTACCGCGACGAGATCCGCCCCCGCTACGGGGTCATGCGGGGCCGCGAATTTGTGATGAAGGACGCCTACTCCTACCACACCGACGATAAAAGCCTGGACGAAACCTACCAGAAGATGGGCCGCGCTTACCGCCGTATCTTTAAACGCTGCGGCCTGACGGTGATCCCCGTAAAGGCCGATTCGGGCGCCATGGGGGGCAGCGGCTCCGAGGAGTTCATGGTGGAAAGTGAAGTGGGGGACAATACCCTGCTCCTCTGCAAGGCCTGCGACTACGCCGCCAATGTGGAGAAGGCCGAATGTAAACTCGATTATTCCCCCCGGTTCTCCGCCGAAATTGCCGCTGCAGCCGCGGCTTCCACGCCCCCCATCGAAAAAATCGATACCCCCCATGTAAAGACCATTGAAGAACTCTGCGCCTTCCTCAAAACCGACGCGAAGCAATTCATCAAAACCCTGATCTATAAAGCGGTAAACGTGGAGCTTGACCTTTCAGGCAAAGACGCCAAAGGCAATGACGGCGGCGCCCTTGGCCCCGCCCCCGGTGCGTCGAAGCTGGAACGCAAAAGCCCCTCACCCGGAGCGCCTGCGGTATACCCCACAGCCTTCTTCGCCGTGGCTATCCGGGGCGACCTGGATGTAAACGAAGTAAAACTCGCCGCCCTCCTTAAAGCCGGTGAGGTAACCCTTGCCGCCGACGCCGATGTGGAACGCCTTACCGGAGCCCCTGTGGGCTTTGCCGGTCCCGTGGGCTTAAGCAGTATTCCTGTGATTGCCGACCAAACCGTCACCGCCCTGAACGACGCAGTCACCGGGGCCCTGGCAAAGGACCTGCACTATGCCCACGCCGCCTACGGCCGGGACTTTAGCCCCTGGCTCGTCGCCGATGTCCGTACCGTCAAGGCCGGGGACCGCTGTCCAATCTGCGGAGGCGAACTCTACGAAAAGAAGGGCAACGAGCTGGGGCACATCTTCAAGCTTGGTTACAAATACACCAAATCCATGAACGTAAGCTACCTGGACGAAGACGGGAAAAGCCGTATCCCCACCATGGGTTGTTACGGCATCGGCCTGGATCGGACCCTGGCCTCGGTGATCGAGGAACACCACGACGACGCCGGCATCATCTGGCCCATGACCGTAGCGCCATACCATGTGATCATCGTCCCCATCAAATACGAGGGGGCCGCCAAAACCGCCGCCGACGATCTTGCCGCCGCTTTGGAAAAGCTCGGTGTAGAAGTACTGCTGGACGACCGGAACGAGCGCCCCGGGGTCAAGTTCAACGATGCGGACCTTCTGGGCATCCCCTACCGGGTTGTGGTGGGCGAAAAAAACCTGGGTCTCCCCCAGCCTTCGGTTGAGGTAAAACGGCGCAGCGAAAAGGAGAACCGGCTGGTCGATGTTAGTAAAGCTGCGGATGAGCTGGCGGTATTGGTGCGTGGGGAATTGGCGAAATTGAATAGTTAAGTATAACAGGTACCTAATGCTGCGGAAAACCTTCTCAAAACATCACGGTAAAGGTCAATTCAATATTTTTACTCCCACAAGAGCATACGGATACCTAGACCGTACCACTTATTTTACTATTGCTATCCCTTCTTCCTCAGCAATACTATTTAACAGCTTATCAAGGGTTATGAGCGTTGCCCCGGTTCTTCGTGCAAGGGTTAAATACAACATATCGTATGCGGAATAATCCAAACGTATTGCTTCATGCAATGCCTCTAAATTATTTTCTGATATGGGTATAAATTCATCTATTAAATTTTATGATAATTCCAGTAACTTGGCACAGTCTTCCTTTTTTATATAATTCCCTTTGTAGTATTTTCGTATTACATTGGCAGCCTCAACTCTAAAAAATTCCGAGGTGATTGTTTTTTCAGACGATTCAATTAATTGCCTAAAACGAGTCCCCTTTTCCCGTTCTAACACAATTTCTATTGCGGCATTGCAATCCAAAACAATAATCACCTATCCCTGTCCTCCCGGGTTAATTCTGCCGGATCAGGAAATGATTGTGCATTTTCTATATGGAGATTATCAATTTCTTTAAATACGGCCCTTCTTCGCGCTCTCCGTTCTTCGGTTATCTGCAATGCATTTTTTAACAAAACTATTGTTTGCTGAGAAATGCTGCGATTTTCTATTTTTGCTGCCCGTGAGATATTATCATAAAGATCCTTTGGAAAATCCCTTACCTGCAATGAATAACCGCAGGGCAAGCCCTGCGGTATCTTTAACCTTCATGCTTTATTCTGATAAGGGAACAGCTCAAGCTGTTTCCCTTCATGTATTTTTTGATAGTCCTCTGGATTTCGTCCTTGGTTCT
>BNVE01000113.1 GCA_025997875.1 Spirochaetia bacterium
GCCAGCGCATATAAAATCGTAATTCTTTGCTACATAAGGATTTACGATAATAGTATAAAATAGTATAACGTCGCGTAAGTCCTTATAATACAACGAGTTAGCAATTTATATGCGCTGGCCCTGATACGTCCAGTTATCGTCCCTGGATTATGCTATACTTCCCCTATGCGGCCGCACATCCCCGGAACCCGGCATGGCCTGCGGGCCCTGCTCTTACTTATCCTCCTGCCTCCCCTCCTGCTTGCCTGCAAAGCCCCGGCCAAGGCCGCCGGCAGCGACCCTACGGCGCCTCTGAGCCGGTCCGATGAAACCCTGGCCAGGATCGCCCGGGATGCCCGGGACAGGCTGCCCCTGTTCATCCGCCGGGTCCAAAGCCCCCTGCCCGGGGACGGCAACTTCCGGGTAAAGTACCCCTTTGCCGCAAAAAACGGGAGCGGTTTCAGCCATGAACAAATCTGGCTCGCCGGCATTACCTTCCAGGAGGGCCGCTATTACGGGATCGTCTCCAACAGCCCTTACTATGTCACGGGTCTCAAGACAGGGGACCGGGTCCCCATCAACATTGAGGAGATCACCGACTGGATGTACACCAAAAACGGCGTAATCGAAGGCGGCATTTCCATCAAATACCTGCTGGAACAGATCCCCACCCCCGACCGAACCGCCGAACAACGCCAATTACTAAAAATGTTTCCTTGACTATGTCCCATTAAGTAAGTAACTTTTAGAGGTCTCTTTGCTTTATTTATGGAGGTGATTAATGCAAAATGTTACCCCGTCCAAACTGGCGGGACTGTTGAGTCCGGGGGCGCTAACCCTGATTGCGGCAGGAATTGTTCTGATTGCGCTCCTGGGAACCAGTGTGTATATCGTGGACCAGGCTGAGGAAGCGGTGGTGACCCGGTTCGGCAGGTACATTAACACCGCCGGCCCGGGGCTGCATTTCAAGCTGCCCTTCGGCATTGACCGGCAGTATACGGTAAATGTTAAAACCGTACGGACTGAACAATTCGGTTTTAGTACCCTGCAAAGCGGAATATCCTCCACCTATACCAACAACTTCAAGGAATCCACCATGCTTACCGGGGACCTTAATATCGTGGAAGTGGAATGGATCATCCAGTACCGGGTGGTGGACCCCAAGGCGTGGACCTTTAACGTGCTGGACCCGGTCCGTACCATCAAGGATGTGTCCCGCTCGGCGATCAACATGCTGGTGGGGGACCGGGCCATTATGGACATCATGGGACCGGAACGGAGCGCCATTGAGGCGGCCGGGGCGGTGTTCATGAACGAGACCTTCCAGGGCTACGGCCTGGGGATCGATGTGATCGCAGTGAAGCTGCAAAATATCGACCCCCCGGCGGGGGTGCAGGCCGCCTTTGATGATGTGAACAAGGCTATTCAGGACATGAACCGCCTGATCAACGAAGGCCAGCAGGTGTACAACGAAGAGATCCCCAAAACCAGGGGAGAGGCGGAACAGCGGATCCAGATAGCCCAGGGTTATGCCACAGAACGGGTAAACCGGGCAAACGGCGAGATAGCCCGGTTCAATTCGGTCTACGAAGAATACCGCCGGGCCCCGGAGATTACCCGGCAGCGGCTGTACTACGAAATGATCGAAGAGGCCTTTGGCGAAAGCGAAGGGACCGTGATCATCGACCGTAATTTTAATAATTTCCTGCCCCTGCGGGATATCGGCGCCCGGCAGGGCGCGGCAAGCCGCAGCGCCGGGAGCGCTGCTTCACAGGGAAGCTTAAGCACCCAGGGGAGCAGATAATGAAAAAAATATTAACACCCATTATTATTATCGCCGTTGTTATCATCGGCATTGCCGCTGCGGGTCCCTTCTATGTGATTGACGAAGGGGAGCAGGCGGTGATCGTGGAGATGGGAAAACTGGTCAGGGTGGTCACCGATGCGGGGCTCCATGTCAAAATTCCCTTTATCGACGAGGTGGTGCGGTATCCCAAACGGATCATGTCTCTGGAGGGGGAACAGAAAAGCATGCCCACCCGGGAGAAACAGTACATCTGGGTTGATGTGATTGCCCGGTGGAAGATTGCCGATCCCGAAAAGTTCTACGAATCCATTCAAACCCTGAACGCGGCCTATTCCAAACTGGCGGAAATAATTGATTCCGAAGTGCGTACCGTGGTGGCGGAAAATTACCTTCGGGAATCGGTGCGAAATTCCAACATCATCATGGACCGGGAAAATACCCTGGACAGCCTGGGCCTTGGGGACGATATCGATCCCAGCCTGATACAGTCCTCCATACAGCCCGATTCCAGTTATGAGTCCATCTCCCGGGGGCGGCGGCAGTTGGCGGAGGAGATTCTGGCCCGGTCGCGGACCATGATGCCCGAATACGGCATTGAGCTTATTGATGTGGTAACCCGGCAGATCCGCTATTCCGATGAACTTACCCAGAGCGTTTACAACCGGATGATCAAGGAACGGAACCAGATCGCCATGGCATTCAGGTCCGAAGGCGAAGGCCGCAAGGCAAACTGGCTGGGCCGCATGGACAACGAGCGGCGGTCCATCCTTTCCGCAGCCTACGAAAAGTCGGAAACCATCCGGGGAACCGCCGATGCGGAGGCCAGCCGGATCTACGCAGAAGCCTACGGCAGGGACCGGAGCTTTTTCGATTTCTGGCGGGCGGTGGAATCCTACCGGACCATCCTGCCCAACTTCGACAAGACCCTTTCTACGGATATGGACTATTTCCGGTATCTGTATGCACCAACGGGAAGATAGTTTCATGAAGAATAGGTTTTAGCAGAAAAAAGGGGGCGGAGTAAAAACCTTGGCGCAGCAGCGGATTATACATTTTGATGTTGAAGGGAAGGGGGCGCTTGGTTTTGATACAAGGCTCTCCTCCCAGGCTTTTGCCCAGGCTAAACTTTCCCAGTTCATTACCCAGGAAGGCATAATCGTCTATTCCGACGGGAAGACCAAACCATGGAAACCTGCCGCCGTGATCGAACACCAGGGACCGCAGGAGGGGACTGAACCCGTCCGCAGTTCAATGGTGATCTGGGGTCCCGATTTTAAAGGCGAGCGGTTCGATCTCCTCTTTGAAGATACGGCGCGGCAGGATGAGGCGCTGGACGCCCTGCGTCTCTGGATTGAAGTGCGGTCCTCCGCAATGGACCTGCAAATCCCCCTTTGGCCTGCGGGGACGCTTATCAACCTTACCGCGAAGGCTATCCTCTTTCCCCCGGAACGGCTCGTTATGCGAAGCCTCCAGGCGGAGGGGGAAGACACCTGGTTTGAGGGGGCGGAATCTCTGGTCAACGCGGAACTTCCCGCGGCAGACGCGGAGGCCTTTACCGCCGGGGCCATCCTCTACCGGATTCTGTCGGGGACGCCGCCCTTCCCCAACCGGGACCGGGACCTCCTCCATCAGGATATCCGGGAAGGGGTGTTCCTTCCTTTAGGGCTTGCCGCTCCGGGGCTGGACGAAAAAACCGTTGCCCTGGTTGACCGGGCCATCGCTTCATCAAAAAACCCTTCAGAAAAAAAACGTCCCGGCCTAAAAGAATTCCGGGAACTCCTGGGGCCGGTCAATTCACGGCAGGTACACTCCTTCTTCCGCACCCTGGACGAAGCGGAACAGGCAAAGATCGCGGAGGAGCGGGAACAGTTTCAAAAGAAAAAGAACCTGCAGGTTAATACCCGTCGTTTCGTAATCCGGAACGCCGCCATTATTACGGGAATCTGCGCTGCGGCGCTTATCGTTGTCCTGATAGTCCGCAGTGTTGTGGCGAGCCATGCGGACCTCCCCACCACCGCAGGGATGAAATCCGCCGAAGTGGTGCAGTCCTACTACGGCGCCTTTGGCGAGATGGATCATACCCTGATGGACGCCTGCGTCTTCAAAAAAGCCGGGAAGGGCGACATCGAAATGGTTACCAACTTCTACGTAATAAACAAGGTCCGCCAGGCCTATGAATATACGGCCGGCGCGGTCGCGGTTATCCCCGCCCAGCAGTGGGTTGATTCCGGCGCCGGTCCCACGGCTTCCCCGGTGTTCGGCGTATCGGACCTCCAAATCAGAAAAACCGAGGGGGACGAAAGCGGCGATGAAATTCATTACCGGGCGTCCTTCATCCTCTGGCTCCCGGAGCCCGGGAATGCCGAAGCTCCCGATACGCCCGCCGGTAATGCCCAGGCAGAGGCCGCGCCGGCCCTGCCCAAGGGTTACCCCTATACCGACGAACTCAAACTGATACGCCACAAGGGCGCCTGGCGGATCGCCGAAATCAACCGGGAAGGCTGATAAGGGGCGGGGCCTGTCCCCTTAGTCGTATTGGTGGGAGAGCCAGCCGTTAATTAAATACCGCGAAACAGAACCGCTGCCGGGCAGATTGGGTAAGTCGTCCCGGGTGAACCACCTGGCGTCCTCAATCTCGATGCCGTCGGGATGGATTTCGCCGCCGGCGTAACGGGCGGTAAAACCCAGCATCAGGGAGTTGGGGAAGGGCCAGGGCTGGGAAGCGATGTAGGTAATGTCCTTTACTTCAAGGCCCACCTCTTCCCGGATTTCCCGGGCCACCGTTGATTCAAGACTTTCCCCCGCTTCGTTAAAACCCGCCACCAGACTGTACACTTTGTCGGCAAATTTTTTGTTATGCGCCAGCAGGGCCCTGCCGTCATCGTTAAGGATGAGGGTGATCACCGCCGGGGATATCCGGGGGTATTCCCGCCTGCCGCAGGCCGGGCAGAGCCGGGCCAGTTCGTCCGGCGCATCGGTGTTCCGCGTTCCGCAGGAGCCGCAGAACGCCGAATCCTGCCGCCATTGGGCGATGTGGTAGGCCCGGAGCATACGTCCAATGGGCCCCTTGCCGTCAACGGCGGTCCCGGCGGCAAGCAGGGAAAGCCCCTGCCGCACGGAGACGGTCCGCCAGCCTGCGGGGATGGGGGTATCTTTTCCAAGGGAGGCCCCCCGTATTGTTACCGGGGCGTCAACGGCGGGCATTTCAAAATGATCGCTATCTTTAAAAACCTGATGAACAATTTCCGGGGACTGCCCATTGGCAATCCCCGTATCGGGGGTCTCATCACTCACCACAAGGGCGCTCCCCTGAAAAAGAAAAATCCCCTCGCTGCTGTCAATACTCAAAATGCTTCTCCCTTTTGTTATATATTATTATTTGCCAACTATTCTGTATAGATGTATATTTATACAAGGAGGTTCACATGAGCATCGGAAGTTATCTTGAAACCCTGCCCCTCAGCGAGATCGCACGGCATCCCGGCGGTCCCCCGAAAAACGCCTTCCCCTTTACGGGTTATCCCCGGCAGCATCCTTCGGAAAAGGATAAGCTCATCCTTATCTACGATCCCCTGGGGCTGAATCCGACGGTACTGGAATTCCGGATCGAAGACGTGCTCTATGTGGAGGAGCGCCACTCGGCGGTAACCACAAGCGGCGAAGGAATTCCCCTGATAAAACTCTGGGTCCGCAAGGGCGCCCACGGGGTGATCCTGGAACCCTTCGAGGTTGATGATCCTGTTCAGTTTGCCGACAAGACCCAGAACCTGCGGGACCGGTTTTTGAAGCTCCGGGCCTCCAGGATGAATTCAGCCAATTCCGAAGCTTCGCCGGCAGCCCCCGCATCCAAAAGCACCGGTGTCTGAGGCCCGTTTTTTTGAAGCCGCCGGGGAAGCCCTCCGCTGTACCCTCTGCCCCCATCAATGCCGCATCCCGGAAGGGGGCTGGGGCCTTTGCAGGGTCAGGGAAAACCACAGCGGCGTTTTGGCCCTCCCCTACAGCGCTTACATCACCGCCATCGCCCGGGACCCTATCGAAAAAAAGCCCCTCTACCATTTCCGCCCCGGCGCCTCGATCCTGTCCCTGGGCTTCGCGGGCTGCAACCTCCGCTGCCCCTTCTGCCAGAACTGGCATATCTCCCAGATTGCCGCCGCCGCGGGGGACAGGAACAACGATGCAGGCAGCCCGATTCCGGGCCGCTTCCTCAGCCCCGCAGAGGCGGTCGCCCTGGCGGCAGAAAGCCCCGGCAGCCCATACCCCCTGCGCCAGATCGCCTACACCTATTCGGAACCCCTGATCCACGCCGAATACTTAATCGACTGCATGAAGCTTGCCCGCGCGCAGGGGATCGCCAATGTGCTGGTAACCAACGGCTGTATAAACGAAAAAACGGCGGCGGCGATCCTCCCCTTCACGGACGCAGCCAATATCGACCTTAAATGTTTTTCGGAGGAAACCTACGCCAAGGTCCTGGGCGGAAATTTGCAAGCGGTTCTGAATTTTATCCGCATGGCCCATAACGCCGGCGTTCATGTGGAAATTACCACCCTGGTGATCCCCGGCCTGAACGACAGTAATGCTGAACTGGACAAATGCGCCGCCTTTATCGCCGGTCTTTCCAAAAAAAAATCGTGGGGTTTTGCCTTTGAGGTAAAACTCCGAGGAATTTCAGCTTTAGCTGAAATTCCATGGCACCTTTCGGCCTATCACCCGGACTACCGCTGGGATGCGCCGCCCACCGACCCGGCCCGGCTGATTCAGATTGCGGAACAGGCGCAGAAAACCCTGCGCTATGTGTACACAGGAAATATCGGCGGGGGAAGTTCGGGCCGGCGCTTTACCGATACGGCCTGCCCCCACTGCGGAAAGGTGGTGGTCCGCAGGCAGGGCTATTCGGTAGACACAGGGGGACTCAAGGCACCGGCGGATGGTGAGCAATTCTACCGCTGCGCCGCCTGCGGGGGAGTGACGGGGATACGGGGATAAATGATACTCTAATAATCCTGACTCTTTTTCAGGTGTCTTTTTTTAGCGCAAAACTCTGAACATAATCGCGAAAACACCGATCATAACAAGACCGGTAAGGATGTAGACCCAGATGGGGAGGGCGCCGACAGCTTCCCGGCGATCGGCCTTGGGACGGGTTCCCCTGCCCTCCGGGGAATTTTCCGGTAAAGCCTCCGAAGCGGAATAGCCGCAGGCGGGACAGCCCGATCTAAAGAGATCTTCCGAACCGGTAAAGCCGCATTTGGGACAGCGGACAGAGGCAAAGAAGCGCCCGCATTGCGGACAGCTTTTTGTATTTTGCTTAACCTCCGCGCCGCAGTTATCACAGAAAAAACGGGGCTTCTTCACCGGGCTTTAGCTTTTGGCGGGCTGCTTTGTTTCGCCGGCCTTTGGTTTGTCACCAACGGAACTCCCGGTCGAAGAGCTAGCGCTCTCTGTACCGGAGCCTCCGGCAGATTTGTCTGCGGATTTCTCCGGCGATGCCCCGCCGGAAGTTTCCGGGGCGGGCTTTGCGGAGGATTTGGAGGGGGCCCCGGCACTGCCGCCCTTTCCCTTGTCGGTTACATAAAAACCGGAGCCCTTAAAAATGATACCGGTTCCGCCATTTATCAAGCGGCGGACTTCTTTGCCGCATTCGGGGCAGACCTTGATGGGTTCGTCACTCATGCTCTGAAAGGCATCAAAGGTATGCCCACAGCTCTTACATTCATATTCATAGGTCGGCATAGTTCATCCTTCAGAAAAGAAA
Source organism: Spirochaetia bacterium (assembly GCA_025997875.1). Lineage (GTDB taxonomy): Bacteria > Spirochaetota > Spirochaetia > Treponematales > Breznakiellaceae > BNUT01. The sequence goes on from BNVE01000113.1 coordinate 7,542, forward strand.
AGTTTTATTTTAAGTAAAATATACAGGGAACAGATTAAAAAGTAAAGCGAATAGAAATGCGATTCCCGATCATGCAGAACCGGCGCATACCCCGTCCCCTGTTTTACCGGGAAAAGGACGAGAATTGGCTAAAAAGCAAAGCGATATCCCCCGCGTCCAGCGTTGCGGTGCGGATGTTGAGGAAAGCCCCCTCCTGTACCGGCGGATTGGCAAAAAGGACAGGGAGCAGCGCCGCAGCCCCTCCGGCTCCGGCAGCATTGGTAACAAAAAGCCGGGCCATGGAGAAAAGCGTAACCAGCCCCCGGGCCTGGGTTGCGGTGGGGGTCTTTATCCGGATACGGGCTTCATAGCCGGCCGAACCGGGATCTGCGGGAGAAGCCGCCGTCGGCTCCGGCCCGGCCTGGACGGCCGGGAGCAGGCTGATCAAAAGCTGTTCTGCGGGAATCTGCAGGGGAAGTTTCATGTCGCTTAAGAAGCGGTTCAGGGGGACCGCCGGATTTTCCACCCAAAGAGCCAGAGCCGCCCCCCGGCGGAATTCGGCAAAGCCCTCGGGGCTGGGCGTTCCCGGCGATGGGGCAAAGGGGTCCAAGGGGTTCTTGAGATTCGCCGCCGCGTCGCCCGGTACAAGGCCCGGCGCAGCCAGGGAGACAAAGGCCTGCCCGGCATTAAGGGCCACCGAAAGACCGTTCCGGTCCGAATACCAGTAGGACTTGCCTGTTGCGGATCTACGCTTCTTCCAGTCCTTGCTGAAGGTGAACGCAAACTGCGCCCGCGCACTGGGATAGTTTCCCCAGGCCGCGGCCTGCACATTTTGCACATTCTGCGCCGGTAAGTTCTGATCGCCTTCAGGCTTCGCCGGAGCTTCCGGGTACACCGCCGCCACCGCATACCGGGTCCGGTCAAGGATATCGGCGGCCTGGCTGCCGCTTACCCCTCCCAGAGAAAAATGATCCAGCAAGGGCCGGGCAGCATCCACATCGGCATACACATAGACTAGCGCCCCCGGCGCAAGGGGGAAGTACTCCGTTCCCGCCGCGTCCGGCGGCTGGAGCGTTGTTTTTGGCACAGTGGCGCAGGAAGCCAGAAACAGGAGACCCAACAGTAATACTACGAATGATACGGAATGGAGCGGCATATCCCAGGCGCGGCCGGCGGCGCCCGGGGCAACAGGACGGCTCACAGTCATGTCAGGCTTTTTCAATTTTCACAAGCCATGATTCATCTCCGGCCTCCAGGGGATTCTGTCCGTCCACCGCGCCCCAGTTCACATCCAGGGCCAAGGTTTCGGAGGCCACCAGGGGGGCAAAACTTTCCCAGGCGGTTTTGAGTTTATCCGAACCGGAAAGGTACAGCCTGATCCGGTCGGTCACCGCCAGGTCCATCTCCTTGCGGAGGTTCTGCACTCCCCGGATCAGGTCCCGCACATCCCCCTCCCGGGAGAGCTCTTCGGTTATCTCCGTATCAAGGCCGATGGTAAGTGTCCCTTCATTGAGCACTTTGAGGTTGGCCTTTTCGATTCGCCTGACATCGAGTTTGTCTGCGGTAATATCCACGGTCCGCCCCGCAACCTCAATCGCCAGGGTAGCCCCCTCAAGGAGCCCCTGAATTTCAGTCTGGCTGAGGGCTTCGATCCGGACGGCAGCGGCCTTCATATCCTTGCCAAGCTCTTTTCCCAAAACGCGGAAGTTGGCCTTTACCTCGTACTCAACCAGGTCCTCCTCATTGTCCCGGAAGATCACATCCTTGACGTTCAGTTCCTCCCGGATGATCTCCTCCATTTCCAGGAGCACCTTTTTCTCGTCCGGGTTGCGGGTCACCAGCTCCACCATTCGCAGGGGCTGCCGCACTTTAATGTTGTACTGCGAACGGAGACTGCGGCCCATACTCACCGCATGCTGCACCGCCGCCATCTTGAACTCAAGCTCCCGGTCCCGGCGGCTTTCCTGCACCACGGGGAAGTCCGCCAGATGCACCGATTCGCCCTCGTTATCGTTCCGCAGATTCTGCCAGATCGCATCGGTGGTAAAGGGCATAAAGGGGGCCGCCACGGTGATCAATTTTTTGATCACATCGTAGAGGGTACCGTAGGCTTCGATCTTGTCGGTATCATTTTCACTACGCCAGAAACGGCGGCGGGACCGGCGGATGTACCAGTTGTTGAGGAGGTCGATAAATTCCAGAATCGGGTCCACGGCGCGGCTCATGTCGTAGGCGTCCAGGGCGCCGCTCACCTTTTCTACCAGGTTCTCCGCCGCAGACAGTATCCACTTGTCCAGGGGATTGCCGGGATGATCCGGCGCCCCTGCGGGGCTCACCTTGTCGATGTTGGCGTAGGTGACATAAAAACTATAGGCGTTCCAGAGGGGCAGGATGATACTCTTCATCACCTCCCGTACCCCCTCGTCGCTGTAGCGCAGGTCGTCGGATTTAACGATTGCGGAATGCATCAGGAAGAGCCGCAGGGCGTCCGCACCAAAGGTGTTGATCACCTCCATGGGGTCCGTGTAGTTCCGCAGACTCTTGCTCATCTTCTTGCCGTCCGCCGCAAGCACCAGCCCGCTGACGATGCAGTTCTTAAAGGCCGGCTTCTTGAAAAGCGCCGCCGCCAGGATCGTCAAGGTGTAAAACCAGCCCCGGGTCTGGTCCAGCCCTTCGTTGATAAAGTCCGCTGGGAAGTGGCTGTCAAAAAATTCCTTGTTCTCAAAAGGATAGTGATTCTGTCCGTAGGGCATGGCCCCGGATTCAAACCAGCAGTCCAACACTTCCGGAATGCGGGTCATAAGGCCCTTACAGGTTTTACTGCCGCCGGGCGCCTTACCGCAGGGGATGGTGATCTTGTCCACAAAGTGTTTGTGCAGATCAGCGGCATCCACCCCGGAAAGTTCCTTCAGTTCAGCCTTGCTCCCAACGCAGATCGTCTTGCCGCAGTCCGGGCATTTCCAGATGGGCAGGGGATTCCCCCAGTAACGGTTCCGGCTGATCGCCCAGTCCCGGGCGCCCTCCAGCCACTTCCCAAAGCGCCCCGCCTTGATATGCTCCGGCACCCAGGAAATCTGATTGTTCGCGTCCAGCATATCCTGCTTGATCTTTTCAACATTGACGAACCAGGAACCCACCGCCCGGTAAATCAGGGGACTGCCACATCTCCAGCAGTGGGGATAGGCGTGGAGTATCTGCTCCCGCTTGATAAGCTTCCCCTCGGCCTTAAGCCGGTCCATGATGGGCTTGTCGGCGTCTTTAACAAAGAGCCCCTGGTAGTCGCTCACCTCCGCAGTAAATCTGCACTCCGCGTCGATGGGGCAGATAACCGGAACCCCGGTCCCCTTGAGCACCCGGGCGTCATCCTCACCAAAGCCCGGCGCGGTATGCACGATCCCGGTCCCGTCCTCGGTGGAAACAAAATCCCCCGCATAGGTGCGGAAGGCGTTCTGCTCCGCCGCTTCCTTAAAGTAGGGGAACAGCGGTTCGTAGGTGATCCCGATAAGGTCCGCCCCCTTCATACGCCAGATGATCTTGTAATCCTCAGCATTCTTGTAATAAGCCGGGAGCCGCGCCTCCGCCAAAATGTAGCGATCCTCGCCGTACGTCCCTTCGGGCCGTTTACCGATAGGAATGTTATCAACTGTGCCGCCATTCGGCGGCACAGCGTTATCTTGCACCATCACATAGTCGATATCCGGTCCCAAAGTAAGGGCCAGGTTGGAAGGCAGGGTCCAGGGCGTAGTGGTCCAAGCCAGCAGGTAGGTATGATCATCAAAACTATCCGCCAAGGAACCGCCCCCCGGAACAGTTGTCCCCGATAGGGGACATGCCGAAGCCGCACTCGCAGGAGCGGTCCCCTTCACCTTAAAGCGCAGGGTGATCGCCGGATCATGCACATCCTTGTAGCCACCCAGGTTGAGTTCGTGGTTGGAAAGCACCGTGGCGCAGCGGGGGCAGTAGGGCAGGATGTAGTGGCCCTCGTAGAGCAGGCCCTTGTCCCAGAGGGACTTCATCACCCACCAGATGGTCTCCATGTAGTCGCTGTCCATGGTCTTGTAGTCGTGGTCAAAATCCACCCAGCGCCCCAGCCGGGAAATAACGTGCTCCCACTCCTTCACATAGCGCAACACCGAGGCCCTACAGGCTTCGTTGAATTCCGCCACCCCGTACTTTTCGATATCGGTCTTCGAGTTAAGCCCTAGTTCCTTCTCGATCAGGTTTTCCACCGGCAGCCCGTGACAGTCCCACCCAAAGCGGCGCTCCACCTTCTTCCCCTTCATCGCCTGATAGCGGGGAATGATGTCCTTAATCGTATTGGGTACAAAATGCCCAAAGTGGGGCAGCCCCGTGGCAAAGGGGGGCCCATCGTAAAACACAAATTCCTGCCGCCCCTCCCGTTGCGAAACAGACTTCTCGAAAATATGATTCTTCTCCCAGAAGGCCAAAACATCCTCTTCCAGTTTGGGAAAACTAACCCTGGGGTCCACCGCTTTATACACCGCTCCGCTCCTGTCTGCGAAATTTGCTCCTGTGTAGTATGCCATAAAGGGGGAGGGTGTTTCCAGTATATGCTGCTCGACAAACGATCCGAAGGGACGTATATTTAAGGCAGGAGCGAAATATGGCGACAACGGAAGCAATAGGCGAAGGGCTGACTTTCGAGAAGGTCTGGGCAAGCATCATGGAACTCAAAGAGAGTCAGAAAGAAACCGACCGGCAGCTGAAAGAGACCGACCGGCAAATGAAAGAGACCAGGGAGGAGATAAAAGAAAACGGACGGCAAATGAGAGAATCCGGTAAACAGCTTGATAAACAGCTTGGAAAACTGGGCAACCGTTTCGGCGAAATAATTGAATATATGGTCGTGCCGAATCTGGTGACAAAGTTTAACGAACTGGGTTTTACCTTTACCAAGGCAAACCGTACCAAAATTACCGACAAGGACCACGATATTTTCACTGAGGTTGATGCTTTTCTGGAAAACGGCGATATAGTGATGATCGTTGAAACAAAGTCCAAGCCCAATATTGACGATATAAACGATCATGTTGAGCGCATGGAAAAACTGCGCAGATATGCGGATTTACATGATGATAAACGGAAATATTTGGGCGCTATTGCGGGGCTGGTTTTCGGCGATAGTGAGAAAACCTATGCCTTGAAAAATGGCTTTTATGTGATTGAACCCTCAGGAGACACATTCAATATTATCACACCAACAGGTAAGTATTATCCGCATGAATGGTAATAGCGGAATATAAATTTGGAAAATGTTGAAAACAAAAAGGCCCATGGTTTCTCGCGGGAAACCATGGGCCATCTTTTTAAATCGGGGGAGACCCCCGCACTTTAGCGCAGAATCAATGAAAGAATGAAAACGCCTACCATACCGCAAATACCTTCGATGAGGGTTGCGGTGGTCTGGGTTTTATAACCCTGTTCGGGGGTCATGCCGCCGAAGTTGGTTACCACCCAGAAATAGGAGTCGTTGGCGTGGGAAACCGTCATGGCTCCGGCGCCGATGGCCATTACTGTCAGAGCGGTCCGGGCGGGGCTGTCCAGGTTCAAGACTCCCAACAGGGGCGCTACGATGCCGGCGGTGGTAGTCAGGGCTACGGTGGAGGAACCCTGGGCGGTTTTCAGAATCGCCGAGAGCAGGAAGGGGAAGAATATCCCCACGGTGGCAATGCTCTGGGAATTGGCGGTAATGAACCGGACAATAGCGGTGGAGGCGATTACCCGGCCCAGGACGCCGCCGGCGGCGGTAATAAAGAGGATGGGGCCTACCACTTTTAAGGTCTCGTTGGTGATGTCGTAGAACTTATCCAGCTTGCCCGCAATGCCGAGCTGCCAGACGGCGAAGAGGACCCCCGCCGCCAGAGCGATAATGGGAGTTCCCAGGAAGGTAAAGAGCTGGAAGGCAAAGCCGGTCCATTTTGCCATGGAGGCGATGGAACCTATTGCCATAAGAAGAATAGGTACGATGATGGGGGCCAGGGAGATGGCGCCGTTTGGCAGCTTCCCATAGCTGGCGACGATCTCCTCATAGGACTTGGTAGCGCCGTCAATATCCGCATCTTCTGTGGATTTTACCTTTTTCCCGATGTATTGGGCATAGAGCAAACCGCCGATAAGGGCGGGGATGGAAACCAGGGCGCCCAGGCCCATGACCAGGAGCAGGTTGTTGCCGACCCCCAGGGTATTGGCCGCCGCAATGGGTCCCGGTGTGGGGGGAATAAAGACGTGGGAGGCATAGAGACCGGTGGACAGGGCCACGGTCATAGCAACACTGCTTACCTTGGTTCGCAGGGCAAAAGCATTTAGAATTCTATGATAAACTTCTATTCTTCACTGGGAGGGGAAGAAGGAATGGAAGTAACGCAAGCCGATATAACCAAAATGACCGATTTTTTGGGGGAGATTCACGATCCCAGGCGGCATCAAGGCAATTTTCGGCATAACTTGATTGATATCCTGGTAATCGGACTATGCACCGTCATAAGCGGGCAGGATGAATTTGAAGCAATGGAGGAATTGGGACAGGCCCGGAAG
>BNVE01000114.1 GCA_025997875.1 Spirochaetia bacterium
GCTTCATCGCCAAAAGGCTGGCCCGTAAAATATTGATTTCGTCGATCTCCGCCGCCGAAGCCCAGCCGATACCCCAGGCAACTGCCCTTTCGCAGATCACAAGCCGGGCCGCATCGCGCCGGGCGGGACTAAGCTTCTTGGAATCGTTCAGCATTTCAACGGGAAAATCCGGCGGTAGTATTACTGCGGCGGCGCAAACGGGACCGGCCAGGGGACCCCGGCCGGCCTCATCGATCCCGCAAATTGGTAAAAAACCGTTTAAGGTTTTACCATCACTTTTTTTCATTAATCACTTTAAGGACTTCCCGCAGTTCCGGGTCCTGGGCGTAGTAATTGTTTTCCAGTTCCGCCTCCCCCAGACCTACCAGTTCGTGGCTCATGTAGTGGATCCAGCGGTCTTCGTCATTTACCGAAAGCTCGTGCTTGCGGCACCAGTAATCGGGCTGGAAGGGGAGCTGTTCGCCTTTATCGTAAAAGTACTTGTAATCGTGGACCGCGATCTTAAGATCGTTCCGCGGGATGCCCCGCTCCAGAATGATCTCCGCCAGGTGGTTAATGGTGTTGCCCGAGTCAAAGATGTCGTCCACCAGGAGCACCTTGTCCCCGATCCGCAGATATTCCGGAGCGTAGGTCCAGCCTTCCACAGTGATCTTGTCCGAGGTGCGTACATCCGTGTAGGACCGGGCGACCACCGCAGCGTAGTACACCGGATGGGCGTCCTTGCGGACGACCTTAAAGTATTCGCTGATCACGTTGCCCATGTAGGCCCCGCCCCGCAATGACACGTAGATCACATCGGGGATAAATCCATCCTTGTAGATCCGGTGGGCAAGTTTCAGGGTGTTGTTCCGCACCGCGTCGTAGGGCAAAAATTCCTTTATCATCGCAGCATCCTCCTAGCGTTTTGGGGGCTTAAAAAAACCAAAGAGGCTCCCGCAGAAGCCCCCCACGATGTGGGCAAATTCAGAAATATTGTTGGAGCTGAAGGAATTGAAAAGTTCCCGCCCCAGATACAGGACCAGTACCAGAATAAAGGTAAGGGGAATTTCACCCTTGTTGAAGTTGGTAAATGAGGCCAAAAGGATCATCATGAATACTACACCGGAAGCGCCCATCAGGGCGGTTCTAAAGAAGATGGCGTTCAGGGCGCCTGTCACCAGGGAGGTGATCAGGATCATGATGAACAGGGAAAGGGAGCCGTAGGTTGCTTCCAGGATGGGGCCGATCAAAAGGATAAAGGCGAAGTTGGAGATCAGGTGGGTCCAGCTGGCGTGGCCCGCCGCATGGGTGATCAGGGTAACCCAGCACCGGAAGCTGCGGGGGTTAAAGGCCCCCTTCCCGGGAACCAAGAACCAGTATTCCGTAAGGTTACGGAATACCGTCTGGGAGAGGATCAGCACCGCCGCGCTGATAAAGGCATAGGTGAGCACCGTGGGGGCATTGTATTTGATGCGCATTTATTTCACCGCGCCCTTTAGTTTCAGATCCAGATCGATCTGTACCGGGCAATGATCCGAGCCCTGCACCTCGGGCCGGATAATGGAACTGCTTACTTTCGGCATAAAGGCCTTATCCACACAGTGATAATCGATCCGCCACCCCACATTCCGTTCCCGCGCCCCGGCCCGGTAGGACCACCAGCTGTAGTGGCCGGTCTCACCGGGGTGAAGGCGGCGGAAGGTGTCCACGTGCCCCGCGGCGGTAAAGCTGTCCATCCAGGCCCGTTCCTCCGGCAGGTAGCCGGCGTTCTCCTCATTTTCCCTGGGGCGGGCCAGGTCGATGGGAGTATGGGCGATGTTATAGTCCCCGCAGAGCACAAAATGCCTTTTTTGGGCGGCCAGATTATTGCACAGTTCCAGAATGGCGGCGCAGAATTCCAGCTTGTAGCCCAGCCGGGCCCCGCCGTCCTGGGAATTGGGGAAGTAGGCTGAAATCAGGGTAAAATCCTTGAATTCGGCCTGCAGGACCCGGCCTTCATCGTCAAAGGCGCTCAGGCCCAGGGGCTTTACCTCAAGGGGCTTTACCCTGCTGTAGATGGCTACCCCGGAGTAGCCTGCCTTTTTGGCGCTGGCCCAATAGCTTGTATAAGGGGCCCCGTCCTTGTCTTTGGGGCTGATTAAGTCCGCCGAAAGCTGGCCTGGGTTGGCCTTGGTTTCCTGGATACAGAGCAGGTCCGCCGATTCTTCGGCAATCCAGCCCACAAAGCCCTTTTTCTCCACCGCCCGGATTCCGTTAACATTCCATGATAAGATACGCATTATAATCCATGATAGCCGAAATTCATCACTTAAAAAAGTCCCAAAGCTCCCACATCCAGGGCAAAAAAGGGAGAAAAGCGCTTATCCGGGCCCTGGTGGACTCCGCCCCGGAACATGATGCCAAAGGCGTGGTTGAACCGTACCCCAAGGCCCAGGGAAGCGTTCCAGTGAAAAACTGAATCCCAGGCAATATTCTCCGCATCCTGAAGAACCCCGCCTTCGGCAAATTGAAGGAGCGCATAAAAGGGCAGGATCATCCAGTTAACGCGGTATTTAGCCTCCAGCCCAAGCCCCAGGACATGGCTGCCCTTTTCTTCGGCAATGGACAAAGAGCCGGGAAAGAGCCATCGTGATGTAAGGGAGGGCAGGTAAAAAAAGGGAGAGCGGCCGGTTGAAGTAAAGCTGAAATCCGTTCCTCCCTTCCACCGCAGGGCCAGCGAAAAGGGATCGCCCAGGGGAATTGCCGTAAAGCCTTCGGTATTAAGAACGTTAAAAAAACTTTCTGTATTGGATTGATAGAAGGGCATCTTATAATCAAAAAAAGCCGCAGCGCCCTTCATGGGGAAAATAGGGCTGTCGGTTTTTAGAAAGGAGAAATAAGAATGGAGAATAAAATTGTCATTGATGTTTTCATTAGAACCGTAGTCGGTAATAATATGATCGAAATTCCCGCCAATTCCCGCCGCAGTACTGCTAAAAGGGAAGACCGACACGTCAAGGCCGGTATTCAAATAGGTAACACTGTTTCCCTGGTATGAATCGGAAAAACGATTATCCAATATACGCTGCAATGCAAAGAAGGGTTTAAGCGAAACATAATCGTTCAGGGGCTGCATAAACTGTAATTCAAATCCCGGTGTATTAAACACTTCAACATCAAAGGTTAACCGTGAAGCGCCTGTGGTAAGTCCGTTAAGAACCAATCCCGGGGTAAGATTGAAGCCCATGGAATTGTAATTTGAAAGGGTTGTCTGAAAGGTAAAAGAAAGGCGCAGCGCATTGGATTCCGGAGGTTTTGGCAAAAGGGTGATGAGCACCGGAGAGCCCTCATCCGGTGAATCCCGCCGCATGCGGATGGACTGGTATCTTCCGGTACGATCAACTTCTTCAAAGAGCAATTTCATCGATTCAATATCAAGGGAGAAATCCTCAGCGTTATACAATTTCATAAGCCGTTTCTGATCCCGGTCCGTAGCTCCAAAAATCCGAAGGGGCGGCTTTGCATCCAAACCCTTCTGCCGGGCCTGCAAGGCGGGGGTTCCGCCTTCGGCGGTTTGGATGGCGCCGGAGCTTCCGGAAACCGGGGTTCCCGCAAAAAGGGCGCTCTTCATTTCCTCAAGGGCGTCTTTCTTTTCCAGGGCCGCGGCTTCCCCAAGGGCATAGAGTTCTTTGTTTTTGCCGAATTCCAGGATCGTTATTCCCTGCATGTCCACTGAAATGACCAGGTCCGCATTGGGGAGCTGTTTTTCCACATTGATCCGGGTAAAAATATCCACGGTTCTCCGCAGGGCCGAGAATGGTTCCCGATGGACATTTTTCAGCTTAAAGGATTGGGTATCCAGCAGATCAACCGCGATAACGATGTCCGCCCCCATCTCCCGGGCAAGATTAATGGGAAGGTTGTCGACTACCCCTCCGTCAATGCAGTACCGATCTTCTATCAGCCAGGGGGTAAAGACGCCGGGAATGCTCATACTTGCCCGCATGGCGTCGGGCAAAGAGCCCCGGGAAAAAACCACCCGTTCCCCGGTGCCCAGGTCCGTAGCCACCGCCCGGAACGTGCGCTTTAACTTGTCAAAGCTGACCGGAGAGGGGACGCCGATCAGGTAGGTATCAAGAAAACGCAATATCTTTTCACCGGTCAGCAAAGCCCCGGGCAGGGAAAATCCCGATCGGTCAAAATCAACATGGGCGGCATACCGGGCGGAATCCTTCAAGGTCAAATAGGGCATATATTCGGTCCGGGGTACTTCATTAAAGATATCCAGCCAATCGGTGGACTCTATGATGCTTATCAGTTCATCGGCAGAATAGCCTGCGGCATATAATCCGCCCAGGATGGAACCCATACTGGTTCCCACCACAATGTCGATGGGGATTCCGATTTCTTCAATAACTTTTATCGCCCCGATATGGGAAATCCCCCAGGCCCCGCCGCCGGATAAAACCAATGCTGTTTTGGGGCGCGGCGGAGATGCCGGCTCAATGGATGCTTCTGTTTCAGGGATCTGTGCGTTTGCCCGACCGAGACAGAAAAAAAAGATCATTCCGCAGAAGAAACACAGAGAGCGCCGCAATCCATTCCCTTTGCGCCGTAATCCGTTTTCCGGGATAAACCCCATTATGGACAAACCGGGCGCCTTTTCGTATACTATTACTATAAACTCCTGTCAGGCAAAAAAACAAGGTTGTGGAAGAAAGGGGGCCCGGGTGGCGGAAGAACAGGCGGCTGAGGAAAAAACGGCGCCGGAAAAATTTCTTGTCTTTACGGTTCAGGGCGCCTATTATACCTTTCCTTCCCGCCTGATCAGTGAGGTGGCGGCCCTGGAAAAGGTCTTTCCCCTGCCCCTCCTGCCGGATTATGTACGGGGAATCATCAACCGTTATTCCGCGCCCTATGCCCTGATCGACATCGGCATCCTGATCCTGAAAACCCCCGCTGCGCTCTCCGCCGGGGCTGTAAGCCGGGGTTCCCCCCCGGGACCCGCCAAGACGGTGGTGCTGAAAGAAACGGTGGACAAACTGGCCTTTCTTATCGACGATGTGGTTGATATCGTGGACGTTCTCCCCTCGGCCCTCATCAAGGTCGAGCAGGATGGGGATGCGCCGGGCGTTCTTAATGGCGGCGCGGCCGCTCTTATCGAATCTTCCTTTGAATGGCACGACACCCATGTTTTCTGCCTGAGCGTAGAGGAAATTATCAATCAGGTAAAAAAAGACTTTGAGGCCTAATTTGTTTCGGGGAAAAATAGCGTGAGATTTTTTGTATGCGCCCTTGGTGAAATCACCCTCGCCCTCCCCGCTGATTCTGTGGCGCGGATCATTCCGGTTTCCCGGAACGGGAGCGCTCTCGTGGAGATTGAGGGCGGCAGCGGGGACGCCTACCTGTCCCTCCCCTTGGCGCTCAAAAAAGGTGAATGTCAAGTTCATCATGGGATTGTGCTGAAACGCTGTCCCGGGGAACTTTTGGCGGCCCTCAGGAGGGAACCCCCAATACAACAGGAAAGCTCTGCCAGGGTGATCCTGTCAACCCCAAAAATAGAAACCGACCTGGATATTCCCGATGGGGATATCCGCTCCCTGCCGGCATTCATGGGACAGCCTGAGATGCTGCCCTGGCTTTCGGGGGCGGTGTTTAGCGGGGCCGCCATGATCCTCATCGTTGACATGGAACTGCTGCTCAAAAAAATAAGCGCCATGGCGCAAAAAGCCGGCGCAGGGAGCCGCGAATGATTAATACCCTTATTGCGGACGACAGCCCCCTGGCCCGTTCAATCCTGAGAGATTTTCTTGAAAGCGATCCGGCCTTCAGGATCATCGGGGAAGCGGATGACGGGGAGGACGCGGTACAAAAGACACTGGCCCTTAACCCGGACCTGGTTACCATGGATATTGAGATGCCCAAAATGACCGGCCTTGAGGCGATTGACGCCATCATGAAAAAGATGATGGTCCCCATCGTGGTTATCTCCAGCCAGGATACCGCCAAGACCGCATACGAAGCCACGGTGAAGGGGGCTCTGGAATTTTATTCCAAAGATCTTTTTAGCTCCGCCATGAGCCCCGCAAAACAGGCCCGGATTTTTGAAACCTTAAAACGGATCAGCGGGGTCAAGGGACAGCGCAGCGGCGCTTTGGAAGCCCTTACCGAAACAAAGGTCATCGAAGACCGTAAAATCGCCGCCGTGGTAATCGCATCCTCCACCGGGGGGCCCAAGGCGCTTTCCCGTTTGTTCTCACTCATGCCCGGGGATTTTCCCGTTCCCCTGATGGTGGTTCAGCATAATTCCTCGGGCTTTGACAGGAGCTTTGTCCAGTGGCTTAACGATTATACGGAGCTGGAAGTCAAGCTCGCCGAGGAGGGGGAAATCCCCATCAAGGGAAAAATCTATGTGGCCCAAACGGATAAACATCTTGCCCTGCGTTCGGGCGGACCGGCAGGCACTGATGCGCCCGGCTTCTCCCTGGCCTATACCGACGATGAGCCTGAAAACAACCAGAAACCGGCGGCGGATGTGCTTTTCAGAACCGCCGCCCAAACTTTGGGTAAATCGGTGGTCTCGGTGGTACTCACCGGCATGGGCAGCGACGGCGCCGAGGGAACCCGGAACATAAAAGAGCTGGGGGGCATTACCCTGGCCCAGGACGAAGATTCATCCCTGATCTACGGCATGCCCCGGGCCGCCCGGGAAACCGGCTGTGTTGACCGGGTCCTGCCCCTGGACAGGATTCCGGAGGAGCTTTCCGCCCTGACCAAAGGCAGCCGGTAGAATGACTGATACGCGGTTCGATACGATATCTGATACCATGGCCCCGGCAAAGCCGGTTCCGGTTTTGAATCGCCTGTGCCGGGAGCTTGAAAGCCGTTGGGGAATCAAAGCCGCCGGTGACGCCCTGGTAAAACTGCGGGATTACGCGCAGCAACGCTACGGGGACAGCTGGTTTACCCTTCCGGGGATCTACAAAACCCTTTTTTCTTCCGATGCATCAGACAGCGACATCGCCCGGCTGGTAACGGTTAACGAAACCTATTTTTTCCGGGAAGGCGCCCATTTTACCCTGCTGCTTGAGGAATTGCTCCCGGCATAGGCGATTCAAAACCGGAACCGGCTTTGCCGGGGCCATGGTATCAGATATCGTATCGAACCGCGTATCAGTCATTCTACCGGCTGCCTTTGGTCAGGGCGGAAAGCTCCTCCGGAATCCTGTCCAGGGGCAGGACCCGGTCAACACAGCCGGTTTCCCGGGCGGCCCGGGGCATGCCGTAGATCAGGGATGAATCTTCGTCCTGGGCCAGGGTAATGCCCCCCAGCTCTTTTATGTTCCGGGTTCCCTCGGCGCCGTCGCTGCCCATGCCGGTGAGTACCACCGAGACCACCGATTTACCCAAAGTTTGGGCGGCGGTTCTGAAAAGCACATCCGCCGCCGGTTTCTGGTTGTTTTCAGGCTCATCGTCGGTATAGGCCAGGGAGAAGCCGGGCGCATCAGTGCCTGCCGGTCCGCCCGAACGCAGGGCAAGATGTTTATCCGTTTGGGCCACATAGATTTTTCCCTTGATGGGGATTTCCCCCTCCTCGGCGAGCTTGACTTCCAGCTCCGTATAATCGTTAAGCCACTGGACAAAGCTCCTGTCAAAGCCCGAGGAATTATGCTGAACCACCATCAGGGGAACGGGAAAATCCCCGGGCATGAGTGAGAACAAACGGGAAAGCGCCTTGGGCCCCCCGGTGGAGGATGCGATTACCACGGCGGCGATTTTACGGTCTTCGATGACCTTTGTTTCGGTAAGGGCTTCCAAAGCGCCGCTGCGCTGTCCCTTGACCCCGCTGATCCGTTTTAAGGTTTCAAAAATCCGGGCCTGTTTTGCGGGGCTCATGGCGGAGCTAAAAAGATCTTTGGAATAAAATTCCAGAGCCCCCTTCACCGTGGCTTCGTATGCGGTCTTGGCGGTATCCTGGCTGGAGATAACCACGATGGGGACCATCATCTTTTTCATGATGGCGTCAATCGCCTCAAGGCCGGTCATTTTGGGCATCTCAATATCCATGGTAACCAGGTCCGGGTTAAGGGCCAGTGTCTTTTGTACCGCGTCCTCCCCGTCATCCGCTTCCCCGATGATCCTGAAGGCCGGATCGCTTTCAAGAAAATCTCTCAGGATTGAACGGGCCAGGGGGCTGTCGTCCGCAATAAGGGTATTAATCATTCGCGGCTCCCTGCGCCGGCTTTTTGCGCCATGGCGCTTATTTTTTTGAGCAGCAGTTCCATGTCAACGATGAGGATCATGGCGGCCCCGCTAAACACCGCCCCCGAAAGCCAGGGCAGCATCTCAGGCTGTCCCATGAATGCCGGCAGGGAGCGGATATCCCCATCGGGAATATCCAGGTCGGTTTCTATTTTTGGGGTTGACAGGATCACCCTGGCAGAGCTTTCCTGTTGTATTGGGGGTTCCCTCCTGAGGGCCGCCAAAAGTTCCCCGGGACAGCGTTTCAGCACAATCCCATGATGAACTTGACATTCACCTTTTTTGAGCGCCAAGGGGAGGGACAGGTAGGCGTCCCCGCTGCCGCCCTCAATCTCCACGAGAGCGCTCCCGTTCCGGGAAACCGGAATGATCCGCGCCACAGAATCAGCGGGGAGGGCGAGGGTGATTTCACCAAGGGCGCATACAAAAAATCTCACGCTATTTTTCCCCGAAACAAATTAGGCCTCAAAGTCTTTTTTTACCTGATTGATAATTTCCTCTACGCTCAGGCAGAAAACATGGGTGTCGTGCCATTCAAAGGAAGATTCGATAAGAGCGGCCGCGCCGCCATTAAGAACGCCCGGCGCATCCCCATCCTGCTCGACCTTGATGAGGGCCGAGGGGAGAACGTCCACGATATCAACCACATCGTCGATAAGAAAGGCCAGTTTGTCCACCGTTTCTTTCAGCACCACCGTCTTGGCGGGTCCCGGGGGGGAACCCCGGCTTACAGCCCCGGCGGAGAGCGCAGCGGGGGTTTTCAGGATCAGGATGCCGATGTCGATCAGGGCATAGGGCGCGGAATAACGGTTGATGATTCCCCGTACATAATCCGGCAGGAGGGGCAGGGGAAAGACCTTTTCCAGGGCCGCCACCTCACTGATCAGGCGGGAAGGAAAGGTATAATAGGCGCCCTGAACCGTAAAGACAAGAAATTTTTCCGGCGCCGTTTTTTCCTCAGCCGCCTGTTCTTCCGCCACCCGGGCCCCCTTTCTTCCACAACCTTGTTTTTTTGCCTGACAGGAGTTTATAGTAATAGTATACGAAAAGGCGCCCGGTTTGTCCATAATGGGGTTTATCCCGGAAAACGGATTACGGCGCAAAGGGAATGGATTGCGGCGCTCTCTGTGTTTCTTCTGCGGAATGATCTTTTTTTTCTGTCTCGGTCGGGCAAACGCACAGATCCCTGAAACAGAAGCATCCATTGAGCCGGCATCTCCGCCGCGCCCCAAAACAGCATTGGTTTTATCCGGCGGCGGGGCCTGGGGGATTTCCCATATCGGGGCGATAAAAGTTATTGAAGAAATCGGAATCCCCATCGACATTGTGGTGGGAACCAGTATGGGTTCCATCCTGGGCGGATTATATGCCGCAGGCTATTCTGCCGATGAACTGATAAGCATCATAGAGTCCACCGATTGGCTGGATATCTTTAATGAAGTACCCCGGACCGAATATATGCCCTATTTGACCTTGAAGGATTCCGCCCGGTATGCCGCCCATGTTGATTTTGACCGATCGGGATTTTCCCTGCCCGGGGCTTTGCTGACCGGTGAAAAGATATTGCGTTTTCTTGATACCTACCTGATCGGCGTCCCCTCTCCGGTCAGCTTTGACAAGTTAAAGCGCACGTTCCGGGCGGTGGCTACGGACCTGGGCACCGGGGAACGGGTGGTTTTTTCCCGGGGCTCTTTGCCCGACGCCATGCGGGCAAGTATGAGCATTCCCGGCGTCTTTACCCCCTGGCTGATAGAAGATCGGTACTGCATTGACGGAGGGGTAGTCGACAACCTTCCCATTAATCTTGCCCGGGAGATGGGGGCGGACATCGTTATCGCGGTTGATCTGCTGGATACCCAATCCTTTAAGCTGAAAAATGTCCATCGGGAACCATTCTCGGCCCTGCGGAGAACCGTGGATATTTTTACCCGGATCAATGTGGAAAAACAGCTCCCCAATGCGGACCTGGTCATTTCAGTGGACATGCAGGGAATAACGATCCTGGAATTCGGCAAAAACAAAGAACTCTATGCCCTTGGGGAAGCCGCGGCCCTGGAAAAGAAAGACGCCCTTGAGGAAATGAAGAGCGCCCTTTTTGCGGGAACCCCGGTTTCCGGAAGCTCCGGCGCCATCCAAACCGCCGAAGGCGGAACCCCCGCCTTGCAGGCCCGGCAGAAGGGTTTGGATGCAAAGCCGCCCCTTCGGATTTTTGGAGCTACGGACCGGGATCAGAAACGGCTTATGAAATTGTATAACGCTGAGGATTTCTCCCTTGATATTGAATCGATGAAATTGCTCTTTGAAGAAGTTGATCGTACCGGAAGATACCAGTCCATCCGCATGCGGCGGGATTCACCGGATGAGGGCTCTCCGGTGCTCATCACCCTTTTGCCAAAACCTCCGGAATCCAATGCGCTGCGCCTTTCTTTTACCTTTCAGACAACCCTTTCAAATTACAATTCCATGGGCTTCAATCTTACCCCGGGATTGGTTCTTAACGGACTTACCACAGGCGCTTCACGGTTAACCTTTGATGTTGAAGTGTTTAATACACCGGGATTTGAATTACAGTTTATGCAGCCCCTGAACGATTATGTTTCGCTTAAACCCTTCTTTGCATTGCAGCGTATATTGGATAATCGTTTTTCCGATTCATACCAGGGAAACAGTGTTACCTATTTGAATACCGGCCTTGACGTGTCGGTCTTCCCTTTTAGCAGTACTGCGGCGGGAATTGGCGGGAATTTCGATCATATTATTACCGACTACGGTTCTAATGAAAACATCAATGACAATTTTATTCTCCATTCTTATTTCTCCTTTCTAAAAACCGACAGCCCTATTTTCCCCATGAAGGGCGCTGCGGCTTTTTTTGATTATAAGATGCCCTTCTATCAATCCAATACAGAAAGTTTTTTTAACGTTCTTAATACCGAAGGCTTTACGGCAATTCCCCTGGGCGATCCCTTTTCGCTGGCCCTGCGGTGGAAGGGAGGAACGGATTTCAGCTTTACTTCAACCGGCCGCTCTCCCTTTTTTTACCTGCCCTCCCTTACATCACGATGGCTCTTTCCCGGCTCTTTGTCCATTGCCGAAGAAAAGGGCAGCCATGTCCTGGGGCTTGGGCTGGAGGCTAAATACCGCGTTAACTGGATGATCCTGCCCTTTTATGCGCTCCTTCAATTTGCCGAAGGCGGGGTTCTTCAGGATGCGGAGAATATTGCCTGGGATTCAGTTTTTCACTGGAACGCTTCCCTGGGCCTTGGGGTACGGTTCAACCACGCCTTTGGCATCATGTTCCGGGGCGGAGTCCACCAGGGCCCGGATAAGCGCTTTTCTCCCTTTTTTGCCCTGGATGTGGGAGCTTTGGGACTTTTTTAAGTGATGAATTTCGGCTATCATGGATTATAATGCGTATCTTATCATGGAATGTTAACGGAATCCGGGCGGTGGAGAAAAAGGGCTTTGTGGGCTGGATTGCCGAAGAATCGGCGGACCTGCTCTGTATCCAGGAAACCAAGGCCAACCCAGGCCAGCTTTCGGCGGACTTAATCAGCCCCAAAGACAAGGACGGGGCCCCTTATACAAGCTATTGGGCCAGCGCCAAAAAGGCAGGCTACTCCGGGGTAGCCATCTACAGCAGGGTAAAGCCCCTTGAGGTAAAGCCCCTGGGCCTGAGCGCCTTTGACGATGAAGGCCGGGTCCTGCAGGCCGAATTCAAGGATTTTACCCTGATTTCAGCCTACTTCCCCAATTCCCAGGACGGCGGGGCCCGGCTGGGCTACAAGCTGGAATTCTGCGCCGCCATTCTGGAACTGTGCAATAATCTGGCCGCCCAAAAAAGGCATTTTGTGCTCTGCGGGGACTATAACATCGCCCATACTCCCATCGACCTGGCCCGCCCCAGGGAAAATGAGGAGAACGCCGGCTACCTGCCGGAGGAACGGGCCTGGATGGACAGCTTTACCGCCGCGGGGCACGTGGACACCTTCCGCCGCCTTCACCCCGGTGAGACCGGCCACTACAGCTGGTGGTCCTACCGGGCCGGGGCGCGGGAACGGAATGTGGGGTGGCGGATCGATTATCACTGTGTGGATAAGGCCTTTATGCCGAAAGTAAGCAGTTCCATTATCCGGCCCGAGGTGCAGGGCTCGGATCATTGCCCGGTACAGATCGATCTGGATCTGAAACTAAAGGGCGCGGTGAAATAAATGCGCATCAAATACAATGCCCCCACGGTGCTCACCTATGCCTTTATCAGCGCGGCGGTGCTGATCCTCTCCCAGACGGTATTCCGTAACCTTACGGAATACTGGTTCTTGGTTCCCGGGAAGGGGGCCTTTAACCCCCGCAGCTTCCGGTGCTGGGTTACCCTGATCACCCATGCGGCGGGCCACGCCAGCTGGACCCACCTGATCTCCAACTTCGCCTTTATCCTTTTGATCGGCCCCATCCTGGAAGCAACCTACGGCTCCCTTTCCCTGTTCATCATGATCCTGATCACCTCCCTGGTGACAGGCGCCCTGAACGCCATCTTCTTTAGAACCGCCCTGATGGGCGCTTCCGGTGTAGTATTCATGATGATCCTTTTGGCCTCATTTACCAACTTCAACAAGGGTGAAATTCCCCTTACCTTTATTCTGGTACTGGTCCTGTATCTGGGGCGGGAACTTTTCAATTCCTTCAGCTCCAACAATATTTCTGAATTTGCCCACATCGTGGGGGGCTTCTGCGGGAGCCTCTTTGGTTTTTTTAAGCCCCCAAAACGCTAGGAGGATGCTGCGATGATAAAGGAATTTTTGCCCTACGACGCGGTGCGGAACAACACCCTGAAACTTGCCCACCGGATCTACAAGGATGGATTTATCCCCGATGTGATCTACGTGTCATTGCGGGGCGGGGCCTACATGGGCAACGTGATCAGCGAATACTTTAAGGTCGTCCGCAAGGACGCCCATCCGGTGTACTACGCTGCGGTGGTCGCCCGGTCCTACACGGATGTACGCACCT
This sequence comes from Spirochaetia bacterium, assembly GCA_025997875.1. Classification (GTDB taxonomy): domain Bacteria; phylum Spirochaetota; class Spirochaetia; order Treponematales; family Breznakiellaceae; genus BNUT01. The sequence continues at coordinate 13,231 of BNVE01000114.1, forward strand.
CGGACAAGATCACTGTGGAAGGCTGGACCTACGCTCCGGAATATCTGCGGATCGGGGACAAGGTGCTCCTGGTGGACGACATCTTTGACTCGGGCAACACCATTAACCACCTGGCGGAGATCATTCTGGAGCGGGGCATCCCGCGGAACGATCTTAAGATCGCGGTCCACGATTACAAGTACTTTTACGATAAAGGCGAACAGCTCCCCTTCCAGCCCGATTACTGGTGCCGCAAGCACGAGCTTTCGGTAAATGACGAAGACCGCTGGATCCACTACATGAGCCACGAACTGGTAGGTCTGGGGGAGGCGGAACTGGAAAACAATTACTACGCCCAGGACCCGGAACTGCGGGAAGTCCTTAAAGTGATTAATGAAAAAAAGTGATGGTAAAACCTTAAACGGTTTTTTACCAATTTGCGGGATCGATGAGGCCGGCCGGGGTCCCCTGGCCGGTCCCGTTTGCGCCGCCGCAGTAATACTACCGCCGGATTTTCCCGTTGAAATGCTGAACGATTCCAAGAAGCTTAGTCCCGCCCGGCGCGATGCGGCCCGGCTTGTGATCTGCGAAAGGGCAGTTGCCTGGGGTATCGGCTGGGCTTCGGCGGCGGAGATCGACGAAATCAATATTTTACGGGCCAGCCTTTTGGCGATGAAGC
>BNVE01000115.1 GCA_025997875.1 Spirochaetia bacterium
CCTTAATCTCGTCAAATTCGGTGTCCTCACCAAAAATCTCTTTCAAGGCATTGTTGAGTTTGGCGCTTTGATTCACGCTGATCTGTTCTTTAGTCCCCTCATATACAAAGGCCAAGCCCACGCAGGCCACGGTGGCGAAAACCATGAGGGACAGGGCAAGTTTTAATATATTTTTCATTTGGCTGCCCCCGATACAGCGGCCGCAGGAGCGGCCTTTTTCTTCGCCACAAAGCCGTATTTCCTGGGCAGGAGCCGGTTCAGGAAGGGGGTAAGCCCGTTCATGATAAGGATGCCGTAGGTGACGCCCTCGGGGTAGCTGCCCCATTTGCGGATCAGGATGGTGATGAGCCCCGCGCCAAAGCCGAAGATCAGCTTGCCCCTGGCGGTGATTGGGGCGGAGACGTAATCGGTGGCCATAAAGACCGCGCCAAAGAGGATGCCGCCGCTCAGGATGCTGAACAGGGGATCAAAGCCCAGGGCCAGGGAGGCAATGATGCCTGCGGCGCACATTGCCAGGGGGGCCCGCCAGTCGATGGTTTTGGTGATCAGCAGAAAGATAAAGCCGGCCAGAATGAGCAGTATCGAAGATTCACCGATACAGCCCGCATGGTTCCCGATAAACAGGGTCTTGATGGTGGACCAGTATTCGGGGGAGCCGCTTAAGCCGGCGGCGAAGAAGTCCCGGCCCACGCCGGACACGTCACTGCCGGTTTTGATGATGTTGAGGGGGGTGACCCCGCTGACCCCGTCCACGATGGAGGCGGCGTTGAGGCTGTCCGCCAGCTTGGCGACGAAGCCGCCGGGCGGCCGGTGCCAGGTGGTAACGGCGGCGGGGAAGCTCATCAGCATAAAGGCCCTGCCGATAAGGGCGGGGTTAAATACATTGGCCCCCAGGCCGCCGAAAAATTCCTTAGCCACCACAACCGCGAAGATCGCCCCCAGGGCGGTCATCCAGAGCGGGGTGGAGGGGGGCAGGATCAGGGCCAGGAGCAGGCCGCTGACTACGGCGGAACAGTCCCCTGCCCGGATATCCTGCCTGGTGATGGCCCGGAACAGGGATTCCGCAGCCACCGCCGATATGATGGAAACCAGGACGGTCAGCAGGGCGGGGAGCCCAAAGGTGATAATACCGAAGATCGTCACCGGCGCCAGGGCGATTAACACATTGCGCATCAGGGTCCGAGAGAGAACAGGGGATCCGATATGGGGGCTGGAACCAATCAATAAAGAATTGGTAGTAAGTAATGTGCGGGGAGGAGTTGACGCATTTTTGGTTGCGTTGCTGGAATCTGCCATATATAGTCCTTCTCTAAGATTACGCTTTTGGCTGCGGGGCTGCGGTGGTTTGCGCCGCAGGGGCCGGAGCTGTTTGCCCGGCCGGCGCTGCCGTTTGCGCGGCCTTTGCAGCCTTGGCGTCCGCCGCTGCTTTAGCGGCCTGCTGTTTGACCCGGAGCCGCCCCTTCCCAACCCGGAAGCGCTGGACCAGTTTGATCCGGGCGGGGCACACAAAGGTGCAGCTGCCGCATTCGATACAATCCAGGAGTCCCGCGGTAACCGCATAGTCCAGGTCGCCCGCCTCCAGGCTGTTGTTCATGATCACCGGGGAAAGCCGGCAGGGGCAGTTGCGGATACAGCGGCCGCAGCGTATGCAGGGGCCTTCCGGGTCCCACAGGGTTTCTTCAAGGGTCATCAGGATGATGCCGCTGGTGTTTTTCTGGATCGGTACTTCAAGGGAGGGGACAGCGTTCCCCATCATGGGGCCCCCGTAGAGGATTTTGCCCAGGCGATCCGTGTCGATGGACATGAATTCCGGGGGCAGGTCCGTAAGGAGGGTGCCGATGGGGGCGCGGATATTTTTGGGGGTCTTGCAGGCCCCGCCGCTCACGGTCAGGTCCCGGTCGATCAGGGGCTTGCCCAGGGTAAAGGCTTCGGCAATGGCGATAAGGGTGCCCACATTCTGCACGATGCACCCCACATCCATGGGGAGCCCCCCGCCGGGTACTTCCCGGCCGGTCAGAGCGGTGATCAGCATCTTCTCCCCCCCCTGGGGGTAACGGGTGCGGCAGAGTCCAATCGATACATCCCCGATGTGTTCGTTCAGGCGGATTTCCTGTTCAAGCATGGGGATAAGCTTTTCCTTGTTGTCTTCCATGCCGATGATCGCCTTTTTTACCCCGGTGATCTTCATCACAATGGCGAGACCCTGGATGAGCAGATGGGGTTTTTCGGTCATGATCGCTTCATCGGTGGTCAGGTAGGGTTCGCACTCGGCCCCGTCGGCAATGATGATGTCGATGGGCTTGTTCGGGGGCGGCGAAAGTTTGACATGGGAGGGAAAGCCCGCGCCCCCCATGCCCAGGATACCCGCTTCCCGAATCCGGGTAAGGGCGTCCTCTTTGGAACAGCTGTAGGGGTCCAGGGGGGGCATGTATTCGGTTTCCAGGGTGTCGCTGGTTTTATCCCCCGCTTCCGCCTCAATGACCACACAGAGTCCTTCGGCGTTGTTGGTTTGGGTCCGGGGCTCAATCTTTTTAACGATCCCGGTAATGGAAGCGTGGACCGGCACCGTCATGGGCCCGGGATGCGCCCCTTCGGCTATCTTCTGCCCTCGCCGCACCTTGTCGCCCACATTGACCAGACACTTGTTGGGCGCCCCAAAATGCTGATTTACGGGAATGACCACCTGTTTTGGGGCCGGACACAGCTCCACCGGCTGACCTTCGGTGGCGTGCTTCCGGGTTGGAAGCTTTAAGCCCCGTTTAAATGTACTCACCGCCATTAAAGGCTTCTCCTTAAAACTTCGTTAGAAGTCCATTAATAATGAAGAATTAATCTTTGAAATGTTATGTCTTTTCCGGGGAACCGTCAAGAGAATTTTTTAAACCCTTTCCCAGGACCCGGACCGCCCGCAGGAGCCGTTCCCCGGTAAACAGCCAACATTTTTTATTCCTGTAATAAATTCATCCAGCCAGGAAGGTGTCATTACTTTTATTACCCTGCCTCTGGATTCGCCCTGTGCCGCAAAAAGTCTGAGTCCATAGCCAAGACCGGGAATCGAACCCGGGACCTGCACATTACGAGTGTGCCGCTCTGCCAACTGAGCCATCTTGGCGGTAATAGAACAGATTATAGCAATAAAAGGCTCTTTTTGTTAAGGGGTTTGCTGCGGAGGGCGGGGCTAAACAGGCTATTCTCAAGGGGGCAAGTTTAAAGTATGATCGAGCCTAAGGAGCATGTAATGTCCGATACGATTAATCCCTGGCAGAGCCCGGAGGCGGAAATTAGTGCGGAAAGAAATTCTGCTTCTTCTGCGTTTCTGACCGGCAGCATGGTTCGTTATCTCAAAGAAGCGTCCCCCTGGCTTCGTTTTATCGGTATCCTCGGCTTTGTGGGCTGCGGTTTTATGGGGGTGGGGGGGCTTGTCTTCGCCATCATTATGGCGGTTTTTGCGGACCTGGCAGGGGAATTCGGGGGAGCCTTGGGGATATTCATGGGGCTTGGGTATATCCTGGGGGGTGTGCTGGCTTTTTTCCCCGCCCGGTTTATCTATAACTTCGGGGCGAAGATCCGTAATTATACCCTGAGCAATGCAGCGCCGGACCTTGAAGAGGCCTTTAGGAACAACAAATCCTTCTGGAAATTTTACGGGGTCTGTTCCATCGTAGCGCTTGCCTTTATTCCGGTGGGCCTGATTGCCACTATCGTGATAGCCATCACTTCAAGCTTTTTCTAATGAACAGGCCGGGATATGCCTATGCCGATTCTTCCCTGGGTGTCGAAACCCCCGAGGGGATAGAATTTGTCCTTTTCCCCGCGGGGCCGCTTATACGCAGCTGCGCCTGGGGGATCGATCAGCTTATCCAATGGACCCTTATTCTGATCCTTTCAATTGTCTCCGGTGTTCTTGGAAGAAGGAGCGGCGGTCTCTGGCTTTTGCTGATCCTCTTCTTCTGCATCGACTGGTTTTATCATGTGATTTGGGAAGTCCTGTTCCGGGGGCAGAGCCCGGGAAAGCGGATCATGGGCATCCGGGTGGTGGGGAGCGGCGGTGAGCCCGTAAGTCCCGGCGGCTCTTTTCTGCGGAACCTGCTGCGCTTTGCGGATACCTTTCTTTTTTTATACCCCATCGTCCTTATCTGCATGTCCGCAAGCCAGGGGTTCAGGCGGCTGGGGGATTGGGCCGGGGGTACCCTGGTGGTCTACACAGGCCAGTCCTTGGCGCCGCCCCGGTTTCGCCCGGCCGCTGTTCCCCCTGTTCCGGGGCTAGCCGGGGCTGAGCTTCCCGACCGGCATCTTATCGGGACTTTGTCCTTTGAGGAAAAACAGGCCATCCTCATGTTTGCCCGGCGTTATCCCCTTTTGGGAAAGGCCCGGGCCGATGAGATTGCCGCAGCCTTTACGGCGCAGCTGCGCGATCCCGCTGCGGGTGACGGAACTGAGGACCCCTCCCCATCGGCTTTTCTTTTGGGCATTGCACAGGTCCTGGAGAACGGCGCCTCCCCCGGAGCTACGCCGTCATGACCGAGCGGAGTTTTATTCAGCGCCGGGAAGGGTTTTGGCAGGAATTTGAAGGGGTGCTTTCCGGCGGGCGGAAGCAGCTGGCGGCCAGGGCCGGCTGGTTTCCCCAGGGCTTTAGGGAGTTGACCCAGGACCTGAACACCGCCCGGGCCCATGGTTTTGATCCCCAGCTTGTCGAACGGCTGAACCGTTTGGTGCTTGAGGGGAATCAGCTCCTCTACGGCCAGCACGACTGGTCCCCCAAACCGTTTATCCTTTTCATCATCAGAACTTTTCCGCAAAAGGTCCGTGCCCAATGGCGGGGGCTTGGGGCGGCCTGCCTTATCTTCTATGGGCTTGTTTTTTTCTCCGCCCTTCTCTGCATCCGTTTTCCCGATCTGGTTTATGAACTGCTTCCTGAATCCCAGGCCGATGATCTTGAAATGATGTACGATCCCGCAGGTGAACATTTCCTTGTCCCCCGGGACGTGGGGACCGATGCGGATATGTTCGGCTTTTATATATACAACAATATTTCTATTGCCTTTCGCACCTTTGCTGCGGGAATCCTGGGGGGAATCGGGAGCCTTTTCATGCTTGCCGTTAATGCGGTGTTTTTGGGGGCAGCCGCGGGGCACCTTATCAACAGGGGATTGGGGAACACCTTTTTTCCCTTCATTATCGGCCATGGCAGTTTTGAGCTTACGGCGATCATCATCAGCGCCCAGGGGGGGCTGCTTTTGGGGTACCGTTTTTTTATCACCCGTGGTTTAAGCCGGGGAGCATCGCTGCGGGCCGCAGGCCGGGATGCCCTTCCCCTGATCTCCGGGGCCGCCCTGATGCTGCTTATTGCCGCAGTTATCGAAGCCTTCTGGTCATCCCGGTACGGGCTCCCGCTGCCGCTGCGATACGGCGCCGGTATTTCGGGCTGGATACTTTTGCTGCTCTACTTCCTCTTTGCCGGCCGGGGAAAAAGGAAAAAAGATGGCCCCGGCCTTTAACAGCGCTGCTGTCCATACCGCCGGCGCCCTCAGACTGCGCAGGCGGAGTCTTTGGGAAGCGGCAGATGCGGGGCTGCTCCTGTGGCGGCGGGATTTTTTTTATTTCCTTCCCTTCTTTGCCCTTCCTTTTTGGATATGCGCCTTCGCTCTGCGGCTGCGCCCGGAATTTATACGGCCCTGGTCTCTTTTCATACTCTGGTTTCTAAAGCCCCTCTTTGATCGTCCCATGCTGCATGTCATTGGGGTGCGTTTTTTTGAGCCCCGGTCCGCTTCGGGGCGGCTTCTGCGGGGCCTTGGAAAAGATATTTTGCAGGGGCTTCCCGGGGATCTTCTCTGGCGGCGCTTTAGCCCCTGGCGCGCGGTGATGATGCCGGTGCGGGTTCTGGAAGGGCTCAAGCCCGCCCAGGCCAGGCAGCGAAAACAGTCCCTCTCCAACGGGGGGATCGATTTCTGTGTCCTTATCACCATCTGGGGGCTTCTCCTGGAAGTAATGCTCCTTGGAGGGGAAACCCTTTTTCTTCTTATGGCTGTCGAATTGATGCAGAAAAACTATATTACTTCCATTTTTGATTTTCTTGCGGGGAAGGGGCTTTTTTTCTTCACCGCTTACTGCGTTAACTACATGCTGATAGAAAGTCTTTATGTGTGCATGGGATTTGGCCTTTATATCAACAGCCGTGTTGAGCTTGAGGGATGGGATCTGGAGGTGCTTTTCCGAAGTTTTTTAAAAAAGGTTCCCCGGCCCGCCGGGAAAAGGTCCGCTAAAAAAAGTACTTCCGTTGCCGGCGCATTGGCGGTCTGTCTGTTGCTTCTTTTGTTTGTCCCCGCAAATGCTTACGCAGAAACCGGTGTAGCTGACAGCGCCGCCGGTTCCGTCCAATCTGCGGACGCCGTGCCCTTTGGGGCGCTTGAGGACATCCTTGGCTCCGGGGATTTTGGCGGTGAGAAAGAGGTCTGGGGAATCCGGTTCCGGCGTCAGAAGGAATACAAGCCACTGCCCGCATTCAACACCCTCCCCTGGGTGGAATTGATAAAGCGTATCTTTGCAGTATCCCTGCGCGTAGTTTTAGTGTTGGCCATTCTGGCCCTGGCAGTTTTTTCTTTTATCTATGTTTTCCGTTTGAAGAACCGGGGCGGGGGGCCCTTCAATAAACCTCCGCATGCCGGGGCTCTTCCCACAGGTCCGGCGGATGAAAGCCCGGAACAGCTGCTGGCAGAGGCCCGATCCCTCTGCGCCCGGGGGCGGCTGCGGGAAGCCTGGGCCGCTTGTTTTTCTGCCGCCCTTGCCGGCTGGTCATCGTACCGGCAGCTTTCCTTTCCCGTGGATGCCACCGAATACGGCTGCCTCGCACTGGTCCGGGCGGCCTCCGTGAGTCCGGCTGCTACGGGTCCGGCCGCCGCAGTTCCCCCTGCAAAGGCCGCAGAGGTTTCGGCCTTTGGGGATTTGATCTTTGCCTGGGTGGCCTTTGCCTATGGGGGAATTTTCCCGCCCGAAGGGGCCTTTGAAAAGGCCCTTGCATTCTGCGAATCCCTGAGGGCCCCTAATGGGTAGATACAAAACTGTTATTGGCATTAGCGCAGCGGCCATCCTGATCCTTGGCATACTGGCCTATACCCAGCTGGAAATTTATCAGCGTACCGATCCGGCGCCCCCTTCCCGTGAGGTAAGGGTAAACCCCTTCTATGCAATGGAAAAATGGCTTTCCAAAACCGGCCACCCGGTCCGCATTGATTCCCGCGGAAGCCCCTCCCGGCTCCTCCTTGGGAAGGAACGAAGCGTCTACATTCAGGCTTCCCTTTTTGACTGGCAGGACGGGGCGTCGATCCTTATCCCCTGGGTGGAGAACGGAGGCAGCCTGTTAATTTCCCTGGAACCCGGCTGGTTTGGTGAGGCGGAAGAAGATTTCCTGTCATTTCTGGAAGCCGCCGGTGTACGGGCGGAGCTCTGGGTTCCCCCGGAAACGGAGGATGACGGAACGGAAGATGACAGGATGGGAGATGATGAATTTGAGCCCTTTGTATCAAGAACCGCAGTAACACTGTCCACAGTACTGCTACGGGATAATAAAAACAGTTTTAATTTTGATTCCCGTTTCTGTTTCAGCCTTATTGAAGATTTTGATTTTGATGATACCCCTCTTCTCATGAAGGACGGGCAGGGGATTCCCCGGCTTGTGTCAGTTCCCCTGGGGCAGGGCGCCGTTGCGGTGACCGGCCGTCCCTTTTTTATGTATAATGATAATCTGAAATCGGAAGAAAACGCCCGTTTGTCCTGGGCGCTTACCGCCGCAAAAGCCGGCGCTGAAAACGGGGCCGAATACCCAGGTGAATACCCGGGAGTACTGTTTATCCGAGGCAGGCGGGCGGTGAAAAGCCTTTTCGGGAAACTGGCGGAACGGGGGAACCTGCTGCCGCCCGTCTTGTCCGTTCTGGCCCTTGTGCTGATCGGCTTCTGGATGGTGATCCCCGGTTTTGGTTTTCTGCGATCCGGGGAAGAGGGGCGGGCCAGGCCGATCCGGGATCGCTTTAGGGCGGAGACGCGGTTTCTTAAAAAGTACCATGCCCTGGATACTTATCTTGAGGTATACATTCGGGAAATAAAAAACAAATGCCGGGATCGGGTAAGGGAGCCCGGCATGGATTACGTTGAAGAGATTGAAAGACACTTGAGTAAAAAGAAAGGTCCTGCCTATAGAGAAATTATCCGGGACCTGAAAATTCTGGAAAACATGATGGAGCGTTTATGAGTGATGAACACGACAAGGGGGCCCGCGAAACAGGAGCCGCCGGGAATTCCGCTGCGGAATCTGCCGCAGAAACACTGTGCGCGGTGCGGACAGAGATCGCCAAAGCCTTTGTCGGCCAAAGGGAACTGGTGGATCATGCCCTGATCACCCTTCTTGCGGGGGGCCATCTTCTGGTCGAAGGGGTCCCCGGTTTGGGCAAGACCCTGCTGGTCCGTTCCCTGGCCCAGGCCATCGGCGGGGATTCCAAACGGGTGCAGTTTACCCCGGACCTGATGCCCAGCGACATCACCGGCAACATCATGCTGGATACCAGGTCGGGGCAGTTTACCACCCGGAAGGGGCCGGTATTTACCAACCTCTTTATCGCCGACGAGATCAACCGCGCCCCGGCAAAAACCCAGGCGGCTCTTTTCGAGGCCATGCAGGAATTCCAGGTGACCCTTGACGGGGAAGCCTATCCCCTGCCGGAGCCCTTTATGGTGCTGGCGACACAGAATCCCTTTGAACACGAGGGAACCTATCCTCTGCCGGACGCCCAGAAGGACCGCTTCCTGATGAAGATCATCGCCCCCTATCCCGATGCGGATGAGGAGAAGGCCATGGTCGCCCAGGTGCTCGCCGGGGGGACCGGGGCGGTGCTGGATGTTGCCGCAGTCAAAACCGTGCTGACTCCCGGTACATTTGCCGCCATCCGGGACCTTGCTTCGGCAGTCCGCCTTGACCCGGTTATCATTGATTATGCGGTGCGCCTGAGCGCCGCCACCCGGGAAAGTTCCGCCATACAAACCGGAGCGGGTCCCCGGGGAAGTCTTTCGCTGGTACGCTGCGCCCGTGCCCGCGCGCTTCTTGAGGGCAGGGGCTTTGTGATCCCCGACGACATCCAGACCCTGGCGGTTCCGGTCCTTGCCCACCGGATCACCCTTTCTGCGGAAAGCGAACTTGAGGGGCAGAGCGAAGACCGGATCATCCGGAACCTTGTCTCCCTTACGGAAGCGCCCCGTTTATGAAACCCGGCAAGGCCGCTTTTATCGCCGCCCTGGCCTGGCTCCTGCTGGGGGCGGGGGCATTTTTTTCGCAGCCCCTCTTTCTCATCTGGTTTCTCTCGGCGATCTTTCTGCTGCCCTTTGTTTTATTTGACGCCCTCTTTCTCAACTTTCTTAGCTGCCGTATTAAGCCCCGGCGGGACATGCCCCTTACCCTCGCCCAGGGAGAACCGGTCCGGGTAAAGATCACCCTGCAAAGGGAAGGGCAGCGCAATCCATCCCCCCGGCGCGGCGATACATACCACCGGCGTTTTTTCATCCCCGCAGGAATACTGTTATTCGATCTGTTTCCCCCGTCCATGGACTGTGACACTTTTCCTGCGTTCATCAATCCAAAATTGTTGAAAGACAACGGCTCCCTGGTTTTTACCTATACCCTTATCCCCCGTGAGCGGGGGCCCTGGAATTTTCCCGGCATGGAATTTCTTTTTTCTTCCCCCCTCCGTTTCTGGCGGCTCAGGGTTTTCTGCGGTTGCGCCTGCCGGGGACAGACCTACCCGGATTTCAAAAAGCTTAAGAGCGGGACTGCGCTGCGGGGGCTTATGGAACAGCGGGGCCTCCGGGAGATCCGGCAGCGGGGGCAGGGTATGGAATTCAGAAGCCTCCGGGACTATCAGGAAGGGGATTCGGTGCGTTCCATTGATTGGCGCGCCACGAGCCGCCGCCGGCTGGACGGCGCGCCGGGGGCATTGATGGCGATGCAGAAATTTATCATCCGGGAATATCAGGAGGAACAGGATCAGCAGATACTCTTTATCCTCGACACCGGCTACCGGCTGCCGGGGCCGCAGTTTGACAGCGCCCTGAACGGGGTGCTCCTCCTTGCCTACACCGCGTTAAAACACGGGGACGCCACAGCGGCCCTGAGCTTTGGGACCACGGAACGGTGGGTCCCTCCCCGCAAGGGGATGAGCTCCTTCGCCCTGCTGATGAACCGGCTCTACGACCTCCACAGTTCTCCTGTTCCCTCGTCACCTTTCTCCGCGCTGGAGAACGCCCTCTCCCGGCTCCGCCGCCGTACCTTTATTGTTTTGATCAGCAACTTCCGCGAGGAGGACGGCGAATCCCTCTCGTGGATACTCCCTCGCATACGGCAGCGGCACCTCCTGCTGCTGGTGAGCTTCCGCGAGAAGGAGGCGGAAACCCTGGCCCGCCGTTCACCGGCAATGGCCTCCGCATCCATGGAAGCGCCGGCAAATTTTTCCGCGGCGGAAACCCTGGAAACCGCGGCGGCCTTTTCCTACCTTGCTTCCCGCAGGCGGCTCTACCAGGGTTGGGAACACCTGGGGCTGCTCACCCTGGAAACTTCTCCGGAGGATTTTTCTTCTGCGTTGATCAACAGGTATCTGGAAGTGAAAAGATCGGGAAGGCTGTGATGCCCGGCTATTTCACCAGCGCTCCCCCCGCATTGGTAACAATAGAAATGATATTCCCCGCCGCCCCGCCCAGGGTTGAAAGGAAGAACACCAGCAGCGCCCGGGTGATGCGGTTGTGGTAAATGCCCCTGATGCTGGTGACATCATCGGCGATGGTTTGGGTGTCTGAAACACGGGGTTTCCGCAGGGTGGCTTCAACGACCCCGGAGAAAAGCCCTACCCCGATAAAGGGATTGAGGGTAGCGATGGGGGCCCCCACAAAGGAGACCAGGACCGACAGGGGATGCCCCAAGGCGATAATGGTTCCCAGTGCGGCAAGGGAGCCGTTGAGGAGGACCCAGCGCAGGAGCATCCCGAGGCCTACATCCGTGCCGGCCTGGAAGAAGCCCAGTACGATGAGGGCGACGATGAGCAGGGGGATAAGCCAGCCCGCCGCTGTTGAGAGAAAACCCGCCCTGGGGATGGAGTCCAGATCGGCCACATCAACGGTCTCGTTCCCGGCGGCCATCTTTTCCAGATAGGCCCTTATCCCCTGAAGGTGCCCCGCCCCGACTACCGCCGCAACCTTACTGTTTCCCGCCCCCCGGCCTTCGGCTGCCGTAGTGTTACTGCCAAAGGCGGACGCCGTAGTATTGCTGTCCGCAGCGGCGCCGCCCTTTGTTACCGATTCCCATATCTTCGCCGCCAGATAGGCGTCGCGCTCGTCGATGAGGGTGGACTTGACCGGGGGAAGGTAGTCGGCAAGTTCGGCCATCATGCCGTCAAGCTCGCTGGCCTTTTTCAGGTTTTCAATTTCCTCTTCACTCAGTTTTTCTTTGGTAAAGGCCCCGGATAACAGGGAGGCCAGGAGTTTGCACTTGTTCCATAAACCGCATCTTGCCCAGGCCCGGCGCAGGGTGGTCTGGACTTCCCGGTCGCAGAAGTCGAAGGGGATGTTCAGTTCATTGGCGGTCTCTATGGCGGTCTTCATTTCTTCGCCGGGCTTTACCCCCAGCTCGTTGCCCAGCTTGCGCTGGAAGCCCGAGAGCATCAGGTTTGCGATCAGCAGAAAACCTTTGCCGTCCTTAAAGACCTTTGCGATATTGAGCCGTTCCCAGTTTTCCTTTTCGGTCATGGAACCGTAGCGGCCCTTGTCCAGTTCCACGCAGACCCGGTCGGGACGGCTCTCCCGGATCACCCGGCTGACTTCATCAATACTTTCCCGGGAAACGTGGGCGGTGCCGATAAGGGTTATCTCCCTGTTTCCATAGTTAAGGGTTACACAATTATCATTCATGGATACTCCCGGACTCCTGGTGTCAATTATTTACGTATCTGCGTCTTTAGTCTATCTTAAGGCCCCGTTCTTCAACAGCCCATTCGTTCAGCCGCCATTCAAGGATGGCATTCATAATATCAAGACTCTGTACCTGCAGGAAGTATTTGTCGGCAAGGGCCTTATTCCCCCGGATATCATAATAGTTTGCCAGATAGTAGAGCATCCTGGCCTTGTTTTCGGGAATTTTCTCCTTGTCTATCTTCAGCGCCAGATCGTTATCCCCGCTCAGATCGTGGTAAAGCCTGAGCATGTGCCATTCCAGGCTGTCCCGCTTGGCCTTGCGGAGGGCCTGTTCCAGAAATTGCCGGGGATCGCTGATCCGGCCCGCCCGCATCCAGTTCATGGCCGCAAGCAGGGCATAGCTTGATTCAGCGGGGGCATAGCGGTAGGCCTCCAGAAAGGCGTCCCTGGCTCCCGCCCAAAGGCCCTTCCGCATCCGGTGTATGCCCAGCCCTTCATTGGCAAAATAGTAATCCGGCCGCAGTTTTGCCAGGATTTCGTAATCATGCTCCGCGCCGTCGTAGTCGCCGAAATCATCCTTAAGGCCCGCACTGTACACATAGGCCAGGAAGTTGTTCGGGTTAAGTTCACTGGCCCGCCTGAATTCTTCCAGGGCTTCCTGCTTCCGGCCCAGGTCGATCAGGACGCTTCCCCGGTCCACGGCGATCCAGTAGTTCCCGCCGTCGAGTCCCTTTGCGATATCCAGATCGATCAGGGCCTTGGCCTTATTTCCAATATCCTTGTAGAGCCGGGCCCGTTCGTGCCGGGGACCCGCTGCATTGGGGTAAAGGTCCACCGCTTTGCTCATGAACTCTTCGGCTTTTTTGGAATCACGGTTGTAGCGGTATGCCAGGCCTCTGCCCAGGAGGGCGTCCAGGTTTTCAGGCTCTATTGCCAGGGCCCGGTCAAAATAAGCCCCCGCAGGCCGGTAAGACTCGGCGCGGAAGGCGATGTTCCCCAGGCTGATAAGGGCCTCCGTATTGCGGGGATCGGACTTGATGATCCGTTCCAGGATGCTGCGCTGTTCCTTTTCCTTTCCCGAAGCCCCTTCCACTGCGGCAAGCATAAAGAGCGCTTCAAGGTTATTGGGCTCCCCGGATATCACCTCCTGGACGATGGCCCACCCTTCTGTGTAGCGGCGTGCGGAGCTTAAAACGGAAGCCTTCAGGAGTCGTATCCCCGTAGTATTGGCTTCTTCGGGATTGATGATATCGAAAAGCCCCAGGGCTTCATCATACTTGCCCTGGGAAAGGAGCCCCGCCATCCCGGCAAGGATCGTTTGGGTGTCCCCGCCTTTAAACGCCGGGGGTATTTCCATCGCCCCGACAAGGGCTTTTACCCCCGCTGCGGAGGATATTTCCGCCCCGTCTGTAGATATTTTCACCGGCTCCGCCGGGACCTCCGCCGCCGCTAAAACGATCAATAAAAAAAACAGGTATATAGATCGACGCATATCTTTAGTATCGGCAAAAAGAAGCTTCCGGTGAACCGCAATTCCTTACATAAAAATCTTACCGAAGGGAACGGATTCTTCAGGTTAAAAATCTTACCATGGTGTAGCCCGGAGAACCCTCTCAAGAGGATTTGAAAGTATCCGCGAGAGCGAACAGAGAAT
>BNVE01000116.1 GCA_025997875.1 Spirochaetia bacterium
GGCTTCAAGTTTTTCGATGGAGGGGGCCAGGGTCTTTTCATCCCGCAGATCCGTTACGGTAACATCCGCCCCGTGGCGGGCCAGATACCGGGCGGATTCAAGGCCGCCTCCGTGAAGCCCCAGGCCCATCACCAGGGCCTTCATTCCCGTGTAGTTCATAGGGTATACTATCATATAATGACGCAGAATGAAATAAACACGCTGGTCTCGGTATTGAATGAATCAGGCTGGCCCGTGAATTTTGGCTGGTCAAGGGCGCCCCGGTTTTTTTACGACCCTGCCCAGCTCTGGGCGCCCCGGAGGAAGATATCCGAATCTGACCGGTATATCGTTTTTTCCCCTACCCATTTGCTTATCCTTGAAATACTTGACGACGGCTGCCTGGGGTATATGGGTATTTCGGTGGTTTCCCTGAAGGACAAAAAACGGAGCACCCAGATTTACCAGTGGGCTTTTCCCCTGGGCGCTTTTGATATGCCCCCGGGGAGTGAAACCGGATCAGTCCGGCTTGAGCGGAAAAAATCCCATCTTGATTTTGTCACCATGGAAGGGGGGGCGCGGATCATAAAGGCGGACTTCCCGAAATTCGGCCACCACCGGAGCCTGCGGGGGGAACTGGTATTATCTGAACCGGCGGAGGCGGAGTCCCTGGTTACCAATATGCCCTGGCGCCGGGAAAAGAGCGCCTTCCGTTATTCCCGGCGTTCCCCCTGGTATATTGCCGAAGGGGTGGTGCAGTTTGGTACCTCGGAGATTATTTTTACCAAGGGCAATGCCTGGGGAATTTTTGACTGGAACCGGGGGGTGCGTCCCCGTGCGGATGTCCGTTATTGGGCTGCGGCCTGCGGGCTCAGCGAAGGCCGGCAGGTAAGTTTCAGCGTTGGTTACGGTTCCGCCGATTCCGCCCAGGGCACGGAGAACGCATTCTTCCTTGACGGGAAACTCCACAAACTGGATCAGGTTACCTTTCATATCAATCCCGCCAACTGGCTTTTGCCCTGGCGCTTTACCAGTAACGACAAGCGGCTGGAGATGACCTTTACCCCCCATCAGGAACGGCTTGAGCGGAACCGGATGATCCTCTATTCCCTGACCCGCCGCCAGGTCTGCGGTTTTTTCTCCGGCAAGGTACTGCTGGACGACGGCTCCCCCATGGAATTTCAAAATATCACCGGATTTGCGGAACGCCGTAAAACCCAGTTCTAGGAAAGCACTGAAAAACATCGAGTTTTTCAGCGTGTCCCTAGGGGGTCTCCAATTCTGTCAGGGCTTTTTCAGCCTCGTCGATCTCATCGTAGTCTATGGTATTTCCCTCATAGATGATTGAATTTTCGTGGCCCTTTCCCAGGAGCAGCGCCAGGTCCCCGCTCCTTGCCAGGGACAGGGCCTTCCTGATTGCCGCCGGCCGGTTGGGGATAAGAAAGAGATTTTCCTCCCGCTTCCATTGGGTGGTTTCAAAACCCGGGTCAGTTTCGCGGTCCTGTTTTTTTTCAAACCCCTGGGCGATCTCCTCAAGGATGTCCATGGGATTTTCACCCCGGGGGTCTTCGTCGGTAAGGATGATGATGTCCGAATATTTCGCCGCTATCCGGCCCTGCTGGGGCCGTTTTTGAGTGTCCCGTTCTCCCGCTGAACCAAAGAGGCTGATAATCCGCCCCCCCGTTTTATTGAGCCGGGTCCGCAGAGGGGGGAATATGGCTTCAAAGGATGAAGGGGTGTGGGCATAGTCCACCAGCAGCTCTATGCCGAGTTTGTTTTCAATGGCGGTCATGCGGCCCCGCACCGGGCGGAGACAGGAAACCAGAGGCGCTATGTCCCTGACCGGTACGCCCAGCAGGGTGGACACTACCAGCAGCCCCGCAAGAACATTCCCCGCGTTAAAGGCCCCGGGAAGCTTGTCCCGGATATCAATTATTTCACCGGTCTCCCGGATACAGATCTCGTACCAATTACCGTAGGCGTTGCTTTCGATTGATGTGACGCCGATAGCCGCATCCAGTCCCCGGACGCTGAAATCCAGGGTCTTCCTTTTGGCCGCTCCGGCGAAAAAGGCGGCGCTGGGATCGTCGGCGTTGATTACTGCGATTCGGCAATCTGAATCGCTTGGCAGAAAGGCAGAGCCTTTCTGCACCCTTGGGCGATCCAGAGCCCGGAAGAGGTTCGCCTTGTCATCCCGGTACTGTTCCCAGGTACCATGAAATTCCAGATGTTCGTGGGTTACGTTGGTCATTACCGCCGCGTCAAAATCCACGTCCCCCAGGCGGTTGGTCCGCTTCGAAAGACCGTGGGAACTGGCTTCCACCACGGCGTATTCCGCGCCGTTTTCCGCCATTTCAAAAAGAAGTTTCTGGACCGCCGGCGCTTCCGGGGTAGTCTGGTGTTCACTGTTCCGCTGTTCCTCATCCCCCAGGCTGTACTGCACCGTGGAGAAGAAGCCCGCCTTTTTTTTCATCAGCCCCAGGAGCTGCCAGATAAGGTAAACCGTGGTGCTTTTGCCTTCGGTGCCGGTTACCCCGATCACGGTCATGCGCCGGGAAGGAAAACCATAAAAGGCCGCCGCCACCGGCGACATGGCGAACCGTGAATCCTTAACCCGCAGGTATACCACACCCGCCTTGTAATCCCCTAATTCATTCTCATGGATGATAACCGAAGCGCCCCTTTTAATGGCATCGCCGATGTATTTATGCCCATCGGTGTGAATGCCGGGGAGGGCAAAATAGAGGTTCCCCGGTTTTACCTTCCGCGAATCATACTCAAGGCCGGTCACCAGGGGCTTATCCGGCACGGTAAAGGCGCCCCCTTCTCCTATCCCACGGGCATTATCCCCGGATGCTGCAACAAATCCAGCTTTTTCTGCTGTTTTAGAGGTAAAAAAATCGGACAAGAGCCGGGTATGGACAGAACTTATAGACATCCCTTTCAATCCTTACCCTAAGCATACCCACAGGGCCGGGATTTGTCCATTATAAAAAACTGTGATAGTATGGAAGGTATGTACACCGCGCGGGTAGAGGCCGATTTTGCGGCGGCCCATTTTTTAAGCCATTATCACGGGAAGTGTGAAAACCTCCACGGCCATAATTACCGGGTTCTGCTCTGGGTCCGGGGGGAAACCCTCTCCGCCGGCGGGATGCTGGCGGATTTTGGGCTCCTGAAAAAAATCCTCCGGGATATCTGTGCTTCCCTGGATCATTCAAACCTGAACGACCAACCGGCCTTTGCGGAGGACCCCAGTGCCGAACGGATCGCCCGGTATATTTTCGATCAGGCACTGGAGGCCTTTCCCGGCGCTTCCCTGGACCCGGCGCTGCTTTGGGCGGTGGATGTCTACGAGACGCCGACCAGCATGGCGCGGTATTCTATTGAGTAACCGAGGCAGTTCCAAAATATCAGATTTTGGAACCGGCTCAACTATTCCCCAAACACCACCGCAGTAAAAGTGTAGAGCTGCGCCCCCGGCGCTTCGTATGAAGCAGGGGGCAGTCCCGCCTTGACGCAGATATAGTCCAGATATTCGTCCAGGTCCCAGCCCTGTTCCACCGGTACCTGGGGCAGCAGCACCCCCGCGCGGCCCCGGTGGATAAGGTAGAGCCCGTGGACCCCCACTTTGACCGCGCGGGGATCGGGGCAGGGGGCCATGGGGGAGAGGGCGGAAATTTCCAGGGAACAACGTTCCAGTTCCCCGGTGGCGAGGGGTGGGAAGCGGGGGTCGGAAAAGGCCGCTTCCGCTGCCATGGTCTGAACCGTTTTTTCCAGGGGCCAGACGGCGGTCATTCTGCCGATGCAGCCCCGCAGGTTCTTGCCGGCATGGAGGGTGACAAAGGCCCCGCTGGGCCGGGCCAAGGCGGAATGCCCTTCGGCGATGGCCTTGGCCAATTCGGGGCTGCGGGAATACCGGGGCGCGCGGCCTTCCAGCCTGGCGGCGATAGCCTCCCGGGCATCGGCGAGCAGGGTCTTTTGTTCTTCCTGGTTTATGACAAATTCCATAAAATTCAGCATATACTTTAAGGGAGAAAAAAGCAATAATATTTAAGTTTTGCCCTTTGAGGGGCAAAATTCTAAAAAATTGAAAGTTTTACCTTTTAGTGGGTAAAACTCTTGATTTTATATAAATTATGCCCTATAATAATATTTAGAGGCATACATGACGCAAGACCCCCTAATCATACGAAAAACATACCTGAACCGGCTGCGGCAGTACCAAAACAAGGACTTTATCAAGGTGATAACCGGAATCCGCCGCTGCGGCAAATCCTCCCTGATGCAGTTATTCATTGATGAACTGTTGCAAACGGGAGTTCCGGAAGAGAATATCATCCATTTTAATTTTGAAGTGGTTCAATATGAAGGTATCAGCAATTATCACCTCTTATACGACACCCTTATGGACCGAATGCCGGCCTCGGGCAGGGCTTATATTTTTCTCGACGAAATTCAGCATGTGGAGGCCTGGGAAAAGGCGGTGAACAGCATCCGGGTGGAAACTGACGCGGACATTTACATTACCGGTTCCAATGCCTGGCTCTTGTCCTCTGAAATCGCAACCCTCCTTTCGGGCCGCTATGTGGAGATCCCCATGCTGCCCCTGTCCTTCCGGGAATACCTTGATTTTGGAACTTTCCCCGCCGAGTGGGGGAATAGGGAAAAATTTGACCGGTACTTACAATACGGCGGCTTTCCCGGCGTATCTTCCCTGCCCCAGGAGAATGAGCCGGTAAACGGATTCCTCCAGGGCATTTACAATACGGTGATTGTAAAGGATGTGCTTTCCCGCCACGCTTTGCATGATGTCAAAATGTTTGATCAACTGGTTAAATTTCTCTGCCAGAATACGGGCAACCTGGTGTCCCCCTCAAACATTGCCGGCTTTTTAAGCAGCCAGGGTAAAACGGAATCTGTAAAATCCGCCACCGTATCCCGCTACCTTGATTTGCTGGAAAAGGCATATATCGTTTATCCTGCCCACCGGTATGATATCAAGGGGAAGGAGCTGCTCAAAACCCTGTCCAAATATTATGTGGTTGATACGGGGATACGCAATATGCTCTTAGGCTACAGTAATACTGATCTGGGGTATGTTATTGAAACGGTGGTTTTTTTTGAACTGTTAAGACGGGGCTTCCAGGTTTTTACGGGCAAGTATTATGCCCGGGAAGTTGATTTTTGCGCGGTAAAACAGGACCGGAAGATATATTATCAGGTAACACTAACCATGATGGATGAAGCGGTGCGGGAACGGGAACTGAACCCCCTTATGGCCATAAAAGACAACTACGAAAAAGTAATCCTCAGCATGGATAAAACCTATGTTACCGATTATGAGGGCATCAAGTATCAGAACATTATTGATTTTCTTCTGGGGGAATGGTGAATGCGGGATAGACAAATTCCCCCTTCCGGGTTATATTCGGTTTTTCCATGAAACACCCCGGTCGTCCAGCAGTATTTACCGCCGCCTTCAAGTATTCCATCCCGGTGCTGCTGGGCTATCTTGCCATTGGCGTGGCCTTTGGGCTCCTTCTGGCGGATGCGGGCTACCCCTGGTGGCTTAGCCCGGTGATGAGTGTGGTGATGTTCGCCGGGGCAGGCCAGTATATTGCGGTGGGGCTCTTTGCCGCCGGGACCAGCCTTTGGGAAGCCTGTCTGGTACAGCTGGTGGTAAACGCCCGGCACATGGCCTATGGGCTTACCATGCTTAAGCGGTTTAAGAAAGCGGGGATTTATAAATACTACCTTATCTTTGCCTTGTCCGATGAAACCTTTGCGCTTCTTTCTTCCCTGCCCGACGAGGAGGCCGGCCCTGACCGGGAACGGTTCATGTTTTTTGTGGCATTGCTGGATCACTGTTACTGGATCGCCGGTTCGGTGATCGGCGCAGTGGCGGGGTCCCTCATTCCCTTCAACATGGAGGGGATTGGCTTTGCCCTTACCGCATTGTTTATTGTTCTGATGATCGAACAGATACTGCGGGTAAAGCGGCCCGGCATCTTTATCATCTCGGCCGGCGCTGCGGTACTTGCGGTGTTCCTCCTCCCCGGCAGGGTCTCCCTGCTTTCCGCCATGACCCTGTCTTTGGCGCTGGCGGGGTTAAGGTTCCGTCTGTATCGAAGCCGCTTGCGCTCGGGCCGTACTACATTGAATTAAATGGATTTTTTTACGCCTCTTTACACATAATATGTGTATTTTTTGATTTTTTCAAGTGTGCCAAAAAAAGCCCGCCCCCCATACGGAGGCGGGCTTTCGCTTCGCTATGCTCTGTCCTTTTTAAAAATGATACTCAATGCCGGCTTGTTTCATTATCTTATTTGCCATATGCCGCGATTTAATTTCACTATCCACCGGAAACGTGTGATTATTTATTGGACTAAACCACACATCATGATCGCCTTTGCCATGCCGCTTAAAACTGCATCCATTTATATCCAACTGCTCACGTACACGTTTTTCGTATTCCGCCATCAGGCGTAGGCCTTTGCGCGGCGATGGGTGATAAAGTTTAGGTACGCCTCAGCACTCTTGCCGTTTTCGACAAGTATTTCAGGCGTTACATGGCGTACTCGTTCAATGAGCGTGTCAAAAGAACCGGATTCAAGCGCTATGGGTATATCATCATTTTCGGCTACCCATACCTTCGCCTCATCGTCCCATGTTAATAATACGGTGTATTCTGCCATTCCATTTTCTCCTGCCCCAAATTATACCACATAACCGCCGCAAAGTCAAACACGCAAAAAAAGCCCGCCCGGGTCTTACCTCAAGCGGCTGTATGCCGCCCTCTAAAACAGTGCCAGGCGCCATTCGCTGTATCGAAGCCGCTTGCGCTCGGGCCGTACTACATTGAATTGAATGGATTTTTTTACGCCTTTTTACGCATAATATGTGTATTTTTTGATTTTATCAAGTGTGCCAAAAAAAGCCCGCCCCCCATACGGAGGCGGGCTTTCCCTTCGTTATGCCCTGCTATTCAAAAAACAACTTGGGATACTTTCCGCCGCCGGTGGTGCCGGACTTCCAGCACATAGTGGGCGACTGGCCGAGGCCGATACCCCACCCGCTGACACCCGACACGTTGGGAAAGTCGGTATCGTCGGTGAAGAGACCACTGGTGCTACCGGGCGTACCCGCCCCGATTTCATTCCTAGTACTTTTTGCATAGTAGCAGTGGTTCAAACTGCCGTTATTTGACCCTACCAGACCGCCGTTAGTACCGCCGGTCACCGCGCCTGTGTTGTAACAGGCGGTGATGTTGCTGTTGCTTACGCTTATCCCCGCTATGCCGCCGACGTTGTTGCCGACGTTGCTGCCGCCGTTCACCGCGCCTGTGTTGTAGCAGGCGGTGATGTTGCTGTTGCTTGCGCTTGTCCCCGCTATGCCGCCGACGCTGCTGCCGCCGTTCACCGCGCCTGTGTTGTAGCAGGCGGTGATATTGGCATTGTTGACCCCCGCCACGCCGCCGACAGAGATGCCGCCGTTCACCGCAGCTTCGTTGTAACAGGCGGTGATAGTGCCGCCGCCAGGCACGCTTCCCGCCACGCCGCCGACATTGTAGCCGGTTCCGGTCACCACGCCTGTGTAGTAACAGCCGAAAATGGCGCCCTCGTTTGACCCCGCTATGCCGCCGACATTGTCTCTGCCGTTCACCGTGCCGTTAAGGATGCCGACGTTCTTGACTTCTCCACCCACAACGCTGAAGAGCCCCACATCATTCACGCCGGTCTTTTCTATCTTCAGGTTCGAGAGTGTCTTTCTACTGCCGTCAAAGGTACCGGCAAACTTGACGCCGGAGTTCCCCACGGGCTCCCAAAGCTCGTTCATCAGGTCCAGGTCGGCCTCCAGTTTGTAGGTGCCCATAAGGTGCACCGGATCGCTGCTTATCAGCTGGAACTCCGCGTAACTGCCTATGGGGCTGCCGCCGGGCGACGAGCGGAATCCCAGGCTCCCGTTTTTATCCAGTTGGAGCTTGATTTCATTCAAGGCGCTGGGAGGAAAGCGGCCTATCAGGTGTTCCTTGCCCGTCGCCCCAAATGACGGATCCGTCAGGGTGAGGCTCTTAACGGCCCCCATGGGCGCGGTCAGGGAAGGGTCGTACTCCAGCTTGCCGGCGGCGTTAACGTTTACGACCAGGGTCCCGGTAACCGTTACGGGAAGGAGGGCGGTGGGGTCATAGTAGCTGATAAGGGCCGGCCCCGTGTAGCCGCCGGGCACGATGCTAAAGTTGGGCACGGTGCTAAATTTAGGCCCCGCTTCTGTGGCAGGAGGGGCGCCGCCGCTACCATTGTCGGGAGAGTTCTCGACCGGTATCCCCTTGGTCGAACCGAAATACAGCTCCGGTTTCAGGTCCGGCATCAGGCAGGAACCCAGTACCAACAATGAAATGATAAAAGCGCCGCCTGATAAAAACCGGCAGAATTTACCAGATTTATTTTTCATAGGAACCTCCAGTCTTATACAATAAAAAGTATAGCCCTTTTCCCGGGCAAAAACATGGTTTTTTGATTTTTTGCAAAAAACCGTTAATATTCTTCTGAAATTTTCACAAGGATATGATAAAACGGATCATGCTTACTGTTCCCCAGGCCCTTGCCTACACCTTCGCCATGGGCGCGGTTATTCTTTTCTGCCGGGCCTTTCCCTTTTTGTTTTTTCGTGACGGGAATACGGCAGGGCAGGGAGAGGGACTCCCGGACGGGGGAAAAAAATCCCGGCGGGAGGCCTTTCTGGGTTTTGTGGAAAAGGTGGTTCCCCCGGCGGCCATGACGGTGCTGGCCTTCAATGCGGTTGCGGGTTCTCTGCAAACCGGCTTCCGGGAGGGCGTCCCGGCTCTTATTGCGGCGGCTTTTACCGCCCTGATCCACCTCCTGAAACGGAACCCCCTGATCAGCATCTTTGGGGGAACTGCGGTTTATATGATTTTGGAACGGGTAATGATGCGTTAAAGAACCTGTTTCGCAAATATACCATACACTTGACATGAAAATGGGTCCTGTGTAAAGATCATCCCATGAAGATCGAAGATTTACAGGAAACCGCCGCCCTTGCCCACCTCAATATGGATGAAAAAGAGCTGGCCGGCGCATTTCCTGCCTTTGAGCAGATGCTCGGGTACTTTGCCGCCATGCAGGCGGCCGACAAGGACGAAGCGGCCTTTACCAAGGGCAATTCTGCCTTGGGTGATTCCGCGGCAAGCGCCGCTTCCGGTATCTCCGCCGTTTCCCGGACCCTTGTTTCCAGTCATTTCCGGCCCGATAATTTGAATCCGAATAATAACAATAATTCCGATAAGCTCAACGAAAACCTGTTGAATAATGCGGGTGAACGGGACGGCCGCTTCGTGGTAGTCCCCAATGTTCTGTAATTATCTGTTCATCAATAATCCGAAAGTGAGGAAACATGGCTTTTAAGCTGCCTGAGGGCTTTTTATCATATTACAAGGAATGGGAAGACAAGGTTGGGGCCTTTATCGAATTTGCGGACCTTCGGTCCGAGGCAGTTTGTCCTGAAGGACAAACTGCGCCTTTGTCTGAGTCTGAGAAAAAGGCGCCCGGCGCCCTGGCGGGGCTGCCCTTTGCGGTAAAGGACAATATCGCTGTGGAGGGGATGTCCTTAAGCTGCGGATCAAAGCTGCTGCAACACCTCAAAGCCCCTTACACCGCTACGGCGGTAAAGAAGCTCCTGGCTGCGGGGGCTGTGCCGGTGGGCAAGACCAATCTGGACGAATTCGGCATGGGCTCTTCCACGGACAATTCAGCCATCAAGCAGACCAATAATCCCTGGGACATTAGCCGGGTATCCGGGGGCTCCTCAGGGGGTTCCGCCGCCGCGGTGGCCGCGGGGCTCGTGCCCTTTGCCCTGGGTTCCGATACGGGGGGCTCGGTACGGCAGCCTGCCGCCTTCTGCGGGGTGGTGGGGCTCAAGCCCAGCTACGGCGCGGTTTCCCGCTACGGTCTGGTGGCCTACGCCTCAAGCCTTGAGGGTATCGGGGTGCTGGCCGATGGTGTCGGCCGCTGCCGGTCGGTGTTTTCGGTTATCCGGGGCGGGGATCCCCTGGACCAGACCAGCCATGACGCGCCCACAGCGGCTCCGGCTCTGGAACACCAAGCCTCGGGCAAGGCGGGAAAGGGGACCATTGGGGTCCTGTCGCCGGAGGCGGTGGCAAAGGCCATTTCTTCGGAGATTGCGGGCGGGCAGGGCGAAGCCGGAGAGGCCGCCGCCCTGGGGGCTGCGGCACAGGCGGCTGAACTGGAAGATGAGGTCCGCCGGGGCTTTGAGTTTGCCAAGAAGGGCTTTGCCGATCTGGGCTATACCCTGGTGGATGTGGAAATTCCCAGCCTCAAATACGGGGTTCCCGCCTATTACACCATTGCCACCGCCGAGGCCAGCGCCAATCTGGCCCGCTTCGACAGCGTCCGTTACGGCGCGCGGCCCGACTGGGCGGAAAACCCCGAGGACCTTATCGACAAGGCCCGGGAGGCGGGCTTTGGGGACGAAGTAAAACTGCGCATCCTTTTGGGGACCTTTGTGCTCCGTTCCGGTTTTCAGGACCGTTACTACCTGCGGGCCCAGCGTATCCGCGCCGGGATCAGGCGGAACTTTGAGGCCCTCTTGGGATCATCAGACTACGACGGCGCCGAAAATGCGGCCGCCGGAGCGGCAGGCGGGCCTGCCGGAAAAGTTGACGCCATTCTGCTGCCGGTGTTTCCCACCCGGGCATTCGGCCGGGGGCCCACGTCCCTGTCCCCCTTTGCACAGAAGGCGGCGGACCTCTACACCTGCTGCGCCAATCTCGCCGGGCTGCCGGCTCTGTCGTTCCCGGCGGCGGTGGAAGGGGGGCTCCCCGTGGGGGTCCAGCTTATCGGCCGGGCCTTTGCGGAAGGGACCCTGTTTGATATTGCCGAAACCTGGGAACAAGGGCATCCCATTCCCCATCCGGCGGGATATAAGGCCTATTGGAGTTAACATGCAGTACCAGTCATTCATCGGACTTGAGGTTCATATTCACCTTTTAACCAAAACCAAGGTTTTCTGCGGCTGCCGTTCCGCCTTCGGGGACGAGCCCAACACCAATGTGTGCCCGGTCTGTCTGGGTTACCCCGGGGTGCTCCCCAGCCTCAACATTGAAGCCATGCGGATGGGCTGTATGGTGGCCCGGGCCCTGAACTGCCGTATTCCGGAAAAGACCTGGTTCGAGCGGAAACAGTATTTCTACCCGGACATGACCAAGAACTACCAGATTTCCCAATTCGCCTGCCCCCTGGGGCAGGAAGGCTATGTGGACATCGAAAGCAAACAGGACCTTGCGGACGGAACAGCGTTGGGGAAGGCGGGCCATTCCTCCGGAATGGCCTTCAAAAAACGGGTACGGATCAAGGAATGCCACCTTGAGGAAGACGCGGGCAAGATGATCCATACCGGGTCCGTGTCCCTGCTGGACTATAACCGCGCCGGGGTGTCCCTGCTGGAAATCGTCACCGAGCCGGATATGGAAACCGGGGAGGAGGCGGAGCGTTTCATCCAGCAGCTGCGCCGTACTGTCCGCTACCTGGGGGTCTGCGACGGCAACATGGAAGAGGGAAGCCTCCGGGCGGACGCCAACGTGTCCATCAACTTTCCCGGCAAGGGCCTGGGCCGGAAGGTGGAGATCAAGAACCTCAACTCCTCCCGCTTCGTGCGGCTGGGGCTCAACTACGAAATACAGCGTCAGGGGGAAATGCTGGATGCGGGGAAAACCGTGGTTCAGGAGACCCGGCTCTGGAACGAGAACCGGGACGAGACCATGCCCATGCGGACTAAGGAAAACGCACAGGATTACCGCTACTTCCCCGAGCCGGACCTGCCGGTGTTCAGCCCCGATGCGGCGTTTTTAAAATCCGTGGAGGAAAGCCTGGTGGAACTGCCGGTAAGCCGGGCCAAACGGTTTGAAAAGGACCTTGGGCTTAACGGGGAACAGGCGGACCTGGTCTGCGAAGAAAAGGCCTCGGCGGATTATTTTGAAGCCGCCCTGTCCGCCGCAGTTTCGGCGGGGCTTGAACCCAAAGACGCGGCCCTCCGCATCGTCAACTGGCTGCTGCAAGACATCAAGCACATCCTGAGCCGGGAGGGGATTCCCCTCCACGATATCGGTTCCTTCAAACTGAACCCCAAGCGGCTGGCAGCTTTGGTGGCCCTGGTCGGCGGGGGACAGATCTCGGTGAAGATCGCCAAGCAGACCCTGGAAGCGGTCCTTGCGGAAGACAAGGACCCGGAAGTGATAATCAAGGAACGGGGCTGGGAACGGCTTTCGGATCCTGCAAAAATCGCAGAGATAGTGCAGGCGGTTTACAAGGCCGAAGAAGCGGCCTTTGCGGAAGCCCGGGAAGCCGCCGCAGGCGGTAACGGGAAGCGGCGTCAAACCCTTACGGCCTTCCTCGTGGGCAAGGTATTGGCCGCCAGCAGCGGCCGGGCTGACCCCAAAATCGCCGGCGCACAGATAGAAGCCCTTATTCATTAACCAGAGGAGATAAGGAAACCATGCGGGTATTGGCAAAGGATATGTTGAAGGCGGCCCAGGAAGGACATCAGGAAGAAGTTGAAGCGGCGGGATGGGTTCACCGGATCCGGGATATGGGGGGGATCAGGTTTGTGATCCTCCGGGACCGGTCGGGGCTGCTCCAACTGGTGCTCTCCGAAGACGGGGCGGGGGACACCGCCGCATTGGTTGCGGGGCTCACCCTGGAATCGGTGGTGATTGCCCGGGGCCTGCCGGCTTTAAACGAAAAGGCCCCCGGCGGGGTGGAACTCCGGCTGCGTTCCCTGAAATGCGTCAGCGTTGCTGCGGGGGACCTTCCCTTTCAGGTAAATGGGGATGTCTCTAAAATCGGCATCGAGGCGATTCTGGATAACCGGGCCCTTTCACTTCGGAACCCCAGGATCCGTTCGATCTTTAAAATTCAGTCCACCATTATCGAAGCCTTTGCCGCTTATCTGCGGAAACAGGATTTTATCGAAATCAAAACCAGTAAGCTGGTGGGGAGTGGCACCGAGGGGGGGACCAATCTTTTTGAGGTGGAGTACTTTGACCGCAAGGTTTACCTTGCCCAGTCCCCCCAGTTGTACAAACAGACCATGGTGGCCGCAGGGCTTGAACGGGTCTTTGAGATCGGTTCGGTCTACCGGGCGGAAAAACACGACACCCCCCGGCACCTGAACGAGTATGTTTCCCTTGATGTGGAGCTGGGTTTTATCGAATCCGAAAAGGAACTTATCGAACTTGAAAAGGGGCTTCTGGCATACATCTTTGCCCAGGTGCTTGAAAAAAACGCCGCCGATATTGCCCTGTGGAACGCCGTGATTCCCGATCCCGCTTCGGTGGCCAAAGCCCCCACGGTGTCCTACGAGGAGGC
>BNVE01000117.1 GCA_025997875.1 Spirochaetia bacterium
CACTGCTTAAGACATTACAGCTGGGGAAAAAATACAGCCTCAGACTCAAACGCCGCATATTGAGCTGGGGGTTTGAACAACATCTTGAGGCCGTCCTCTCGCTCTGATGTTTCATGCGTTTGTCGTGACCCCAGTTGCAGGGGCGAATGGGCCTTTAATCCTTCTTATCGGAATTTTCCCGAAGTTCCCGGAGCCCCGCCGTGGCGTCCCCTTGAGGAAAATATTCCAGTCCTGTGAAGAGCGAATAGCCCGCTTCATCTATGGCTTTAAAGATGCGCCGGTAATCAAGTTCCCCGGTGAAAAGCTCGTGCCTGCCGGGGCAGCCCGCCGCGTGGAGGTGGCCTATCCGGGAAATGTTAGCGGTGATGCGGCGGATGATGTCCCCTTCGGTGATCTGCTGGTGGTAGATGTCAAAGAGAAGCTTGATGTTTTTGCTTCCCGATTCTTCAACCAGTTCAAAACCCTCATCAGAAAATTCAAGGAAGTAGCCGCCGTGATCCACCCGGATGTTCAGGGGTTCTATCACCAGGGTGACGCCGGCTTCTTCGAGCAGGGGCGCCGCCGCCTTAAGCCCCTCCGCAACAGACCGGTGTTGAAAGGCCCGTACTGCTCCGGTGTCGCCGCCCACCTGGGAAATCAGCATGCTGCTGCCCAGTTTTTTTGCGGCGGCGATTGATTCCTTAAGCCCCTCAAGGTAGGCCGGGCGCCGGTCGGGATCGGTAAGGCTGATGAAGCGGGTACAGAGGGTGACGCAGCTAAGCCCCAGGGCGTCCGCCTTTTTTTTCAGGTCCCCGATGTCCCGATCCCACCAACTCCAAAACTCATAGGCCGTGAATCCCGCAGCTTTGACTTTTTCCAGAGCGGCGTCCTGATCCAGGCCTTTGAACAGCGCATCAATACATACTGAAAATTTCACGGCAATACCCCTTCGATCACATCTTGCAGCATAAGCCGGTATTCCTCAATGGTTTCCGCATGTACCAGCTGGTTCCGCAGTTTCGCTCCCCCGGCCATACCGGGCCTGCCTTCGCCGCCCTTGGTGTAGGCGCAGAAGTGCTTGCGCATCTCAAGGCAGGCTTGCCGTTCTCCGATATCGGCGGCGAGCCGTTCCAGATGGCGGAAACCCGCGGCGAGCCGGTGAGCCGTATCCGGGGCGGCGTAGGAGCCGGTACTGAGGAAGGAGCGGGTGGTCGAAAAGATGAAGGGGTTTCCCATGGCCCCCCGGGCGAACATCACCGCGGCGCAGCCGGTTTCCCGGAGCATCCGGTCCGCGTCTTCCGGGGTATAGAGGTCCCCGGAGCCGGTTACCGGGACCGGCAGGCGGCCGGCCAGGTCCGCAATCAGGGACCAGTCGCTTTTGCCACCATAGCCCTGGGCCCGTGTCCGGGGATGGAGGCTCACCATGGCGGCCCCCGCCTCCATGGCGATGCGGGCGCATTCCCGGTAATTGAGGGAACCGCTGTCCCAGCCGGCACGAATTTTAATCGTCACCGGTACACCCCCCAAGTGTTCACGGGATGAACGGACCACCGCTTCCACCACCCGGCCCAGGTTAGCGGGGTCCTTCATCAGCGCCGAGCCGGCCCCGGTCTTGATCACCTTTGGCACCGGACAGCCGCCGTTGATGTCCACCACATCGGGCTTCCACCGGGCCAGCAGGGCCGCCCCCGCCGCCATCCGCTCCGGCTCCGCGCCGAAAAGCTGAATCGCGTAGCGTTTTTCGTTATCCGCCCGGCGGAGCAGTACGCTGATCGGGGACGGATCGTTCAGGGGTTTGGTGTCGGGCCTGCTGCGGATAATCGACTCGGCGGAACTCAGTTCGGTAAAAGAAAAGTCCGCCCCCTCGTCGATGCAAATCGACCGGTAGGACCGGTCGGTATAACCCGCAACGGGGGCAAGGAAGAGGTTCCCGGGAAATTCGAGGTCGCCAATTGTTACGGGATGGTATAAACTCATTTCAAGTGAGCCAGTTCCAGAATTAGGGAAAGGGTAGAAAAAACGAGAGAAACCTTATAGGATGGGATTTACCACAAACCAATCCAAGGGAGACTCTCATTATGAAAAGTATAACCGAAATAATCGGAGGGGCGCAAGCCCTCCAGGGCCAGCGTATTA
This sequence comes from Spirochaetia bacterium, assembly GCA_025997875.1. Lineage (GTDB taxonomy): Bacteria > Spirochaetota > Spirochaetia > Treponematales > Breznakiellaceae > BNUT01. The sequence goes on from BNVE01000117.1 coordinate 2,116, forward strand.
TCCGGCGGCGGGATTCTCGCCAAAACCTGAGTTAAAAAGCTTCCGCTCAAGGTAGTTATTATCCCAACCCATTTCCTATTTGCTCCATGATCCCCCCCAGAAAATCGCTCTTGCTCCGATTATACCTGGTTGAAGACTGGGGATAATACGCTGGCCTGGACGGCGCTCCCTCTTCTTGACATCTTCCCGTTTTCTCAGCATCGTTAGTTTATGTTTAACTGCCCGTTGCATGCCAATAAATACATCCCTGGGGAATACCGGGAAGATGCTGAAAAGCTGTTCCCCCCCGGTGGATTTTCGGCGGAAAAGGGCCCGGATGGGGCTGCCGCAGCCGCATTTGCCGAAATTCTGGGAATTGGCGCCGATTACCGGCGTTTGCTCGGGGTAAACAAGTCCGGCAGGGAAACACACCAGTTTTTGGAGCATTTTCAGAACAATCTGGACCTGCTCATTCAAAAAACCTGGGTTGAAAAGGCCGATGAGGTCCGCAAGGAAAAGCTTGAGGACGAGATTCCCGGCTTTATTGCGGAGATTGAACGGGGTGATTTTCAGGAAGCCCTAAAGGACTTCGGGGCCATTCTGGAAGAGCTGGCCTATCTGTTCTTCGGCGCCCAGAGCGCCCGGGAAGATTTTATCGAGTATGCCCTCCGCATTGATATTCAGATGGGCCTTTTTTGGTGGTATGGGGGGCAGCTTGGCTGCCTTCAGCCCAAGAATTCCGGAGGGGATACCCAGGGCTGTGACAAGCCTGCCGGCGCCGAAGGGCTCTGGGCGGTACTGCTTATCGGTATCTGTTATCTGACCAATTTTTAAGCGGGGTTTTGCAAAACCCCATAAAACCGGTACACACCGGGCATTAACAATTTGAAAAACAACGCACGGAGGAGTGTGTATGGAAAAGCTGTTAGAGGGCGCTGAAGGCGCTCCCGCAGAGGGCCCGGCGTCAGAGGGGACCGACTTCATCAGTGAATTCATCAGGGAAGACCTGAAAAACGGCCGTTTCTCCCATGTTCACACCCGGTTTCCCCCGGAGCCAAACGGCTGGCTTCACATCGGCCATTGCAAGGCCTTTATTATCGATTTCTCTATGGCGGAACGGTTCGGGGGTAAGTGCAACCTCCGCTTTGACGATACCAATCCGGAAAAAGAAGATATCTCCTATGTGGAAGCCATCAAGTGGGATGTCAAATGGATGGGCTATGACTGGGAAGATCGGGAATATTACGCATCGGATTACTATGAATACCTCTACGGCCTGGCGGTAAAGATCATCAAAAAGGGCCACGCCTATGTGGATGACCTTTCGGAAGAAGAAACCAGTGAGTACCGGGGTACCGCTGTGGCGGACAAGAACAATATCACCATTACACCCCCGGGGAAAAACAGCCCCTACCGGGACCGTTCGGTGGAAGAGAACCTGGACCTCTTTGCCCGGATGCGGGCCGGGGAGTTCCCCGACAGTGCCAAAACCCTGCGGGCCAAGATCGACATGGCCCATCCCAATTTATTGATGCGGGACCCCGTGATGTACCGGATCCGCCGCGATTATCATTACCGTACCAGGAACGACTGGTGCATCTACCCCATGTACGATTTTCAGCATCCCCTTTCGGACGCCAAGGAGGGGATCACCCATTCCCTCTGTTCCCTGGAATACGAGATCCACCGGCCCCTCTACGAATGGTTCATCAACGAAGCTGAAGTGTTCCCCAGCCGGCAGATCGAATTTGCCCGGCTCAACATAACCCACACGGTGCTGAGCAAGCGCTGGCTTTTGCGGCTGGTACAGGAAAAGTACGTCTCCGGCTGGGATGACCCCCGGATGCCCACTATCGCGGGGCTGCGCCGGCGGGGTTATACCGCTGCGGCAATCCGCAGTTTTATCTCCCAGGTGGGGATCGCCAAGACCGACAGCATGGTGGACATCGCTTTTCTGGAATACTGCCTCCGGGAGGACCTGAACAAAACCAGCCTGCGGGTTATGGCGGTACTTAAGCCCTTAAAGCTCATTATCGAAAATTGGGAGCAGGGCAAGGTTGAAGAGATTGAGGCGGTGAACAACCCGGAGGATGAATCCGCCGGGAAACGGAAAATTCCCTTTTCCGGGGAACTGTGGATCGAACAGGATGACTTTATGGAAGTTCCGCCGCCCAAGTACTTCCGGCTCTACCCGGGCAATGCGGTGCGTTTGCGCTACGCTTATGTTGTGACCTGCACCGGCCTTGACAAGGATGCTGCGGGAAATATCACTGCGGTGCGCTGCACCTACGATGCGGAAACCAGGGGTGGCAATGCGGGCGCCAGTGGCGCCTTCGATAACCGCAAGGTGAAGGGGACCATACACTGGGTTTCCGCCGCCCATGCTGTTCCCATGGAGGTGCGGATCTACGACAAGCTCTTTTCCGTGGAGCGCCCCATGGACGTACCGGCCCGGCGGCCCGATGGGACCCCCGGGAGCTTCCTGGACAACCTCAACCCCAATTCCCTGGAGACGATCCCCCTGGCCTACGGCGAGCCGAGCCTCGCCAACGCCGCCGGAGGGGCCCGGTACCAGTTTGAACGGCTGGGTTATTTTGTAAAGGATAGTGAAAATTCCGCCGATGCCGCAGGCCGAGGTTCCCCTCCGGATACGGCTGCAGAGGGTAAGCCGGTGTTCAACAAAACCGTTGGCCTGCGGGATACCTGGGCGAAGATAGCGAAGAAATAGGATGTATTAAAGGGATAGTCGCCGGCGCCGCTCTGGTAAATTATGTGGAAAAGGCCGCATGTCTGCGGCGCCTTTGTTTTTTATTAATAGAGTTGTTCAGAAACTTCAGTAATTTTACAAAAACGTTCAGCCCCAATTTCACCTAACAGTGTGCGGATGGATAATATAACACGCCACAGCGCCAAAAAAAGCCCCGGCACAAACCGGGGCCCGGATCAAACAAGTAACAATTTTCTAGAGTTTTATGGTCCCCTGGATACTGAAGGTGATGGGGCTGCTCTGCCAATCACCAATGGCAAACACCGTCTTGCCGGTATCATCCCGGTAAAGAAGGTAGGCAAGGTTGCTGGAAAGGTTCAAGTCCAGGAAGAAGTTCTTAAGGGGGTTAAAGCCAAGCCCAAGGCCGGCATTAACACCCCATGGGTTAAAGACGCCAACTTCTGATCTGGTATCAAGTTTATTGTAATCAGGATAGGTGGTTTCCACCTGAAAGGCATAGGCCCGGTCACCAACCCGGATACTCTTATCATAGGCGCCGCCGGTCCTGGGAGTTGGAGTACGCTCATAGGGAGCAAACTGGAATCCGGTATAAAGACTAATGGGCTTCGCAGCAAAGGCGTATTTCGCAGCTACTTCGGCATGGGGCGCAATGCCAAAGCGTATAACCTCTTTGCCGGCAATACCATTCCACCGGGACCTCTGGGATTCGTATCCCAGGTCCGCCCCCGCCTTGATCCCAAAGGCAAGCTGGCTGGTAATATCAAACTGCCTGCCATATTCAAAGATGAGGGTGTGCGCTATGTCCCAGCCTTCAAATGTAGTTTCGGCGCCGCCGCTCTTTGCTATTGGAGTAGGCCAGGTACCAATATCCAACACATATTCGCCGTTCAGCCAACTGGTCCCCGAAGAAAAGTAGTAATAGGTCTGTGCATCAAGAATAAGATGGCTCAGGCTGTCAAAAACCTTTTTCTGATCAGGCGTTGCAGGATTACCGCTTTGCTTGAGGTATGTATACTGATCAGACTTTGTTTGTTCCTTGAAGGTATTGATTTTATACCTCAACGCAAGTTCCGGGCTTAAGACGCCGCCCTTAAGATCAAAGTTCTTTCCCCAGCCGACACCGATGGTAAAGTACCCGTCAGAATTGATTGTTTCATCGCCGCCCTTCTTGTCATAAGCCAATTTAACATCTTCAAACTGGAACGTAGCTTTGATGCCGCCGATTTTTTCCATCCCCAGGAGGAAGCCGATATCCCCGGTAAAACCAACTCCCGACTCAGTACCGTCCTCGCGATTCCCATTATTATAGGAAGCTTCGGAAGTACCATCCCAAAGGGGACCGCCAAGGTAGAAACCCAGGTAGGTGGAATCCTTTAAACGGGTAGAATAACCTGCGGCAAGAATACCGGGGGCCTGAATAAAACCAAAGCCTTTTTCAAATTCCACATCCTGGTAATCGTTGGGGTCCAGGTAGGAATCAATATCGTCACCAAAAATACCAAAGGTGGACGAACTGAGGGAAGACTCCGGTATCACCTGGGCGCTGACAGCGGGTACAAAAAGCACCACTGCAAAAGCCATGCCCAGGAGAAACATTTTGACTTTCATATTGTCTCCTTTTCGCCGCCTTTTGGCGGCATTTTTAAAACCTGATAGAAATTATCATCTTTTTTTGGATTTATTCAAGACATTTATACATCTGCTCCATAACAATTCTATAATCTTTTTCTTCTTCGAGCCTTAATTTAATTTCCATGAATTCACCATAATTTACTTTGAGCGGCATGGGGAATATGCACCAAGCGCCCCCTCTTACCTAATCTCCACCTCCGACGCGGTTTCCCCTTCTTTGGTGTAGGCCCGGCGGAAGTTGTAAGGGTCGGGGTAACGTTCGCCCCGGTGGAAGAAGACGTATTGGTAGGTTCCCGGCGGGAGGGGGATGGTGAGGGAGTAGAGGCCGGCGGGGTTTTCGATGAGTTCGTACATGAAGGGGTCCCAGCCGTTGAAGCTGCCGCCTACGGTGACGGTTTCGCCGGGGGGGCCTTTGAAGGAGAAGTTGAGGCTTCCCGGGGGAGCGCTGTAGGGGCTTGGGGCCGGGGGGACGGCGGGGAGGGAGACGACGGAATGGGTCAGGCCGGAACGGCTGTCTTTGCGGCTGGCGGGGTTGGCGGGGTCCGTGGTCCACAGGCCGTCGATGACCATGCGGTATTCTAATTTTTCGAGGGTTTGATCTTTGGGAAGCTGGTACACAAAAAAGAGGAGCCCCGAATCGATGTAGGGATCGGGGACCTTTTTGCCGGGAGGAATGGGGGCGCCCAGGGGGTCCTGGGGGATCAGGAACTGCCGCAGCCAGTAGACTTTGGCGAAGCCCTCATGGGCAAAGGCGATACCGGCCCGGCGCAGGGACGAGGGGGCGGTGAAAATAACGGCATCCTCGAAGAGCTCGGGGGCGCCGGGGCCCGGGAGGCTCAACAGGTGGTCGATAAACTGGTAAGATTCAATGTCCGCAGCCCCAATTGTGCCGATAATTACCAAAAGGAGCGCCGTTGTTGTGATCGTTTTCATATACTCTTTCCAATTATCGGCCGATACTTAATTATCTTAATATGCCGTCATTGCATGCGCTTCAGGAATTTAAAACCTCATTCAACCTGCTTGGCGGCGAATTGGCCGCCTTTGAGGCGCAGCATATACCCTTTGACGATCTTGCCCTCCCGGAGAAAGAAGCCGTTGCGCCGCCCCCGAAACCTGCCCCCGAAGCAGAGCCGGCCGATACCGCCCCTGCCGAACCTTCTGTTGAAGGCCCCGATAGGCGTGCCAATCTGCCGGATCTTCCCGAAACCAATGCCGGCTTAGACCTTGGCGGTTCAGATGACCTTTTTGGGGACTTTGAATCCGGGGGGGGCCCGGCGGAGGGTTCCGCTGACGCCGCCTCTGAAGCGTTCCCCGTGGCCTCTGATGAGGATTTTGACTTTGGCGCCTTTCTGAATACCATCCCCGATGACCTTGTCGTGCCGGACCCGGTTGCCGATTTGCCTGATATGGCAGAGTCTGCCCCGGAGGAATCCGCTGCGGAAGAACCTACCGTGGAAGAACCGGCTGCGGGAACAGAAGCGGCGGGGGCGGACGACTTTGGTATTCCCGATGACCTGCTGAACGGTTTGGCCGATGATGTGGAATCAAGTACGCCGGACACGAGGACTGACGAAGCCGCCGGCGAATCTGCGGATTTACCCGGTCTCGACGACTTTAACATCCCCGGCCTTGATGATACCGATACTGCGACTGCCGATGCCGGAGACGGCCTGGACTTGGGCGGCGAAGCCGAACCCCCGGACCTGGGTGACGAATCCTTTGACCTTGGGGACGATGCCTTTGATCTGGGGACCGAGTCCCCGGCGGAGGGAGTGGACGGCGCTGCGGATTTACCCGGCCTTGACGACTTTAACATCTCTGGCCTTGAAGATAGTGATAGTGATGCTGCGACTGCCGATGCCGGAGACGGCCTGGGCTTGGGTGGCGAAACTGAATCCCCGGACCTGGGTGACGAAGCCTTTGATCTGGGGAGCGAGTCCCCGGCGGAGGGAGGGGATGAATCTGCGGATTTACCCGGCCTCGACGATTTTAATATCTCCGGCCTTGATGACGCTGCCGGTGAGGGCATGGACTTTGGCAGCGAATTTTCTGACATGGATTTGTCCGTTGGGGAAAACGAGGCAGAGCCGCTTATGGGCGGGCCGGAGGACAATGCGGAAATTCCCGGCGACAGCGTGGATGATGACTTTGGTCCGACCGCAGATGCTGCGGGCTCGCCCTTTGGGGATATGTCCGCCGATGCCTTTGATGACTTTAACCTTGAGGGAGGGGATAAGCTTCCCGATGATTTCAGCGCCGAAAGTGCAAAGGGACCCGGCGGCAGTGATGGCGGCGGAGAAAATGAATTCCCCGATCTGGATGAATTTACCCTGCCCGGGATTGATGATGTTATTGCGGGCATTCCCCCCACAGGCGCCCCTGCGCCGGGGGCAAAGCCAAAAAGAAGCGCAGCCGCAGCGGCGCGCATACCCGGGGTTGCAGCCTCCGATGATGTGGAGGAGATCCAGCTTAGCGCCGGGGATCTGGCAAAGTTTCAAAAGACCCTTTCCGGGTATCCCCTTAATTTACGGATAGCCTGCGAAGAACTGATAGCCGAACAGGCGGTTGCTCCGGACCAGATGTCCCAGCTGGTCAAGTTATTGATCCGGGGGGCCCCGGCTAAAGAAACCGCAGCCCTGGCGGGAAAAATTCTTGGCAGGACCATCGCCATTCCCAGGGGCTTTGAAAAAAAGACCGGCGCAGAACTGGAAGCGGAACAGGCAAGTTTTGCCTACATTTTTGTTCATAACTTTTTACCCGTCTTACGGATCTTTCTGATGATAGCCGTGGTGACGGCTTCCCTTTTCTATCTTGTCTATCATTTCATCTATACGCCCCTGCGGGCGGAATCGATTTATAAAATCGGCTATGACCGGATAGAAAACGGTGAATATGAACGGGCGAATGATCGCTTTACCCAGGCCTTCGGCATACACCCGGTTAAGAACTGGTTCTATAAATACGCCGAAGGTTTTCGTGATCAGCGGCAGTATCGCTACGCGGAAGAAAAGTACGATGAGCTTTTGCGGTACTATCCCCGGGACAAGAAGGGGGCGCTGGATTACGCCGCACTGGAAACCAATTACCTGCGGAACTACGAGAAGGCGGACAGCCTTTTGCGCAGGAACATTCTTGACTATGCGGTAAATGATCCCGATGCGCTGCTGGCCCTGGGGGATAACGCCCTTGCCTGGGGTGAAATAGACCCATCAAAGTATGAGGACGCCCGGTTCGCCTATGCCCGGCTTCTGGATCGTTACGGCTGGACCGACCCTGTGGCGGAACGGATGTTGAAGTACTTTATCCGCACCGACAACCTTAAGGAAGTGCTGCCCCTACAATCCTTCTTTATGGATTACCCCAAGCGGAAAATTTCAGCTGATTCCCTTGCGGAGTTGGGGGGCTATCTGCTGGATAAACGGGTTGAAGAAGTCCGTGGCGTGCCCAACGAGTATGTGGAACAAATAGAAGGAGTCCGGGAGGTCCTGCTTAAAACGGTACAGAGCGATCCCGCATTGCCCGAGGGCCACTATCACCTTTCCCGGTATTACCGCAATCTGAACAACCTGCGGGAAGAGCAGGTAACCCTGGAGGCGGCCATCGGCGCCTTTGATCGGGCAAAAGAAGAATCGATCAAGCGGCTGGGTTACCGGATCGATGCCCAGCGCCGCTATGCCGGGATACTTACCGGCGACCGGGAATTCTTTGCCGCCGAGGAACAGCTTATCAAGGGAATCGGCCTTTACGAAGACGGCCTTACCCGGCGGCTCCTTACCCCTTCCGCAGAATACGGCAAACTCTATGCGGACTTGGGGGACCTTGTGTACTTTACCAAGGCGGGGGACATGGAGCTGGCCCTTCAATATTACCTGCGCTCCGAACAGGACGGCTGGGCCCCCCCGGAAATCCAGTACCGTATGGGTTCCGCCTATTACCATCAGGAGCAATGGACAGAAGCCCTGGAACGCTTTTTTGCCGCCTCCTCGGAACTGCCCCTGAACCGGCGTATCCTCCTGGCCCTGGGGAACGTCTCCTACCAGCGGGGCAACTACTTTGCCGCCCAGGGCTACTATAACCGCCTGCTGGACATTCTTGAAGGCGAGCGCTCCCGTCTGCCCCAGCTCCTGCCCAACGAGCGCCCCGAATACATCGATCTGGCGGAACGGCTGATGATCGCCCGGAACAACATGGGGGTTACCCTGGAAGCCCTGAGCCGCAGCATGGGCAACGTCCAGCCCCGTGTCCTTGACCGCTACCGTTCCCGCGCCCTGGGCTTCTACACCGAATCCGCCCGCGCCTGGGACACCCTTACCCGCAACCCGACCAGCATGGTCCGCCTTGGCGCCGGCGACTTCTCCACCCCCGGCATCAACCTGGCCTTCCTCAACTCCCGAAACGCCCTCTACCCCGTCCCCGATTACGATCCCCAGCTCTACCTCCAAATCGACAAAGACGTCCTGGAACCCTCCGCCTGGGAGGCCCTTTCCCCCCAGACCGCCCGGCTAATTGAATAATTGACTATCTGCGGGACTTTGTGCTATTATTAAATCGTTAGCTTCCCGGGCGATTAACTCAGTGGGAGAGTGCTACCTTCACACGGTAGAAGTCACTAGTTCAAATCTAGTATCGCCCATATCGTAATTCCTTATGGTATAACGATTTAGCCTACCGGAAAACCGGCGGTATACACACTAATTAGAGCGACTGACAGTGAGGACTGACATTTTCGCTTGAAGGGGTAGGTATGCTTGCCCGGAAACACAAGCTGTTCACGATTTACAAGCAGAAAACGAAGGGAGGCGCGCAGATGTGGTATGCGCGTTTCTACAATGAGGAGACCGGACGCTACCAGATAGCCCGGAGTTTGTCCATTCTTGCCGAGGGCAAGAAGGAACGGAAGCTGGAGGCATATGAAGCAGCGCGGGCGATGATGGCTGAGATTGACTTCACGCCGAGGGTTAAAACACCTGATTCGCTGATAGGGTATCTGCAAGCTTTTTGGGGTGAAGAGTCAAAATACCTGAAAGCCGCAGAACTGGCGCGAGGGGAACCACTGGGCGCAACCTATGTGAAGCTGCACCAGGATGACATCAGACTCCACATTGAGCCGTTTGAGGGGTTTGCGGGTATCTCCATGCAAGACCTTACCCCTGGCCTTATTCAGGATTGGCAGTTATGGTTGGCAGATCGTAAGGTAACACTTAAAAAACGGAGATCGGATGATGCCGTGCGGATCGGTGAAAAAACCCTTTCCGGTGCTCGTATCAATAAAATCATACAGGCACTGAGTATTCCTGTTAATTTTCTCTTTGAGCGCGGGGAGCTTCAACACGATCCCTTTAAGGGTATTAAGTCAGCCAAGGAAAAACGCAAAGAAAAAGGAATCCTTACTCTTACGGAACGTGACCTCATAACAGGCTTGACCGGAACCAACCCGATTGGACATCTTGCCGTACTGTTAGGGTTGTTTTGTGGAATGCGGCTTGGGGAAGTCCGGGGTTTGCAATGGGGCGACATCGAGAACGGGCTTATTCATATCCGGCATAATTGGCAAAATCATGAAGGGAGCAAAAAACCGAAACAGGGCAGCACCCGGACGGTGCTTTCGCTGGCAGTTGTGGAGACATCGCTTGAAAAAGTAAAAGCTATAGCAATGAACACCGCTCCGGACAATCTCGTATTCGAGAGCATTGAACGGCCTGGTCAGCCATATGCTAAGACTTTTTTCGTCAAGCATTTTAAGCGGGAATTGAGGCTTATCGGTATCAACGAGGTTGATCAAAAGAAACGTAATATTACCTTCCATGGCCTTCGCCATTCATGCATTACGCATTGGCAGCAGGCAGAGTTGACACTTCTGGAAGCTGGGGCGCTTGCCGGACAAAAGACACAGGCAGTTACCATTGCCTATACGCACGGGGCGCAATTGTTGGACTTTGTTGCGGCACGGCAAAAGCTAGAAAAGGCGGTGGGGTGAAAAATGAAAAACCAATGTTTTGAACCCCTGATTGTAAGAGGATTTTATGTTTTCGATAACCAGCAATAATCTTGCTTGCTCCTCATATATTATCTCCAAGTACAAGATGTACTAACAAAATGCCGCCTCGTAATGGGCGGTCTTATCTATATTGTGCCAGCTAGGAGGCAAAGTATGAAAACAATCGCAATAAACTCAATTAAAGGTGGAACCGGGAAATCCACCCTGTCTGTACTTTTTATCAATGCACTTATGAGAGCCGGAAATAAGTGCTTGGTAATAGACGCTGATGCAAGCAACAATTCCCTTTCCTTCTATCTGGATAATTCCAGCGGATTGGAAACCAGCCAGGGGCATACTGTCTTTGACCTCTTTTTAGGGACAAAGGTACAGGATTGCGTTAAGAGGATTCAGGATAATCTTGACTTGATTCACGGCGATGTCCGGCTCAATGAGTTTCGCAGCACGGATAGCCTTAAACGGCTTAAAAGGGCATTACAGGGACTAGACTATGATTTTGTAATTATTGATACATCGCCAACGTATGACAACATCATCGGGAATGTCCTCACGGCAAGTGATATTCTGCTCATCCCGGTTCAACAGGACATTTTCAGTTTCCAAGCTCTGAAATACCAGTTTGAGAAATTGGCTGATTTGGAACTGGATGACCTCGACACCCATATCATATTCAACCAGTTTGAAAAGCCCCTCAACGGTAATCAAGAGACTTATCGTAACCAGATAACCAATATGTTTTTGGAAAACGAAGTCTTTAAGCCGTTTATCAATCAATATCATCTCTCGCGGAGCAGCATTTACCGCAAGTACATCAATAAGCGGAATTACCGGCTTTCATCCAAGTCCGAAACACAAAAAGGTTAT
>BNVE01000118.1 GCA_025997875.1 Spirochaetia bacterium
ACAAAACAAAAAGTAAATATCCAGTGGCTCTTATTTTGTATAGTACATAATATAGGGAAATGTGTGTCCGCATTGGGGGAAAAGTATGGTTCATAACGGGAAGAATGGGGAACTGGGGGAAACTATTTCCGGATTTACCCCCAAAAAGCAGGGGGTTCATAGCCAAAACAAACAAAAATAGTCTGTTTTCTTGAGATGGGGGAAAACTTATGGTCCGATAGATAGTTTTCCTACAGCCTCGTTATGTGCAGTAAAAATGCTGTTACGAAGCCGTACGCACGGATGCGGACGGTTCTATTGATTTTTATTGACAAAAACTATCTTTTATAATATTTTTTCGATATGATGCAGTATTTTTACAGTTTTCTTTTTAATCAAAATATTTTTTCAATATTTTTTTAAAGGTTTCAAACGTAGATTCTCTAGCTTGAATTTTAAAATGATCGATTCCAATGTTAAAATATTTTTCTAAATTTTCTTTTGGTAATAAAAGCCCGCATCTAACTCCAGAACAACGCAATTCACTCATTAATTCTTTGCTAAGGAAATCAAATTCCTTAAACATACGCATACTTTTTATAGCAATATGATAGCTTCTGTCTATACAGTCTCTTGCACAGTATTCATTTATTAAAATTATCATACGTTTCTTTGGCTCTAGAGAATTCAACAGTTCAAAATCGTACATATCATTGCCATTTATAACACAATAATCAAAGTTACTAAAAATACTTTTATACCATGATGCTGATGAATGTATTCCTTGTTCTATATATGCCTTGTTAATAGAGCTAATTGTTTTGAGATTAGGGCATTTATCTTTTACATAATCTTTGAGAATATCTTTTAGTATTATTACGCCATTTAAGTTTGTTTTATTTAGGATTTCCATGAATGTATTTGATCTTTCGTTTTTTAACATATTTGAACTAATGAATAAATTTTGAGCAGTAACATTAAAACCAATACCCATTTCATTTAAGAAAGAAATAAAACTAACATACCTATCAAATTCCGCTTCATCATGTACTTCCCTGCCACCATCCCATAATAATCCTGGCGAGCCATAAAAAGAGAAATGAGACATATCATATCCCTGCTCTTTTCTTTCCATTAGCCATTCACAAGAAAAATCAAGAAATCCAGCATTTATACCTATTTCCCAATATAAATCTTTAATATCCACAAAACACCTCTTAATCGTAAAAGCATGCAATGTATTCTTTTTCTTAAATACCAAGCAATATATTTTCTATCTTTTTTGTTAACAACTTTTTTATGAAATTACATTCGATTAATAATTGCTTGTCTGACAATAATGAACGTTTTTGAGTACATATACCCGCACAATTCCATTTCGCAAAACAAGTAGAACATACCGATCCATCTATGTTATGAGCATTAAAAATATTTTCCGCTCGTTTTTCGTTTATTTGTACTATATCATTTACTTCCCCATAGCAAAATTCATCAAAGCCTCTATCTAAGTCAGATGAAACCCTATGACAAGCAGTTATTTTGCCTGTAGGTGTAACGCAAAATTCGCCAGGACAATAACTCGTTCTTGTATTATCGAGACGTTTAATGATTGGATTATAAACAGTTACACCATTTAATTTGCCAATACGTTCTGCTTCAAAGAAAGATTCAAGATAACTTTCATAAAATTCTGCTGTATTATGTTGTATATCCATAACAGGCTCAAAATTCATAGCTTTAATTTGAGGGTAATTATCAATAACGAATTGTACCATTTTTTGCTGTAAAAAAACATTCGCACCTGTAATGGTAGAACGAATCTGCGGTATAAATCCATTATTAATAAGCAATTTTATATTTTTATCAACTACATCGAAAGAATACTTATTTTTATCAACGAAGGATCTTTGTTTATTTTGTATTTCTGGTAAAATATCAAAAGATACAAATACATAAATATCATTCTGTTTTAGCCACAATACCCGCTCCTCATTTAATAATGTTGCATTTGTAGTAAGTACAATATTTAACTTCTGTTTTTGTATAGCACCTTGTATGTAGTTTACAGACCATTTAAATAAATCCCATGTTAATGTAGGTTCGCCACCGCCGATAAAAGAAAATTTTTTCACATTATTTCGGAAATTTACTAAAAAATATTCTACTATTTTTTTTATCTTATCTTTACTAAGTATATCTTGTGAACGAGCATTTTGCGCGTAACAATAACTACAAGCAAGATTACATTTCTGTGATAAAAGAAAAACTGGATAAAGATTTTTGTTTTTAAAATCCCTTTTCTCTGGGATTGTTTTTCTCATCATTGAAATTTTTTGAATATTTCCACATAATTTTGAATACTCCGATGAAATTCCTTGTCCGTTTAGATAATTATTTATTATTCCAACGGCCTTAGTATTTGCAAAAAAAGACATACCATTCAAAGGCGAATAAATTATGAACCTATCTTTAATCGAGGATTCTAAAATAAATATATCCCGATACAAATCATCCACTTTTAATCTGCTCCTGAGTGTAAATGTTAAAATTGGCATATCTGTATCAACCGACAACCTACTTATTATTCAATCGGTCATACGGATAATCCCATCAAATTAAAATGTTTTAATACAAAAATTATAGACTAAGTTTATCAGGGGATTATGCCGACTAATTGAATACAATCGTAAAAGAAATTATAAACCAGCTTAATCGGCACTTCCCCTGAAAGGCAGATTATACTTTACGCCTCAACCAGGACAGTCACCGTATGAGTCACAGTCACAGCAATCGTCACCACCTTGCCGTGTTACAGTGTCCAGTTCTCTCGTCTCAACTAAATCGCCTACAAACACCTCACTCTGATCAAGTTCCATATAAACCTCCATTAAATATAATTATACCTTACTATATAAGATATGTCAAGTAATATTTTAAAGAAAATGAACATCCACAGGACAAAGCTCTGTAGTATCGAAGATTTTTCCTTGAAATTTTTGCATTTGTGGGAGAACAAATTCCCCCACACCCTCAGTTTAAAGCGCCCCACGGGGCAGAGTATGAAACCCCAAAAGGGCTACGCCCTTAATAAATGTTTCTTCTCCCCGCCACACACGGACGTGTGGCGGTCTTCTGAACCATTTCTGCATTTTTATTGCACATAACGATTTGTATGTGAATTTCATACAATCCCCTAAATCCGCTATATAAACGAATTCATATTACCCGCTAAAATTGAGATATAAACGCAATTAATTGCATTTATATCTCGTAGTTAAGCATATAAATGAAATCACCCTGCTTAATCCTCATCATCCATATTGTCCAGGGGCCTTTGAATTTTTAGCGCATGGCGGCGGACCACGTGGGTGCGGCGTTCGATAGTGCGGATAGAGGAGTAACCTCAAACGATGCCTGCCACCACCCGGCGGGGGCTTGGGTGTGGAAGACCTTCCTCCTCATTAATGGGCATAGATTAATATTTCATGTTATAATCGAACTATTGAAAATCAGTAATTTTTTCCGAAAATCCGACGCCCTCTACCTTTTGGCTTTTTTCCTGGTCCTGATTGCCCTGGGGACGGCCCTGCTCGCCCTTCCCGGCGCTGCAAACCGGGACTTGGGCCTGATGGACGCGCTGTTTACAGCGGTGTCGGCGGCCTGCGTTACCGGCATGGGGATCGTGAGCCTGGACACATTCAGCCGCTTTGGGCAGATGATCATCCTCTTGCTCATACAGATTGGGGGGCTGGGGATTATCAGTTTTACCTCGATTTTGCTGAGTATCCCCGGACACCGGCTGGCTATCCGGCAGCGGAATTCGATTCTGAACTTCTCGATTAACGGAATTGAGTACAACCCCCGGCGCATCGTGGGGAATATCCTCCTGCTGACCCTCTGTTTCGAGGCCGCCGGGGCCGCGCTGCTTTCCCTTACTTTTTACCGTTCCGGCATCGATGATTGGGCCTTTTGGGGGATTTTCCACACCGTAACCGCCTTCTGTAACGCCGGGCTCTCTCCTTTCGCATACGGACAAACCGGTGTCCCGCCGGGCAGTATGCCAGGCTTTCTGGCCGGCCGGCCTTCTATCCTTATCATTCTGATGATTCTGACCATTGCGGGGGGGCTGGGCTTTATCGTGCTGCAGGACGCCCTGCAGGTGATGCTGCGGAAAAAGACCCGCCTGAGTTACCACAGCCAGGTGGTGTTGACCATGTCTGCGGCCCTGGTGTTTGGGGGCGCCCTGATCTTCTTTATCTTTGAACAGAACCGGCTTTACGGGGAAATGAGCGGCCCCCTGGCGGCGGTAAACGCCCTCTTCCAGTCCGTGGTTTGCCGGAGTTCCGGCTTTGAGGCGATGCCCCAGGGGCTGCTGAGCCAGCCTTCCCGGATGCTCACCGGCTTCCTGATGCTTACCGGGGGCGCCCCGGGCTCCATTGCCGGGGGGCTCAAGGTTACGACGATCTTCGTAATCCTTTTTGTCATGATTCGCAAGCCCGACAAGTACGGGGACATCAAAATTTTCCACCACCGGCTTACGGCGAATACGATTAACCGGGCGGTGGTCTATACCCTTAAAGCGGCGGCCCTCCTGGTCATCTGCATCACCGCCCTCTACATCACCGAAGGTTTCTCCGGCAACAATGCGGAGGCCATTATCTTTGAGGTCTTTGGGGCCTTTTCCACCTCGGGCATTACCCTGGGGCTCACCCCTAATCTGTCCGTTGCGGGCAAGCTGGTGGTCCTGGCGGCCATGTTCGCCGGCCGGGTGGGGCTTATCGCCCTGGCCTTCCCCGTCATCGGTCATAAAAGTTACGATATCACCTATCCGGAAGGTTCGGTGCTGTTAGGATGAGGAGTACATGATGAAACAGGTTGCGATACTGGGATTGAGTCATTTTGGAAAGAGCGTACTGGATGAATTGTTAGCCCTGAACATCGACGTGTTTATTGTTGACAAAGACCGGGAAGTGATCGACACCTACAAGGACGCCTCCGCGGGCTCGGTGGTGCTGGATGTGGTCAACGTGGAAACCCTGCGGAAGGTGCTCCCCGATTCGATTGACGCGGTGGTGATCGACATGGGGGACCGGATCGAGGCGTCGATTCTGTCCACCAGCTACTGCGCCAAACTGGGGATCAAGACCATCATCGTTAAAGCGGAAACCGAGTCCCAGGCGGAAATTCTGGAACTGGTGGGGGCCACCAAGGTGGTGTTCCCCAACAAGGAAGCTGCCAAGCGGATCACCCCCCAGCTCCTCTCCTCGGTGCTGCTCAACTATCTGCCCCTGGGGGGCAAGCTGGCCATTGCGGAGTTGGAGGTCCCAAAGCACATGGTGGGCTGCACCATCGTGGAATCGGGGATACGGCAGAAGTACGACATCAACCTTATCGCCGTGCGCAAGAGCGACAGTGAATACGATAAATTCGATCCCGCCTACCGTTTTGCCGAAGGTGACATCGCCCTCTTTTCCGGCGCCGACGAAGACCTCAGCCGCTTTACCGGCAACGTGCTCAGGGAGGAGCAGCACTCCGCCGTTACCGAGCAGTTCCTTCACTTTTTCAGGCGGGGGAAGAAGTAACGTCCCCCATGCGTCTCCGCTACACCCAATCGGGCCATATTTTTATCGGCCCCAAAGATGATCCCCAATCCATCGCCCGCGCCATGGTCAAAACCGGCTGCGACGAAGAATTCTGCATCGCCGATAATTTTGCCCCGGACTTTATCGCCCGCCTGATGGCGGCGGGCTTCCTGGTTATGTCCATGGGCTTCGATGGACCGGGGGATGGGCGCCGGGAAAGTATCCGCGCCATTCGCCGCCGGAGCCTGCGGGAACCGTCCTTACAGACGGGGAGCCCTGTTGTCAGTAATCACACCGGTGTGCAGCCTGTCAGCTTCGGCCTGTACCGGGAAGAGCGGCTGGCTGCGGGGGAATTCGGGGTTGTCGCCGGGAAGGTCTACACCAGCTATTCGGGGTACTACGATGAGGATTCGGCGGGGACGGTACAGCTGATCCTGACCGGACGATATCTGCGGGATGCGGGGTTTGCCTTTTGGGATTTGGGAATGCCCCTGGAATACAAGACCCGGCTGGGGGCCCGGAGTGTGGATCGGGAAAATTTTTTAAAACTGAGGCAGTTTCAAAATAATGAAAAGGGATGCCCCAAATGAAGCATCCCTTAAAAAACAAGGTCCTTTGGATTAGCGCTTATTGGGCTTAAGCGTACCGGCAATTTTTAATATGTTTTGATCCAGGGTGAACTGCAATACACCGGTGTAATAAAACAGGGAAGCTGCATCCGGGAAATCGTTGGTCTGCGCGCCGGTTTTGACGCTTCCGACTGTGCCGCCGGCGGTGGCGGCATTCCATATCTTGGCGTAGTCCGCCCTACCGCTGCTTAAAAAGTCCCCGTGAAGCACCTGGGGGCCTGCGCCCTGGATATAGCCGATAATCCGCTGGACACTCCGTGCGGGGGCGGCAATACCGTTTCTGTCAAAGGTGAACTTACCCGTATTGTCGGTGATGATCCCGTAGGCAGTGCCCCGGTGTACGTACTGGGCGGTGATAACCCCGTTGGCGGCTTTACTGACAGTGAGAAAATCCTCAGTCCGCGTCGCCGGAGGAGCGACCGGATACAGGAGCAGACCCCGCAGTCCGGCGGGCAATGCGGCTTTTCCCAGTACATCGGTCTGGTAGTAGGTGATCAGGGCGGTTGACTTCTGCTTTGAAGCGCCGGAAACGGCGTCAAAGATATCATCGGTCACTCCAACCAGCCGGTGGCCGGAATAGGTCAGGTGATTACCCGCTGTAGCGCCGCTAACATTGTACTGGAAATCAATCTTTAAATCCTGGGCAAACGCAAAGGACCCAACCAGCATAACAAGGGCAAAGAAAATTACGGATCTTCGAATCATTTGCAACTCCTTCTTTACAAAACAAAACTTGACATAAAAAACACCAACGGTGTCGTTCTTTTATAACACGGTACAAGCCATTTTGTAAAGTTATTTGATCTGGTTCCAAAATCTGATATTTTGGAACTGCCTCATTTGGTAAATACCCGTAAAACCCAGGAGAAGGAGTTGCAGGAGCCATGGGCTTATATTCGATGGAACTGTTCCCAAATGCCGATATATGATAGAATATGGCAATGGATTTTAGACATCTGATTATTGATCAGGGCAAGGCCCTGCCTCTGGGCGCTGCGCTTACCGAATCGGGGGTTAACTTTGCCCTCTTTTCCCGGCATGCCACTGCGGTAACCCTGATCATTTTTGAGTCTGCGGAACAGGACAGCCCCCGCCATGACATCCGGCTGGACAAGCATAAAAACAAAACCGGGGATATCTGGCACTGCCATATCCGGGATCTCAGGGCCGGGGCGATTTACCTTTACCGGGTGGATGGGCCCTATGCGCCGGAGAAGGGCCAGCGCTTCAACGTAAATAAAACCCTCCTGGACCCCTACGCCAAGGCCCTGACCGACTTGAATATTTGGGATTTCAAGACCTGCCTGGGCTATGATCCCGATGATGATTCTGCAGACCTTTCCTATTCCAATGAAGACGATATCAATGCCCATCCCCGGTGTATCGTGGTGGACGATGCCTTTGACTGGCAGGGGGATACCCCCCTCAACTACCCCCTCCGCTTCAGCGTCCTCTACGAGACCCATGTGCGGGGGCTCACGGCTCATCCTCAATCGGGGGTGGAGCATCCGGGAACCTATAGGGGGGTGATCGAAAAAATTCCCTTCTTTAAGGATCTGGGGATCACCAGTCTGGAATTCCTCCCCATCCAGGAATTCAACGAAAGGGAATTGTTCAACATCAACCCCCGGACCGGTGAAAAACTGGTGAACTACTGGGGCTATTCCACGGCGGCATTTTTCGCCCCCAAGGGCAGCTATTCTTCGGATCAGAGCCCCGGCGGCCAGGTGTGGGAATTCAAGGAGATGGTCCGGGAACTGCACAAGGCGGGGCTTGAGGTGATTCTGGACATCGTGTTTAACCACACCGCCGAGGGGAGCGAACGGGGGCCCACCTTCTCGTTCCGGGGGCTGGATAACGCCATTTATTACATGCTCGACGAAAACATGCGGTACTACAAAAACTATTCCGGCTGCGGCAATACCTTAAACTGTAACCACCCGGTGGTGCGGTCCTTCATTCTGGACTGCCTGCGTTATTGGGTCATGGAGATGCACGTGGACGGTTTCCGCTTCGACCTGGGTTCCATCCTGGGCCGGGATCAGCACGGCAAGCTGATGGAAAACCCGCCCGTGCTGGAACGGATTGCCGAGGACCCGGTTCTCAGCAGCACCAAGATCATCGCCGAAGCCTGGGACGCCGGTGGGGCCTACCAGGTGGGCTGGTTCCCCGGGGGCCGATGGGCGGAATGGAACGACCGCTTTCGGGACGACATACGCCAGTACTGGCGGGGGGACTCCAAACAGACCCGGCACCTGGCAACCCGGCTTTCGGGCAGTTCCGACCTGTATCTGCGGGACGGACGCAAGCCCTTTCACTCGATCAACTTTATCACCAGCCACGATGGTTTTACCCTGAAGGATATGGTGAGCTACAACGGCAAGCACAACGATGAAAACGGTGAGGACAACCGGGACGGGGGGAACAACAACTGCAGCGCCAACAACGGCATTGAAGGTTACTCCGTCAACCCGGCAATTGAAGGCGTCCGCACACGGGTGATGAAAAACTTCATCGCCACCATGATGGTCTCCCTGGGCACCCCCATGATCCTGGGGGGCGATGAATTCGGCCGGACCCAGGGGGGGAACAACAACGCCTACTGCCAGGATAACGAGACCTCCTGGTACGACTGGTCCCTGCTGGAAAAAAACGCCTCCTATTACCGCTTTGTCAAAATGATGATCGCCTTTAGGCTGCGGCACCCCGGCTTTATGCGCCCCGAGTTTTACACCGGCCGGGACGGGAACTACAACGCCATCCCCGACATCAGCTGGTTTGATGAAGAAGGGGAAACCCCGGACTGGGAAGACATTGGCTCCTGCCTGGCCCTGCGGATGGACGGCAGCAAGGCCGAGGTGCTGGCGGATCAGGATGATAACGATTTTTTCATCATGTTTAACAGCGGGAAAAAAGATGTGGTCTTTAAGATCAGCGAAACCATGGCGGAAAAAAGCTGGATCCGGGCGGTGGACACGGGCCTTCCCTCCCCCGATGACATCATCGAACCCAGTGCGGGCAAGCTCCTGAGCTCAACAGAGACCTATACGGTCAAGGGCCGCAGTATGGTGATACTGGTTTCGGAGAAGTCATAACATGGATGAAAGCAGTTTTATTTTAGGGGTCGATCTTGACGGCGTGGTGGGCGACTTCTACGGAGCCATGCGGAAAATCGCCGCAGAATGGCTCAGCAGGCCGGAGGACGCCCTTACGCCGGATGTCGGCTTCGGCCTTGATGAATGGGGCATTGCCGAATACGGCGGCTATGACCGGCTCCACCGTTTCGCCGTTACCCAGCGGAACCTCTTCCGGGACATGAAGCCCATACCGGACGCCCCCGGGGTACTGCGGAAACTCTCCAGCCGGGGCATCCGCATCCGGATCATCACCCACCGGCTCTTCCTGAAATATACCCACAAAACTTCGATAACACAAACCGTGGAATGGCTGGACAACTACGACATCCCCTACTGGGACATCTGCCTGATGGCCGACAAGGGCGCCGTGGGGGCCCATGTCTACATCGACGACTCCCCGGACAACGTGATCCGCCTGCGGGAACAGGGCTGCCGTACCATCGTGTTCACCAATTCCACCAACCGCAGTATTCCCGGCCCCCGTGCCGACAACTGGCATGAGGTGGAAAAACTGGTGATGGACAGCCTGGAAGAATGGACCACCGGCACCCTGGACCTCTTTGGGGCGGCGGGGTTTGGAAGACAGTAATTATTCATATTCCAAATATTACGCCAAATTTTAGATATGAATGACAAATATTACGCAAGATTCTGGATTTAATTGACAAATATTACGCCAATATATGGACTTTCAATACATTTTATATTATTATTAAGTCATGCTTAATCGCAGGATACTTGAATATGCTCGAAACCTGTCCCAAAGCCCGGTAGGGAGGATTCTCGTTTTTACCGGAGCCCGGCAGACCGGAAAGACAACCGTGACCCGCCATGGTTTTCCCAACTACACCTATATTTCCATAGAAGACCCGGTCCTTCGCTCCCGGTACACCCGGCTTACCGCAGCCCAATGGAGAGAACTCTACCCCCGGGCCATCCTGGATGAGGTTCAAAAAGAACCCCAGTTGATTGAGAGCATCAAGGCGGTCTATGACCAATGGCCGGAACCCCGGTACATGCTCCTGGGTTCCAGCCAGCTCCTTTTACTGGAAAAGGTCAGGGAGAGCCTGGCCGGACGCTGCGCCATTATTGAACTTTACCCCCTTACCCTTCCGGAACTGGAAACCGCCGACTGGGCAGAGCCGGTGGGGGACTCCCTTTTCCAGCGCTATCTGATAGATCCCGAACAGGCGCGGGGGGAATGGATTGCGGCCCCGGAAATTTTACCCTCCTTTTTGTTGGATAAAATGATGGCGAAAAAAAAGGCCGCTTGGGATTACTATCTGAAATTCGGCGGCTATCCGGCTCTGACCAATCCTGCCTTAACCGATGAAGAACGGTACATCTGGCTCCATGAATATGTGCGGACCTATCTGGAGCGGGATATCAGAGATTTGGCCTCCTTCCGGGATTTGGAACCGGTAATAATGCTTCAGCGTTATCTGGCCAACATGACTGCCCAAGTTTTGAACAGCTCCGCTGCTGCCACCCAGATGGGCCTGTCCGTTAAAACCATTCAGCGGTATATCCGTTTCTTTGAATTAAGCTATCAGATTATGACGGTCCCCGCCTGGTCCCGGAATCTGAATAAACGGCTGGTGAAGGCGCCAAAGATCCATTATCTGGATAACGGGGTTCTCCAGGGGGTGTTGGAAAAACGGGGCGGCCTGACCGGTCATGAATTTGAAAGCCTGGTGGCTGCGGAAATATACAAACAGATCCGCTGTGTCGGCGCCCCCGGGCAGCTCTTTCACCTGCGTACCCATGACGGATTCGAAGTTGATCTCCTCCTTGAATTACCCCAGGGCTATGTGGCCTTTGAAATAAAAATGGCGGACCATATACGGGATTCCGATGCTTCCGGATTAAAAAAACTTCCTGCCATTTTGGATAAACCCTTGCTTCATGGGTTTTTAATATCCCAGGATGATGATACCCGGCGTCTGGATGAAAACATTACCGCTCTCCATGGAGCGTACTTTTTAGGATGATCTCGCCGGTATCTCCGTCAGCTGAAATCCTCCTAACCACAATAAACGCCAAATGGATACACCCCTCCCCGGCCCTCCGGCTCCTCAAGGCCAACCTGGGTGAGCTTGAAGATCGCTGTGACATCCTGGAATTTGCCCTCCGCCAGCCCCTTGCAGAAAAAGTTGACCCCATCCTCGCCACCGCCCCCCGGATTTTGGGGATTTCGGTCTCAATCTGGAACCATAGAGCCACAGTAGAACTATTGAAGGCGCTCAATGATAAATGGAATGAAGGCGGTAATACCGATAAGCCCGTTATCATTCTTGGCGGACCGGAAGTTTCTCATTTATCGGAAGGATCTGAAATTTTTGACCATGCGGATTGGGTTGTCCGGGGCGAGGGGGAGCTGGTTTTCCGGGAACTCTGCGGGCTGCTTTTGGGAAAAAACAATATTACTGCCGATGACTTTGCCGGATTGGCAATAGTGAGTGGAAAATTCATTGATGCATATCCGATAGATCTTGCCGCTATCGACCCGGGATACCGGCTCTACACCGCAGAAGACCTGACCCGCAAACTGGTCTACGTGGAGGCCAGCCGGGGCTGCCCCTTTGGCTGCGAGTTCTGCCAGAGCGCCATACATACCGGCGTAAGGGAATTCCCTCTGGACAGTTTCCTGGGGGAAATGGAAAAGCTCATGGAACGGGGGGCCCGGGGTTTCAAATTCCTGGACCGTACGTTTAACCTGGATATAAAACGGGCCCGGACCATCATGGAGTTTTTTCTGGAGAAGATTGCCGCTGATGCATCAAGAGCGGCAATTCCGAATATGACACCGGTCAATCCGGCCGCCGCCATACCGACAGACGCTACATCAGGCCCAGCGGCCCCGACAGCCGCTATCGGTTCAGACGCCGTGGACTTGGCGGAAGCGGACCAAGCCCGCCGGCCCCTGTATGTCCACTTCGAGATGGTCCCCGCACGGTTTCCCACGGAATTACGGGAAATACTCACCCGCTTCCCTGCGGGGAGCCTGCGGCTGGAAGTGGGTATCCAGACCTTTAACAGCAATACGGCGGACCTTATCAACAGGCCCAGCAGCCCGGAAAAGGAACTGGAAACCCTGAAATTTCTGCGGCAAAAAACCAAGGCCATCGTCCATGCGGACCTTATCGCGGGGCTCCCCGGGGAGGACATGGCCTCCTTCGGCAAAGGCTTTGACCTGCTCTGGCAGGCCCGTCCCACGGAAATCCAGCTGGGTATCCTCAAGCTGCTCCCCGGCACACCCATTGCGCGGCATACTGCGGCCTGCGGCATGGTATACGCCCCGGAGCCGCCCTACGAAGTGATGGAAACTGCCGCCCTGCCCGCTGCGGACCTTGATCGCATCAAGAACTTCGCCCGCTTCTGGGAACTCATCGTCAACCGGGGGGTGTTCCCTGACCTGGTTCCCATGCTTTTTCCCGAGGGACAGCCGGTGTTCAACCGCTTTATGGCCCTGTCGGATACGCTCCTGGGACGCTTCGGGCGGAACTGGGGCATTGACCGCTCCGAGCTGCGGGGGGCGGTGGAGGAGTGGGGAAGGGGTCATGCGGTCTGCTAAAGCCGCCCCTATTCTCCATCCCCTGAATTTAATCAGAAAAAGAAATGAATATTTATAAATTATATCTGCTAACCAATAATGTCTTGTTATCGAATACTGTCCTGTGGCATAATACTAAAAAGGAAACATAACATGAAACATATAAAAATATTTCTGTTGTTAATAGTCTTAACCCTGACCATTACCGCCTGTGTTAATCTGTCAAAAATTGAAATTCATAATTTCGATTTGACCAATAAAGTGGACGGCACATACCGGGGTGAAAGTGTGGTGGGACCGGTAAAGGTGGTTCTTGATGTGGTGATCAAAGACCGGGTTATCACAAAAATTGATCTGATCC
>BNVE01000119.1 GCA_025997875.1 Spirochaetia bacterium
GGGTAGCTTTTTTTGAAGCCATGCGATTTTGCCTGCGTTTCGCTTACCACAATTCTTGGTCTGCTTTCCTCGTCTTTCTCTATACCGATGGCGGTCTTGCCGATTCAGGCTAAATTTAGAATTGCTGCGACAGAAAAACTTCGACTTATACGGGCGTGGGTACGGGTCCTTGATAATGCAATATAAATGTTGTAACGGGAGGTTTTTCCCAGGAAGAAGCTCTTGCCGTGGCGAAAGAAGCTCTTGACGGCTGCCTGGAATCCGATGTTGCCCACGGCAGGGATATACCGGCGCCATCGTTCAAGGACGGTTACCCCGTTACCGTGGCAAGCCACATAATCGTGGCCATGCGGATCCGCCAACTGCGCGGGGAGCAAAGCCAGACCGATATAGCCCGGAAACTTGGGCTTTCCTATCAGGCCTATCAGCGTTTGGAAAATCCCCGGAAAGCCAATCCAACTGTTAAAACCCTTGAGCGCATTGCTCATGTTTTTGGGCAGGAGCTGAGTGTTCAAATAGGGTAATTCCTCGTCTAAACACTCCCTGCTTGCGCGGGGATGACACGCCACGCCGCCCCTGTGTATAGTTAACCTATGGATGAACGAAAAAAGACCATCGGTGGCCTGGAAGCCAAAAAACAGGAATCCCAGCGTTCCATCACCCTGATACTGGAGGACTTCGGTGAGGTCCTTTTCAGCCGCATCCAGGGCCGGGAGGAGCTTTCGGGGAATGGGGAGGAATACCTCAGGCTGCGGAAGGAAATTGCCGATTCCGAAGGTTTTATCAGGCTTATCGAAGAGGATACCCTCCGTTTAAAGGAACTGGAGGATGAAATTCGGGCAAAGGAGCAGCAGAACGCCTCCCTGCTCCGGGACCTGTCCGAGGCCTGCGCCCGGATAGGCAGACAGGTCCTGAATGATCCTGAATTTGAAATCCTGGGCCCCTATAAACGGCAGATCGACGCCATTGTTCCCAAAATTGAGGAACTGGAGGAGAAACTCTCCGAACTGGAGGAAAGGGCCGGAACCAATGTGTTTGCCCAGGTGGGGCGGCATGCCAGGGCAATGGTGTACCGTACCCTCCTTTCCCAAAAGCAGGGGAGCCTTGAAAAACTCTACGAATCCATGGGTGAAAAGCTTATCCGGACGGACGGCGAGTCCCTGGTAGCCGACCATGAAATTGCCCCCGTTGTCCGGGAAGCCGCCGTCATAAAGGAAAATGCCGCGCAGGCGGGGGAAGACCTTGCTGCGCTCAAGGGGGAACGCCGGCGGATCGGCAACGCCTTTGGGGCCGAGGGAGGGCCGGTCAAACGGATTCAGGGTCTGGAAAAACACATCGCCCATATCCGGGGGGAACTGAAGCTGGTCTACCGCAGCTTTGGCGAAGCGGCCTCCGGGGCGGACACGGGGAAGCAGTTTGCTTCTATCCTTACGCCGGATGACACGCCGGCGCTGGAAAAAATCGCCCTTCTGCGCGGAACCGTGGCGGATTATGAAATTCAGATTGAAAAACTTAAGATCGCCATTGCTATTGACGATGAAAAGGCTGTGGTGGAGAAGTTGAACCGGGGAATCGAAGAATACCGGGAACGGATACAGTCTGCGGAGAGCGCCATCGCTGAACTTGAGGGGCGCATCGCCGGGTCGGAACAACACATCAAAGAATTGGAGCGCCGTTTATAGGGTGGGACAGAAAAACATGGCAGCAAAAAACGAACAGAAAGCAAAAAAAACAGCAAAGGCTGCTGTTCCGGCTAAAGCCGGTTCTCAGGCGAAAGCTGTCCCGGCAAAGACCGGCCCTTCGGCAAGACCTGCGGCTAAGGCCGGTCCTGCGGCGCAGCCGGTATCCGCAGCCAAGGGCGTGGCGGGGGTATACGATGAATCAAAAATCAAGACCCTCTCGTCCCTGGAACATATCCGGCTGCGGACCGGTATGTACATCGGCCGCCTGGGTGACGGGTCCAACCCCGATGACGGCATTTACGTGCTGCTTAAGGAAGTGATCGACAACGGCATCGACGAGTTCATCATGGGGAACGGCAAGCTTATCGAGACCCAGGTTAAAGACGGGACCGTGAAGGTCCGTGACTTTGGCCGGGGCATTCCCCTGGGGAAGCTGGTGGAGTGCGTGTCGGTGATCAACACCGGGGCCAAGTACAACGATGATGTGTTCCAGTTTTCCGTGGGCCTGAACGGGGTGGGGACCAAGGCGGTGAACGCCCTCTCCTCCCACTTCCGGGTGGTGGCGATCCGGAACGGTGAATTTGCCGAGGCGATCTTTGAACGGGGAGCCCTGCTGAGCAGCCGGAAGGGTAAGCTGAAGGATAAGCAGAAAGACGGCACCTTTGTGGAGTTTACCCCGGACGTGAACATCTTTGGTGAGTATCAGTTCAACCTGGAATTTATCGAACGGCGGATGCAGAACTACGCATACCTTAACATGGGGCTTACCCTTTCCCTGAACGGCAAAACCTATATGTCCAAACGGGGGCTCTTCGATCTGCTCACCGAAGAAACCGGCGAAGACAGCCTCTATCCCCTGGGCTACTACAAGGGGGAGCATATCGAATTCGCCTTTACCCACACCAACAACTACGGTGAAGAATATTTTTCCTTTGTGAACGGCCAGTTTACCAGTGACGGGGGGACACACCTTTCCGCTTTTAAGGAAGGCTTCCTCAAGGGGATACAGGCCTACTTTAAAAAGGATTTCCGCAGCGAAGATGTGCGGGAAGGCACCATTGCTGCGGTGGCAGTAAAACTGAAGAGCCCGGTTTTTGAAAGCCAGACCAAGAACAAGCTGGGGAATTCGGACATCCGCGCCTGGGTGGTGCAGACCGTGCGGGACGCCGTTGAGGACTGGCTCCACAAGAACCAGGAGGCGGGCAAAAAGCTGGAACTGAAAATTCTTGCCAACGAAAGCCTGCGTACCGAATTAAACGAAGTAAAAAAAGAAGCCCGGGAGGCGGCCAAGAAGATCGCCTTAAAAATTCCCAAGCTTAAGGACTGCAAGAACCATCTTGAAGATGGCAAAGAAGGGGAAGAAACCATGATCTTCCTTACCGAGGGGGATTCCGCCTCGGGCTCCATGGTCTCAAGCCGTGATGTGATGACCCAGGCCATCTTTAGCCTGCGGGGCAAGATAGAAAACATGTACGGCAAGAAGCGGTCGGCGATTTACAAAAACGAGGAACTCTACAACATGATGATGGCCCTGGGTATTGAGAACGATCCCTCGGGGCTCCGCTATGCCAAGATCGTGATCGCCACCGACGCCGACTTCGATGGCTTTCATATCCGCAACCTGCTCCTTACTTTTTTTCTTTCCTACTTTGAGGAACTGGTCACCGGCGGCCGCATCTTCATCCTGGAGACCCCCCTGTTCCGGGTACGGAACAAAAAGGAAACCCGTTACTGCTATACCGAAAAGGAACGGAACGATCTTGTTTCCGAAATGGGTAACGGCAGCGAAGTAACCCGCTTTAAGGGCCTGGGTGAAATCAGCCCCAAGGAATTCGGCCAGTTCATCGGCGAAGACATCCGCCTGGTGCCGGTCGGGGTGAGCACCCTCAAGGCGGTGCCCCAGGTACTCACCTTCTACATGGGCAAGAACACCCCGGAGCGCCGGGACTACATCATGAAGAATTTGATAG
Source organism: Spirochaetia bacterium (assembly GCA_025997875.1). Classification (GTDB taxonomy): domain Bacteria; phylum Spirochaetota; class Spirochaetia; order Treponematales; family Breznakiellaceae; genus BNUT01. The sequence goes on from BNVE01000119.1 coordinate 3,653, forward strand.
GGGACGTGGGGTGATCGATCTATGGCGGATAAAAACCTGTTAGGCAATTATGCGGACATGGCGTATCGCATTGCGGATTCCTGTCAGTATCCCTATTCATATCTGTCAAAAGAATGGAATGACATCCCGGCCTGGCAAAAAGCCGCCCGGTCCAAAATATTTGAACTCCTTGGCTACAATCCCCCGGCCTGCGCCCTGAAGGGGCGGACACTGAAATCCTTTGAACATGAGGGCCTTTCGGTGGAGCTTGTGGCATTCGATCAACCCTATGGTCCCTCTACGGAAGGTTTTTTTCTGAAGCCCCTGGGGGCGGCAGGAAAGCTGCCGGGGATTGTTGCATTGCACGATCACGGGGGCTTTAAATACTACGGTAAAGAAAAAATTACCGCCTGGCCCGGTGAACCGGAAATAATGAAGGAATGGAAAAACAGAATTTACGGCGGGGTGTCCTGGGCATCTGAACTTGCCAAACGGGGATACGCGGTTTTTGCGCCGGATCTGTTTTTGTGGGGTTCCCGCAGGATGCTGGCGGAGGAAGTACCCGCTGAATTTACCCTTTCTCTTTCCGTTTTGGAGCCGGGAAGCGTGGAATACATCAAAGCCTATAACCTATGGTGCAAGGAACATGAAAATCTTATTGCCAAGAGTCTCTTCCTTGCGGGGACGACCTGGCCTGGGATCATGGCCTATGATTCCATGCGCTCCGTTGACTATCTCCTTTCAAGGGATGATGTGGACAGCGAACGGATAGGCTGCGGCGGACTTTCCGGGGGCGGCCTGGGGACCGTATTTCTTGCGGGCCTGGACAGCCGTATCCGCTGTACCCTCAATGTGTGCTTTATGAGCAGCTTTGCCCAAACGGTGCGGACCAATATACAGAGCCATACCTGGATGCTCCATCTCCCCCATCTGGCGAATTACCTTGATATGCCCGATGTGATCTCCCTCAATGCTGGCTCGCTGATGGTGCAGTACGGAATCGGAGACCACTGCTGGGCCGAAGGGGGCCAGCAGGACAGTGACGGTAAGCTGCGGAAGATCTATCAAAAGATGGGCGCGCAGGATTACTACCGCAGCGCCTGGTATCCCGGTGGGCATCAGTTTGATCTTGCCATGCAGAAGGACGGGTTTGACTGGTTTGACCGGTGGTTAAAAAAGTAAGATCGGAGATAAAGAGGGCTGCGGGTCCTTTATGCGGATGATTCTCCAAGATAATAGCAAAAAACACTTTCTTTTTTCAAAAAGAAGGTCTATCATTAAAATAAGGATCTATTAAATGTATCTGGAGGTACAAAATGAAGACGACTAAAGGTATGCTATTCTTGGCCTTGACCCTGCTGGCGGTTGGGGGATCGATTTTTGCCGGAGGCAAGAAGCAGGACGCGCCGGCGCCCGGGGCTTCCCAATTCACCAGCAAGGAGCTGAACATCACCTATACCGGTACGCCCCAGCCGGCTGAGAAAGAGTATATCATCGATGTGTATGTAAAGAATTTTGAGAAGCAGTACGGGGTAAAGGTGAATGTGGATTTCGTTACCCAGCAGGACGGGATCAGAAAAACTGAAAGCGAGCAGTCCACAAAAAATATCATCAGTGATGTGATCTACGCCGATACCGCATGGATGGCGCCCTATGTGAACGGTGCTTGGGTGGAAGATCTTACCGGTCTGATCCACAAGGGAATCACCCTTACCGGGATGTATGACGAAAGTACCAATAAGGGAAGCGCCCGTCTCTTTGTTCCCAACACCTTTGATGTGTATGTGCTGGCCGCCAATGTGGACGCCCTGAAATATCTGCCCCAGGGGCTGACCAGGCAAAGCGTTGTGGACGGTATTACTTGGGAACAGTACGCCGAATGGGCGGTAAATATTGCCAAGGGTGAAGGAAAGGGCAAGACCATGCTTCCCGCCAACTCTCAGGGTTCACAGCTTTTGTATCCCCTGGGCGGGATGGGGCTGGCCTATGGCGCAAAATTCCCCGAATTTGCCTCCGATGGATTTAAAAAGGCCTTGGACATTGTGACTGCCATAGCCCGGGGCAATGGTTTTTATTCCGAGCAGGCCCAGTACAGCGCCCCCACGGACCCCATGATCAACGGCGATGTGTGGCTGACCTTTGCCCACATGAGCCCCATCGGCGTGGCCTACAACGCGGCCCCCAATCAGTGGGTTATCGGCGCGGCCCCCAAGGGCAGCAAGGGCGCGGGCTCCATTTCCGGCGCATGGTGCTGGGGTGTTTCGAAGAGCGCTCCCCATGCGGATCTTGCAGCAGCATGGATCGACTATGTTACCACCCCACAGGTGAACTACGAACTGTGTACCAACTTCGGCGGCATGCTCAGCCCCATCAACGAGGTCGCTCCCCTGCTGGGCAGCGGGGACGTGATAATGGCCGCCGGCAGCAAGATGCTTGCCACCACCATTGTTTCTGGTGTTCCTTCGGTTCAGTACAAGGACTGGAATGCAGTAAAGCTGCTGTACCACGATGCCTTTAATCAGGTACTGAACACCAAACAGGTTCCCAATGACGCTTTCCTGCGGGATTTGGATGCCAAGTGCGCGGCGCTTAAGAATTAAAACATAACCACAGAGGGCACAGAGGGGTGCACGCGAAAGCGTGCAAACACAGAGGTCACTGAGAATAATAAAGGGATTTTAAATTTTCTTGTTTTCTTCCTCTGTGTTCTCTGTGAAACCTCCGTGCCCTCTGTGGTTAATCTTTTTGTATTAAATGGGGAGGACAGTAGTTTGAGAATAAACATCAGCCGTAAAGTTATTCCCTATCTGCTGATGACCCCCGCATTCATCTATTATGCAGTGTTCTGGCTTATGCCGGTGATTGACGGAATAATCGAAGTCTTTACCGGTTTGGACGGGGCATTCACCCTGACGGGTAACTTTATCCTTATGGGGAAATCGGATCTGTTTACCCAATCTGTGTTAAATACCGCCCTCTTTGCCGCAATCTCAGTAGTACTGCAATACCTTATTGCCCTGGTTCTGGCGGTATTCCTGAATATCCGGTTCAAGTTTTCCAATTTGCTGATGTTCATTGCCATGATACCCATGGCCATTACCCCCACGGCGGTGGCCATCCTCTGGAAGATCGGCCTTTTTAAGGACGGCTGGATCAACTCCATTCTGATGGGCATTGGAATAGTAAAGACCCCTTTCCTCTTTATGAACGCGGAAAATTTTTCCGCCTTGCTCACAATCATCCTGATCGATACCTGGACGGTGACCCCTTCGGTGATGATCATCCTTTCCGCCGGCTTACAGGGGATACAAAAGGAACTGCGGGAGGCGGCTTATACCTTTGGGGCGGATAAGTGGCGTATCTTTAAGGATATTACCCTTCCCATTCTGCGGCCATCCATTATGACCTCTGTCATTCTGCGCCTTATCGGGGCCGTGCAGGTGTGGGCCATCGCAGTGATGGTGTTCGGCCACGGCAGGGTTCCCTTCCTGGTGGAACGGATCGCCTTTTACGAAGATATCATTCCCGGGGTACCCGGCAGCGCGAAGCTGACCTTTACCTATTCCTTTACCACCACCATAATCGTGTTTCTGGTGACCATGGTTTACTACCGCATCAGCAAGCGGGGTTCCTGGCTTGAGGCCGCCTGATGGATAAGTACAGTATCGTTCAAAAAACGGTGATAGCCATTCTGCTTGCCGGTATGGTTATGCTGGTTGTTATACCCCTTTTGTATTTTACCACCTTTGCCTTTTCCAGCGCCGTTGAGGTAAGCGAATTTCCCAAGCGGCTCTTCCCTACCGCCGCAGTGACGGTGAAGGTTGCCCCCGTAGAAAACGGGGAGTTTGAAATTTTTTATGACCGCCTTGACGGTCGGGGTTACCGTTCGGTTATCACCAGCGGCGATGCGGCGCGGCTGGAGAATCATTTTAAGCGGCAGTACAATGCGGGGGTAAGCGGGAAACAGCTGCTGGAAGATTTCAGCGCTACCCGGGAAAAGGGCCCGCAGGAATTTACCTACCGGAAACAGGTCTTCTACAATTTCTCTCAATTTTTCAAGATAGTAAATAATGCCGCCCCGGCACTTAGAAACAGTATTATTGTTTCCCTTCTTACGATTCTGATATCCCTGTCCCTGGGCAGTATGGCGGGTTTTGCCATGGCCCGGTATAAATTCAGATTCAAAGAAAAGATAAATTTGGGGATCCTGGTGGTCAGGATGTTCCCGGTGGTGGGTATTTCCATCCCCATGGCGAAACAGCTGATCCGCTTCGGCCTGTTCGATACCCAAATCGGCCTGGCCCTGCTCTATTCCATACCCAATATCGCCCTGACCGCCTGGATAACATCCAGCATCTTTATGGGCATCAGCCGGGAGCTGGAAGAGGCGAGCAAAATTTTCGGCGCAAATTCATTGCAGACTTTTTTTCATATCACCCTGCCCCTGGCCTTTCCCGCCATGGCGGCCAGCTCCATGTACGCCTTTAACACCGCCTGGAACGATACCATTTCGGCCCTCATCCTGACCAACCGCAACCAGACCCTGTCATTGGTGGTGTACAAGGCCATCGGGACTACCTCAAGCGGCATACAGTACGCCGCCGCAGGGAGCATCATCCTTATCCTGCCCGCATTGGTCTTTACCTTTATTGTCCGCCGTTACATTAACCAGATGTGGGGAGGCGCCACACTGTGAGCAAAACAAAAAGGAATATCCAACGAAGTTTTGAGGGGAAACCATGAGTTATCTGGAATTGAGAAATCTGAAAAAACGTTATACCCACAACGGGCCCCTGATTGTTGACAATATGAACCTTTCAATTGAAAAGGGTGAGTTCATTGTTTTTCTGGGGCCATCGGGGTGCGGAAAAACTACCACCATCAGGATGATATCCGGGCTGGAGGAAGTTTCCGGCGGGGACATTCTGGTGGAGGGGACGAGTGTTTTGCAAAAGAAGCCCAGGGATCGGGGGGTCTCCATGATCTTCCAGAGCTACGCCATCTGGCCCCACATGACGGTCTTTGACAATATCGCCTATCCTTTAAAGCTGCAAAAGGTAAAGAAGGATGAGATTAAGCAGCGGGTGCAGACAGCGGCGGAAGCAACCGGTATTGAGGCGTTTCTGGATCGCTATCCCGCCCAGATGAGCGGGGGCCAGCGGCAGCGGGTAGCGGTGTCCCGGGCCATTGTGGTACGCCCGAAAATTTTTCTTATGGACGAGCCCCTTTCAAATCTGGACGCAAAGCTCCGGGTATCCATGCGCACCGAATTAAAGACCATTCATAACAAGGAAAATTCCACCACCATTTTTGTAACCCACGATCAGGCGGAGGCCATGAGTCTGGCGGACCGCATCATCGTGATGTACCGGGGCAAGATCGAACAGATCGGCACCCCCATGGAGGTCTACCGCGACAGCGCCACCAAATTTGTGGCGTCCTTTATCGGGACCCCGCCAACCAATTTTTTCAATGTCACTATTGAACAGGGGGAAGATGCCTATACGGCCATAAGTCCCGATCTGTATTACAAAATACCCCGCTCCCTGAATGATGCGATGCAGCCCTATGGGTGCAAAGAAATTGTAATGGGTATACGGCCTGAATTTATCGGCGTATCCCTTGATATGCAAAAGACCGCAGGCTATCTCTGCGATGCGGTGATTGAGTTTGTGGAACCCCAGGGGAGTTTTTCAATTTTGATTGCCCATATCGGCGGCGAAGAAATAAAAATAGTAACTTCAGAACACATGGAAATACCGGTGAACTCAAAGGTTTCCCTGAATGTAAAGGATGACTTGGTGATGTTCTTTGATCCTGTTTCCGGGAAGCGGATATCATGATAAATACCCAGGGGCAAATTAAAGATAGTCTTAAAGTACTCTACCCCGGCTGCTTTGAAAGGGTATACCAGGCGGTAGTGGAACTGATAGAAAAATGGCGGCCTGAGTGTTTCCCCAAATACCGCTGGATTGATAACAGTGATGTGCTCATGATCGCCTACGGTGACGCTGTCCGCCGGAAAGGGGAGGCGCCTCTTTCAACATTAAAAAAACTTATGGATGCCGAATTCCGTGATGACATAAATATTATCCATCTGCTGCCCATGTTTCCCTATTCTTCCGATGACGGGTTTTCGGTAATCGACTTCCGTAAGATCAACCCCGACCTGGGAACCTGGAAGGATATCGAAAAGCTTAACTCCACTTACGATCTGATGTTCGATGCGGTGATAAACCACGTCTCCCGGGAGAGCCCCTGGTTTAAGGGCTTTGCGGAGGGTAACCCCGCTTACCGGCATTTTTTTATCACCGCCGATCCTAACTGGGATTATACAAAGGTGGTGCGTCCCCGCTCCCTGCCTCTGCTTACCCGGGTGGAAACCCTTGAGGGGCCGCAGGATCTCTGGACCACCTTTAGCGAAGATCAGATAGACCTTAATTACAAAAACCCCGCAGTGCTCCTTGAAATTCTGGACATCCTCTTACTCTATGCTTCACGGGGCGCCCGGTTCATCCGCTTTGACGCCATCGGCTTTGCCTGGAAAGAACCGGGGACCAGCTGCATGCATCTGAGGCAGGTGCACGAAATGGTAAAGCTCATGCGCTCGGTGCTGCAAAGCTGCGCGCCCCTCTGTTCCATCATCACCGAAACCAATGTGCCCCATGCGGAGAATATCAGCTACTTCGGCAATGGCTGTGATGAGGCGGCCCTGGTCTACCAGTTTCCCCTGCCGCCCCTGGTACTGTTTTCTTTTCTTATGCAGGACGCTTCCCGTCTGACCGAGTGGGCCGCCTCCCTGGAACCCACCGGCAAGGATACCGCTTATTTCAACTTTCTGGCATCCCATGACGGCATCGGCCTGCGTCCCGTGGAAGGTCTTTTGAGCGATGCGGAGCGGGACTTTATGGTACGGGAGACCCTGGCCCGGGGCGGGCAGATCGGTTACCGCAGTCTTTCGGACGGCAGCGAGGTTCCCTATGAACTCAACATCAACTACCTTGACGCCATTGCGGGGGACGGGACAGAACATTCCGCCGGGGCCGCAGGCCGGGCTCCCCCTCCGGATACACAAAGGCAGGCGCAGAAATTCATGGCATCCCAGTGCATCCTCCTTTCCATGATGGGGATGCCGGCGATTTACTACCACAGTCTTTTTGGCAGCAGGGGCGACCCGGCGGCCTATAAAGAATCGGGGATCAAGCGCCGCATCAACCGGGAGAAACTGGATGCGGATTTGCTCATGGGCGAACTGCGGCAGAAAGGAACGCTGCGGAATTTGGTGGCGGATCGGTTCAGGCACTTAATCGGCCTGCGCAAGACCCTGCCGGCCTTTCATCCCAATAGCCCGCAAAGGGTATTGACTCTGAAGCCCGAAGTGTTTGCCCTGCTGCGGGGTGAGGGGGCGGAACAGGTTCTGGCACTGGTGAATGTCAGCGGCAGGACGGTGACGGTGCAGTCCGGTTGGGCCGGCACGGATCTTGTCGGCGGGGAAGTATGCGGGGCCGCAGTTGAGCTTGCGCCCTGGCAGTATAGGTGGATAAGGGTGCAGTAGGGACTCACCACTGGCGAGGAGTAAATCCCGCAGGGGGCTTTACAAGATGAACAGATTCCCCCAATAATTCCAATACAAAAAAACCAACACTATGGGCATAAGCCTGTACATCAGGATCAACTGTGCCGCCTGCCATTGCCCCAAGCAGTTTTTTACCTTTACACTCGGCGGGCGGGTACTTCAATATCAGCTCCATCCGTTTTAGGTGATGATTAACCTCATCTTTGTCGTTCAATTCGCGCTTTACTTCAACAGACATAACAAATTTACCGTTTGACAAAAGTATATCTATATCGGTAAGAATACGGTCAGTTTCATCAAACAACGGTACACGCTGGTATGCGCGCCTGAAATTATAGGGATAGGCATCGAATTTTTCCCACAGTCGAGCTGCGATAAGCGTCTCAATGAGTTCCCCTATGGACCGGTTCAGACCTCCGATATTTTTGGACACTTTGTCCACTTTCTCCGCCATTTTATCAACACTTGCTGCCATTTTGTCTATGCGTTCATCCATTTTTTTCTGTCGGTCAACGTTTTCCAGCGAAATGCGGTCAAGTGCCGCCCAAACCTGTTCAAAGCTGAGACCCATTTGCGGTTGTTCCATAGCAGTTGCCATATAAACCTCTATACTGATTACAATATAGAACAAAAACCGCCGTGTTACAAGTCTACGAAAAGGTACTGCCCTTGGACAACACCCTTTGCCACACCCACGTCCCCTTTTGGGAAGAGGCGGGGGGCTATGCTCCTTCTGAACCCCGACAGTCTGGGGAGGCCCCGCAGCAGTGCCGATTTTCTTATTTGTTTTTTAATATAGTGTCAATTTCTTCAACCGTTAAATCCGGATGTTGATATTTTTCTTTTGTATAATCCCCATAGCCATTTTCATACTGTTGAATAAACCTAACCATTCCAACAGGCCCTAAAGCTTCTTTCAATGCTTGTAAACCCATTTTTCTAATTTCCATTGGATTGTTTACATTATTCGTCGCGTTCATTTCTCATTGCCTCCAATAAAAAATTCAGTGGATTCATTACTTTTATATTCAAAACTAATTTTGAACATGCCTTTTCAAATTTATCATCAGTTGTTAATAATACATCGGCATCCGCATTTTCCGCAAAAGACAAATGAAACCTATCAAATGTTCTCATAGTACTTTGTTCAGATAATTCTTTTACCCGTTTAAGTATATCGATATTATACTCAAGTTTTTTATTTATTGTTTGATCGTGAAAATTTATTACTTTTTCACGTTTTTCAATATTACCAATTTGATCCATCTCAATATCCAATACAGGGCTGCCTATAATTTCATCATTGTTTTGTTTGCATTTATTAATAATTGCCAATACAGCCTCTCCTTCTAAATGAATCCTCTCCTGAGCTTGATCATCATAGGGGCGGTTATAACAGCAATTATCTAAATACAGTTTCATTTACACAAATTCCTATAAATATCATTATTTTGATAGTATACCATAATAAAAAAATAGTCAATAGCCATATGGTGTATTATTTTCCATACGTTTTCTTTATTTTTCTGGTCAAATCGGCATTGCACACAACTCCCTTTACCCGTAATGCAAACCGTATGTTGAGATTGTAGAATAAGTCTTTTTCCATATTCTTAGCCCTTACTTGCGCGATATATGGTATTTTAAGAAGAGATATTACCACTGTATATAGTGTATACACGGCAAATGTGTTTAAATGAATAGTTTTTCAGCAGTCTCGTTCTGTGCCGTTTTTCTGCTTCAATTGATTTCCAATTCCTTTATTAAGACTTAGAAAACCACCGCCTATGGCGGTGGTCATGTACTGACGGCTATGCCATAATGCCTGAAGGAGAGCATAGTATGGCGAAGTGGAAAAAAGCCGCGCACGTGGTGTACCAATGCAG
>BNVE01000120.1 GCA_025997875.1 Spirochaetia bacterium
AACAGGGATATTGAAGTATAAGCGCCGTTGGCGTTGGAAAAATATTTTTTACAGGAGTAAGCATTAACACTTCGTGTTAATGTCCGATTAAACGTAAGCGGCGATACCGCCGCTTAAAGGAGAGGTTGAAAAATGAATAACTGTTTTAGTAAAAACAAAGCATTGGTTTTAACGGCGGCCTTGTTAATAATGGGTTCCGCCCTTTTCGGACAAACGGCAGGACAAAACGTGGTAAAACCCGCCATCGCCGACCGTGACCTCGTAATCCAGGTTTCCGAAGTTACGGAAAACGCTATCTTCTATCCGGTGGACATTGAAGGAACCCGGCTTGAAGTATTGGCGGTAAAGGCTCCGGACGGCACGGTACGGACGGCCTTTAATACCTGTCAGGTCTGTTACGGATCGGGCCGTGGGTTTTACAAACAGCAGGGGACCGTCCTTGTCTGCCAAAACTGCGGCAACCGTTTCCGCATGAGCCAGGTGGAAGTACGAAGCGGCGGCTGTAATCCCGTGCCGATTTTTGCGGCTAACAAAACGGTAACGGACACGACCATCACCGTTTCAAAAGACTATTTGAAAGAAGCAAAATCCATCTTTGCAAGGTGGAGGCGCGGTTAATTTCTGCGAAACTAACCGAGTAAATGAAGGAGTGTAAAATGCAAACCGAAACCTTAACCATAGGCGGCATGACCTGTGCGGCTTGTGCAGGCAGGATAGAAAAAACGGTGAAGAAACTGGAAGGGGTTACAACCGCAACGGTAAATCTTGCCAGCGAAAAACTGTTTGTAGAATACGCCGACACCAAAACCTTGACGAGTATCAGGGAAGCGGTGGTAAAAATCGGCTACGAAGTATTGGATAAACCGAAAGGTAGTACCGTTACAATCCCCATCGGCGGGATGACCTGCGCCGCCTGTGCCCAGCGGGTTGAAAAGGCCATTAAAAAGCTGGAAGGGATAGAAACCGCTTCGGTAAACCTTGCCACGGAAAAGGCCACGGTGGTCTACAATCCCCAGGCCCTGCGGCTTTCTTCAATCAAGGAAGCGATTGAAAAAGCGGGATATAAAGCCCTCGATTTTTCCAAAGAAGGGGCGGTCGATGAGGACAAGCTGCGGAAAGAGCGGGAAATAAAAATTCTCTGGAGAAAATTTATTACCGCCGCAACGCTGGCCTTTCCGCTCCTGTATATCGCCATGGTTCCCATGATCAAATGGTTCAGCCTTCCATTCCCCAAGGCCCTGGCCCCGATGAATTTTCCCCTGCTCTACGGGCTGGCGGAACTTGTGCTGGTCATTCCCATTATCGCGGTTGGCTACCGCTTCTATACGGTGGGCTTTAAAAACCTTTGGCACCGCAGCCCCAACATGGACAGCCTTATCGCCATCGGCACATCGGCGGCGGTACTGTACAGCCTCTACAACATTTGGCAAATCGCCCAGGGCAATTTCCGGGCCGTGGATGCCCTGTACTTTGAAACCGCCGGGGTGATTATCGCCCTCATTCTATTGGGTAAATCCCTTGAGGCGGTTTCCAAGGGCCGCACCAGCGAGGCCATAAAAAAACTCATGGGCCTTGCCCCTAAAACGGCGATCATTATTGAAAACGGCATTGAGAAGGAAATCCCCATTGATGAGGTGATCCCCGGCGATATTATTGTGGTAAAGCCCGGCGCAAAGATACCTGTGGACGGCGTGGTTACCGAAGGCCATACCGCCATTGATGAGTCCATGCTCACCGGGGAAAGTATGCCGGTGGATAAAAAAGCCGGGGACAAGGTGTTCGCCGCCACAATTAACAGCAACGGTGTTATTCAGTTCAGGGCTGAAAAAATCGGCAGTGATACGGCCTTAGCCCAAATTATCAAGCTGGTGGAAGATGCCCAGGGTTCCAAGGCTCCTATAGCGCAGTTAGCCGACATTGTATCCGGCTACTTTGTGCCTATTGTCTGCATCATAGCGATTCTCTGCGGCGCCGCATGGTTCATAACTGCCTCCGCAGGGCTTGTAACATTACCCGTTGGAAAATCAGTCCTTGAATTTTCCCTTACTATCTTTATCTCGATACTGGTCATCGCCTGCCCCTGCGCCCTGGGCCTTGCAACGCCCACTGCGATCATGGTAGGAACCGGCAAGGGCGCAGAGAACGGCATTTTGATCAAAGGCGGCGAGGCGCTGGAAACAGCGCACAAAATCCAAACCATTGTGTTTGACAAGACCGGAACCATCACCGAAGGGAAACCTAAAGTTACTGATATTGTTACCGTCAGCGGCATTGCGGAAAACTATCTTTTGCAAATAACCGCTTCGGCGGAAAAAGGCTCTGAACATCCTTTGGGACAGGCTATTGTTTTGGGCGCACAGGAAAAGAACCTTGAATTCTTTGCGGTGCTTAATTTTGAAGCCATTACCGGAAGGGGAATAGAAGCGGAAATAAATGGAGTAAAGGCCCTCATCGGGAACCGTAAACTTATGGACGAGCGGGGTATCTCCCTTTCCGCACTGGAAGCCGATTCAGACCGGCTGGCCGGTGAGGGGAAAACGCCCATGTATGCTGCCCTGGACGGGAAGATTGCGGGCATTGTGGCGGTGGCTGATGTGGTAAAACCATCGAGCAAGGCCGCTATTGAAAGCCTCCACAAAATGGGGATTGAAGTCGCCATGATTACCGGGGACAACAAGAAAACCTCCGCCGCTATCGCCAAACAGGTAGGCATAGACCGGGTACTTTCGGAAGTGCTGCCCCAGGACAAATCAGCCGAAGTAAAGAAGCTGCAAGATGAGGGCCGTAAAGTAGCCATGGTTGGCGACGGTATTAACGACGCTCCGGCGCTTGCCCAAGCTGACATCGGTATCGCCATCGGGAGCGGTACTGACGTGGCAATGGAAAGCGCCGACATCGTGTTAATGCGCTCCGATTTAATGGACGTTCCCACGGCTATCAATTTGAGCAAAAAGACGATCCGCAACATCAAGCAAAATCTCTTTTGGGCTTTTGGGTATAACGTGGTGGGTATTCCCATTGCGGCGGGTCTTTTGTATCTGTTCGGCGGGCCGCTGCTCAATCCGATATTCGCCGCCGCTGCCATGAGCCTTTCTTCGGTGTCGGTATTAACCAATGCCCTGCGTCTCAAACGGTTTAAGCCGGCAAGGGCATAACATAAAACAGGTTTGCATGAACCTGAAAATTGCTACTTACAGAAGGTGAGAAAAAATGAAAAAGACAAGTGTTTTTATGGCGGCGGCTCTCCTTGGGCTGCTGGTAATGGTAACGGTTTCCTGCGGCAAAGGCGGAGGTATTTCTTCGCTTGACGTGGTAGGCAAAGAATCAGTCAATTCTTTTGACAGGTTATTGAAAGCTACACCGCAGTTGGTAACAGAGGACGAAATGAACGGCGGCTGGTCGATTGCCGCCCCGGATGGCGAAGCGTGGTTTGTGTGGAGTTGGGATTACAGCACAAGCCCCCTGCATGATGTGATGCTGGTATTCGACGCAAAGCCTTTTATCGATGCAGGGCTTGAAATCGAAAAACTGCCCGAAGACATAGCCTATTATGATGATATGATTATGGTAGGCACCATGTTGGGCAATGACAAATTTTCCGGCAAGGATTCCGCTCTTTCATCTTACGAAGAAATCGTCAAACGATACCGGGCTTCGATTGGCTATCATGGCGCGCTTGACCACTATGGTGTAAATGTCGGCGGCGGTAATTTGTTTGAATGGGCCAAAGATATGAGTACCAATGACAAAGATATGGTCTTTGTACTTAATCCTGAACCGTTTATTGCGGCAGGAGTTGATCCAAACGCTATTTCCGGGTGGGCTTTCGCCCCGGTCACGGTAGACGATGAAAACGGGAAGCCTGTACAGGTGGACAAAATTCTCAAGCCGTTTAATGTGTTGTAAGGGAGAGGAAAAATATCATTCAGGGACGCTGTGAAAAACGGCGTCCTTTTTTTTATTCTCATTACGCAATTATGTCAATATTATGTCAAAAATAGGTTTCCTTTACTAAATTCAACAACAGAAAAAAATATAAAAAAAATTAAAACATTTTTCAATTGACATAATTCCGCCACAATTAACCGCTAGATATATACCGTAAAGAAAAACGAACGGAGGCTTGTATGAAAACAAAAAAATGGAGCATGGGCATAAGTCTTTGCGTTATCGCCATCATTGCGGCCATGGGTTTATTTCTGGCAGGTTGTGACAACCCCGCAACGAATGGAGGAATGGGGGGCACCGAAACCGAATATATGTATTCCGACCTTTCCATAGAAAAAGCGGTATGGGAAATCGTCTCCGGTGGCATGACGGATATAGTCATCACCCTTACCTTTGACGAGCCGGTTCGTATCGAGAGAACAGGAACTGATTACCGGCCCTTCACGGTTACCTATGATTATAACGGAACAGCAACCACAAAAAATCCCAACGTCAATACCAAATTTCCGGCTTCTGCATGGGGTGGAGAAAAAGCCGCATACCAATTTTCGATAATGGTTAGTACCGGAGATACGGCGAGTATGTTTTCCAAGGTAAAATTTTCTTATGCGGAACCGACAGGAACAAAAATCATAACCGCCTACGGAGATGTGCTGAAAAATTTTTCCGGCAGACCGCTTGCCTTAAATGAAGGCGGCGGCATGGGGGGAATGTAACATGAAAAAAGCAACAATACTTCTTTTCGCCCTTGTTTTGCTTGCCGGGTATGTTTCGGCCCAGGAACAGCCCCTGTCCTTGCAGCAAGCCCTGGACATGGCGGGTAACAACAACCCCGCCCTTATCGCAAGCCGTCAGAGATGGCTGGAAAAACAGCGCGGCATCGCCATTACTTCCGGCTGGCCCAACCCTGAATTCGGCGTAATGTTGGACGACATACCAACGGACGGCGGCAGGCCCATGATGTATGAGTACAGCCTTTCCCAGGAAATCATGTTCCCTACAAAACTTATCGCCATGCGGAACATGGCAAAGAGCGAAGCGGGAATGGCGGGGGCCGATTTTTCGGTAAAACAAATGGAAGTTTATACGGCAGTTAAACAGGCGTATTATGACCTCCTGTACTCGCAGCGGGCGCTTGCGGTTATGAAAGAAAATCTGGAACTGATGAAACAGTTTAGCGCCATTGCTCAAACCAATTATGCCAACGGCACATCGCCCTTGCAGGACACCCTGCGTTCACAAACGGAAACCTCCAGAATGGAAACCGAAATCCTCAACATGGAGGCAATGGAACTCATGGCGCGTAACCGGCTCAATTATCTTTTGGGCCGGGACGCAAACACGCCGCTGGCATTACATGAGGAATTCAGCGGCGTTGTTCCTGAATTTGATCTTGCGGAACTCAAGCGGCTTTCAGAGAGCAATCCCGCCGTTCAAAGCATGACGTGGGAGCTTGAGATGGCCCGGAGTAATGTGTCGATGGCAAAAAGCCAGTTTTGGCCCGACTTCAAACTGAGTTTTAGTTTTGTACAGTCTACAGTTATGGACCCCATGCTCATGAAGATGGTAGATACAAGGCTCAATCGCGCTGATTATTCGCTTGAAATGCGGGAGGCCGCCAAAAATTCATGGAAGGTTGGTTTTATGGTCATGCTGCCCCTTTGGTTCGGGCAGTACAAGGCAAAGGTAAACTCGGCCAATTCCGGCGTCGCGGCGGCGCAGGCCGCCTTAACCGATATGCGGAACATGGCGGGAATGGAATTGTCAATGGCGGTAAATCAGGCGCAGTCGTCATGGCGGCTTATTGAGCTTTATACCAAAACGGTTATTCCACAGGCGGAACAAACATGGCAGACGGTTATCAGCGCATACCGTACCGGGCGGGGGGATTTTATGTCGGCCATGGACAGCCTGAGTACCCTACGCAATGCCCGGCTTGATTATTATAAATCTCATGTGGATTACGAAAAGTCCCTTGCCGGACTTGAACAAATAATCGGCCAGCCGTTTTTTCAGAACGGCGGCCAGCAGCACTAAAAGGAGACAAAAATGAGTAAGAAGCCAAAAACTTTTGCGGGCATAATCATCATTCTGATTGCCGCCGGAATCGGAATTTACGTTGGGGTAATAAAGCCGCGAATGGAAATGCCCATGGCGGAAACTACCGCCCCGGCCGCCGCCCCCATCGTCGTAAGCGGCGATACCGTTACGCTTAACGATCTGGCGCGGCAGCTTGCGGGTGTACAGACGGCAAAGGCCGCATTGCGAAATCTCCGCAAGGATATTAGAACTACGGGTAAAATCGTTATCAATGAAAGGGCGCGGACATATCTTACCTCCCGTGTCGAAGGCCGCCTTGAGCGGCTCTATGTAGCAGCCGAGGGGGAGTATATCTATCCCGGTCAGGCTTTAGGGGAAGTGTACAGCCCCGCCTATATCTCCGCACAGGAAGAATATGTGCAGCTTTCAGGCGGCGGCAACACCGGATTGCAGGAAGCGGCGCGGCGCAGGCTTTCAAATCTGAACGTGCCGGAAGCGGATATCCGCCGTCTTGAACAGACAGGAACGGTAAGACAATATATGCCGCTTTACGCCCAATTCGGCGGAATAGTGCTTGAACGGCAGATAGCGCCGGGCGCATATATCAGGCAGGGGGACAGGCTCTACAGCCTCGTAGACCTCTCTACGGCATGGATAAACGCCGATATCTACGAAAAAGACATTGCCAATGTGCGGGTCGGACATGAAGCGGTGATTACCAGCCAGGCATATCCCGGCGAAACCTTTACCGGCAAAGTGGTGTTTATTAATCCTGTGCTGGACGATGTTACCCGGACGCTCAAGGTGCGGGTTGAACTTGACAACAGCGAAGGCAAGCTCAAGCCGAATATGTTTGTCAGCGCGTCAATCCGGGTTCCCCTCGGCGAGAGCATTGTCATACCGGAATCGGCGATACTCGAAAGCGCGAACGGTCAGATGGTGTTCTGGGCGCAAAACGAAAATACCTTTGTCAGACATGCCGTAACCGCCGGGCAATACGCCAACGGGTATGTGCAGATTTTATCCGGCCTTGAGCCGGACGATATTGTGGTAAGCGCCGCCGCCTTCCTTCTGGATTCGCAAACCAAGCTGGGGGCATTCGGCGGTCATGGTCATGGTGGTTCAGGCGGCGCGTCAGAATCGAATGCCTCGCCGGGCCACGGTACTTCCGGCGGTGATGTCCAAGGCAGCGGACATAATTAGGAGTATAAAATGCTAAACGCTATTATCAACTTTTCCCTGAAAAACAGGGTTATCATCATCGTCATCACAGCACTGGCGATTGCTTACGGTGTCATCGTTATAAGGCAAACTCCTATCGCCGCCTATCCCGATTTAAGCGAAAATCAGGTGCTGGTCTCTGCGGACTGGATGGGCAGGGGGCCGCAGGAAATACAGGATCAGGTAACGTATCCCCTTGAAACCGCCATGCGGGGGCTTCCCGATGTAAAACAGGTGCGTTCCGCATCCTCTTTTGGAATGTCCCTCATCACCATTATTTTCGAGGACGGCGTAGATCCCTACTTTGCCCGTCAAGTGGTAAGCGAAAAATTACAATCGGCGATACCACAGCTTCCCCCGGACGTAATGCCCTCAATGGGGCCGGTAAGCACCCCGATGGGTCAGGTGTTTATGTATACGGTTGAAAGTGAAAACTTCGGTTTGGCGGATCTTCGGACACTCCAGGACTTCACGATTAAACAGCAACTTTCCTCCGTTCCCGGTGTTGCGGAAGTTGCCAGTATCGGGGGTTATGTGCGGCAGTATCAGGTGAACCTTGACCCCGCCCTTATGCAAAGTTACCGGGTTACCTTTAATCAGGCGTTTGGCGCGATAGGGGCAAACAACGCCAACCTGGGCGCGAAGGTAGTGGAACAAAACGGCCAGGAATTTATAATCCGGGGATTGGGCCTCATTGAATCCATTGACGATATACGCAATATCGTCGTGGCACAAAACAACCATGTGCCGGTTTTTATCAAAGATGTGGCGCAGGTTACGGCAGGTCCTGATTTTCGCCGTGGTGTACTTACCAAACACGGTCATGAAGCAACCGGCGGCATTGTCATAGCTCGCCTGGGGGTTAATACTCTGCGGGTCATACAGAGTGTCAAAGAAAAAATCACTGAGATAACGCCATCTCTTCCCGAAGGGGTAAAGATTGTCCCTTTCTATGATCAAACCGAACTCGTTCAGGAAGCGGTTAATACGCTTGTGATTGATCTGATACAGGAATTTATTCTCGTGACTATTGTGCTGTTCCTTTTTTTGGGCCATATCCGCTCCAGCCTTATTGTTACCAGCGTCATTCCCCTGGGAATCCTTCTGGCCTTTATCGCCATGAAGCAGATCAATCTTTCAGCGGATCTCATGTCCCTTGGCGGTATGGCTATCGGTATAGGTGTCATGGTGGACGCCGGTATTGTCATGGTTGAGAATATTTTCAGCCACCTTGCAAAAGATGGCGGCAGACGGAGTATTATTGACGTAACCTTTGAAGCGGGGAAAGAAGTATCATCAGCCATTTTCTTCTCGCTGGTTATAATCATTGTTACCTTCCTTCCGGTATTTGCCCTCACCGGGACTGAAGGGAAACTCTATACCCCTCTGGCATGGTCAAAGACCTTTACCATGTTCGGTTCTCTCATAGTAGCCTTGACCATAATTCCGGTTCTCTGCACATTTTTGCTTAAAGGCAAAATCAGCGAAAAAGAAACATGGGCTGTGGTAAAAATGCAGCAATTTTACCGCCCCGCCCTGGGACTGGTGATGAAACATCAGAAAACTACCCTCATTGTTGCTGTGCTTGCCATTGGCGGCGGCTTGGGGCTTGTGCCTTTTATCGGTTCTACCTTTATGCCGGACCTGAATGAAGGCACATTTTTGGTTATGCCCACCATGCTTCCCAACGTGTCTTTGAGCCAGGCGGTGGAAAGCGCGCAGACAATGGACAAGTTAATCATGGAGATACCGGAGATAGAAATTTCGGTAAGCAAGGTGGGACGGGCCGAAACGGCCATGGACCCCGCTCCTATCAGCATGATTGAAACCATCGTTACCCTCAAGCCGCGAAAAGCGTGGCGCAAAGGATTGACGCAGGAAGCCATTGAACACCAGATGATGGAAAAACTTTCCGCACTGCCGGGACTTAACATGGCCTTTACCCAGCCTATCGCCGGGCGTCTTGCCATGCTTACCACCGGTATCCGCACCGATCTCGGCATAAAACTCTACGGCGAGGACATCGCTACCTTACAACAAACGGCCTTTGACATCGAAAATGCCCTAAAAAACGTAAGCGGAGTCAGCGACCTTTTAGCGGAACGCATACTCGGAGCGTCCTATCTTGAAATTCAGGTTGACCGTGAAAAGACCGCCCACTACGGGCTTAATGTTTCTGACGTACAGAACGCCATAGAATTGGCGATTGGCGGCAGGGTTGCCACAAGAACGATTGAGGGACGCAGACGCTTCGATGTACTTGTCCGTTACAACCGCGAAAGCCGCGAAAGCATTGACGCGATGAAGGACATCCTTATCCCCATTTCAGACGGCGGCATGGCGGCGTCTTCCGGCGGCAGCATGGACAGCGGCATGGGCGGAGGCGGCGGTATGGAAGCTTCCGGCGGCGCAATGGGCGGCATGGGAGGCGGCGCGGCAAGCGGCGGCGCGGTAACGGTTGTTTCCACTACAGCCGGAGGCATATCAAACGGTATCGCCGCCACGGCCCAGGGACCGGTGTATGTGCCCCTGGGGGACGTGGCACAGTTCCGCATTACCGACGGCCCTTCGATGATTTCCAACGAGGACGGTATGCCGGTTCTGATTATCCAGATGAACAGCCGGGACAGGGATATGGTGAGTTTTGTGAACGAAGCTAACCAGGTAATAAAAGAAAAGGTAACCCTTCCCGCAGGTTATTCCTACAAATGGTCAGGACAGTATGAAAATCAGCAAAGAGCGAAAACCCGGCTTGCGATGGTCATTCCGGTAGTGTTTTTCCTTATGCTGTTTCTGCTCTATATGGCGTTTAAGTCTTTTAGCGATGCGGTGCTGATACTGCTTAATATTCCCTTCTCCCTCGTCGGCGGTATTGTCGCCATGTACCTTACCGGCACTTACTTTACCGTGGCGGCTGCAGTCGGCTTCATCGGGCTGGGCGGCATAGCTCTTGAAAACGGCGTGATAATGATAACCTACATCAAACAACTGCGGGAGACGATGAACCTCAAGGACGCAGTTTTTGAGGGCGCCCTCTCCCGTCTGCGTCCGGTAATGATGACGGCGGGCACAACCCTTGCGGGAAGCCTGAGTCTCCTGTTTGCCAGCGGCACCGGCGCGGAAATGCAGTACCCCATGGCGATTGTCGTAACCGGCGGGCTTATCACCTCGACCATACTCACGCTGTTCATTCTGCCCTGTATTTACCTGACATGGTATAGGCGGTGGGAAGCGAAGGCATAAATGGTTGTTAATCGGAGTTATCCCAAATTTTTTAAGACAATTCCGAATGACATAATTCTGACACAATGTGTTGTCAGACTAACGGTGTTCATCAAAATGGTGAATAAAAAATCACGGAGGTTTGAAAATGAAAATCAAACGAAAATTAACGGTTGTTCTGCTTGCGGCGGTGTTCGCTTTCGGAACAGGTCAAATGGTTATGGCGCAAGCAGGCGGCATGGGCGGGCACGGTGCGGGAATGACACAGGAAGATCCCATTCCTTTTACACGGGACATGGAAAAAGCCGCCGCCGACATCCTGAGCCAGGCAAAAGCCGGACGGATTATGGACGCACGAAACAGCGTAACCCGCTTGACCAGTGCAATGGACAAGGTACTGCCCCACATTACCGAAACCGCCCTGAAAAACAGCCTGTCCAGCGCAGTGGGCGCGGTTAGAACCACGGTTGCCGCAAACAGCCCCGACTTGTTTGACTTGGAAGATAAAATCGAGGCTTTGCAAACGGCCATCGTAGAAACGCGGAACAAATTGCAGGGCATGAAGTAGCCTGTTACAGGCGGAGGAAAAAAAATGCATCAATGATGGATGTAATGAATTTCCCGTCATTGACGCATATCAAGGATATTGCGCCTCGCCCAATTCTGTTTATCGTAGGCGAGAATACGCATTCCCGCGCCTTCACTGATACCGCATACGCAAGTACGGCAGACCCGAAAGAAATCTACGTTGTTCCGGGGGCAAATCATATCGACCTTTATGATCGGGTGGATAAAATTCCTTTTGGCAAAATAGAATCTTTCCTAAAGACAGTTCTTGAATTTTGAAAATAAAAACCACTGCTGAACAAAAAGCATTTGAGGCATTGGCGGACTTCTCAAAAAAGAAGGGTTCTTGATGAAGCAGATACGGTAAACAGCACAGGGGACTTCTCCGCAAGTCGGCGAAGCACCCCCGCGAGTTGGTGGGACGCACCCGCGGGGCATATATTGTAGTAATACATGAGGAAGATATGAATCGTAACAAGTCGATGGGTTCTACTTCAATAAATAATCGGCTTCTCGAAATCCGCAAGGCAAAAGGGCTTACTCAAGAGGAATTCGCAGATAGAATCAAAATAAGCCGCTCCATGGTTAGCTCCATTGAGGAAGGGCGGCGGGAAGTAAAGGACCGCCTTATTTCTTTAGTCTGTTTGATCTTTGGGGCCAATGAGCATTGGATCAGGACCGGCAACGGCGCTATGTTCGATAATCCAAAAAATGAGCGGCTGGAAGGACTTATTTACAACTTCCAGAATTTGGACGCAAACTCCCAGAATTTTGTTTTGCAGCATTTAGACTTGCTTATTGAGTACCGGAGAAAAGTGGGACAGTAACAAGGGCTATCCCCCGACCTTGCATCAAATAAAATTTTGCTTGACCGTTTGCCGCAATGTACAATATACTGATATTGCAATGTGGCAAAGTAAAGCAAATGGATAATAAAACCACGATTACCCAAAGCCCCTGGATTGCCGACATCCCCACCATGACCTGCCGCCACACAACCAATAACATGATATTACAGTTCACTAAGGAAGGCAAATCCTTAAAACCCGAAATTAAAGAAATGCCCAAAGAATTATTAACCACCATAGCCAAAAACCCAAGCAATCTTTCCCATTTGCAAGACCTCATAGATGAAGGAAAAGCGATTTTTCTCCGAGCCTACTTTGAAACCCAAATAGATAACGGCGAACCTCCGAAATAATAAAAAGGGGAGAAGTCTCTCCCCCCGCTCCAGCCTTGCCGCATTATGTGTGGAGTTTGCGAAGCAAACTCCAAAAGACTTGCTGCGTAAGCGGCAAGTCTTACGCTCCCCCTCTCTACGGGTGGCAAGCCCCCCGTAACGCCCCCCAAGTAGGAAGAAACTGCTCCGCAATTTCAAAATCATTTACCTTCGTAAACCGCCGCCTTTATCGGCTCTACCGGGAAATTCATTGCGTATCACCCCTTTGGCACACTCCTTGCTTATGCGGCGGTGAGCGCCGCGCAAGGAGTGTGCCAACCCTCCGCTAAGGAACCTGCGGTTCCACGCTCCGGGCCGGGGGCATGGTCCATTCGCATATAGGTAACTTTATCCGCTCCATCAGCCGCAGAATAAAGACTAACGTAAGCGGTAGCCATCTCCCGTAGGGCGCTAGGGCCGATGGGTAAGTGTTTTTCCCCCCGGGGGTGAGCCAGGGGGGCGGGGCTTGTGAGCCCCCCTGGCCCACCCCCTCAATAGGGGGAAAAACAAAGGGGCGGGTTTGGTCTGTTAGCCCATTCCTTGCTTCCTGTCCCTCCTGTTTAATGGGTTAGTCCTGGGGTCTCATGGCTTGCCTAGCTCAAGCCATACCCGCCCGGTTACAAATCGGGTATTTCAGGAGGTATACAAACATGTATACCACAAATCAAAAGCGGTTTTATTCGCCGCAGTTCTCCGCTCTTGCCGCCGTGTCGGTCCGCCGCCTTGCGTGGGCAATGCATAAGCACATGGGCGAAGCCGTGGATCTCATGGTCTCCCTGCTGCCGTCCATCATGGACCCGGCAAAAGTCTGTTTGTCCTGCAAAGACAACACCAAATGTAAAAGCTGCGCATTCTGCCGCACCCTCT
>BNVE01000121.1 GCA_025997875.1 Spirochaetia bacterium
GGTTCATCTTCCTGCTCAAGCATTGAAGGGAGTACCTTGTTTTGAGTTATAACGAGAAATTTGGTCATTTCAATGATATTTTTTTTGTTTTCTTCGGTCAAAGCGGAAAAATCTTTCTGCAAGGTTTCAATGATATCTTGTTTCACCGTTGCCATAGGTCCCCCATTTCAAACGCTCTGTTGCGGAACAGCATATCACCCTTTTAAGGAATTTTTCAATGCCCTGTAATAGAAGTCTTTGCTTGTTTTAAAGGATTTCTGATGTTATATTTGGGGTAGTATGGATTTGGCGGTTAATGGGCGTTTACGACAGGCAAGGAACGAATTAAAATTATCACAGGTCAGGTTTTCCCGGGGAATTCACTTAAAAAGCAGCGGTTATTATGCGGATATCGAAATAGGACGCCACGAAGTCAACGAGCGTATCATCGAACTGGTCTCATCTGTCTACGGGATAAGCAAATCCTGGCTAAAAACCGGCAAGGGCCGCATGTTTGACCGGCAAATCGACCAAAAAACCGAAGAAATAACCTTCCTTTTCAACGAATTAAACCCCGATTTTCAAAATTATGTCCTAAAACAGATAAAAGACCTGATAAAACTGCAAAGCAAAAAAGGTATGCAGCCCTCTTGACATTATTAAAAAAATAGTATAATCTTTCACTCAAGAGTTGGAGAGCTCCCAGACATTACCATTATCTTTTCTAAATACATTTAGAATTCTGATATTTTAAGATACTGTTTTTCAGTTATATTACAAAATAGACAGATTATCTTATTTGCGATCACGAAAGGAAAATCCTAAATGTCCTGTCCCAGCTTGGATCCGTTATAAGGGGAACCTTATGCGGGTTATCGCTTATCGTGGATAGGCGGACTACAAAAGTCCCGGAAAACCGGGCAAAGGAAGCCTCATGGCTAAAAAATTATATGTGGGAAACCTTTCCTACAATACCTACGAAGACAACCTCCGCAATCTCTTCGCCCAGTACGGCACGGTGGAATCGGTCAAGATCATCACCGACCGGGACACGGGCAACTCCAAGGGCTTTGCCTTTGTGGAAATGAGCACCGATGCGGAAGCTCAGGCTGCGATCAACGGCACCAACAGTGTCGAACTTGACGGCCGGGCCATCAAGGTGAACGAGGCGATGGATAAACCCCGCCGCGAGAGCCGCTGGTAGTTCTTTCTGGCTGGTAATGGGGAGCGGTTCTTCTTTACCAGCCCTATTTTGTTGACAATCCATCCAATCTACCTCAAAATAAATAGTATATGACCCAATCTTTGGAAGATTATCTTGAAATGGTCAGTTTTCGCTCTGATGAGGGGGATGTCCGGGTTACGGATATTGCATCCCGGCTTGAGGTAAGCAAGCCTTCGGTGCTTACGGCCCTTAAAGTCCTGGAAGAACAGGGGTTGATTGAGCACGAACGGTACCGGACGGTGCGCCTTACCCGGAAAGGGGCGGTTCAGGCTGGGGAAATCCGGGACCGGCACAGCTTTTTGACCGGTTTTTTACAGGATATCGTGGGGGTCAGCGCCGAAACGGCGGAAAAAGACGCCTGCAAGATGGAACATCTCCTCTCCGAAGAAACCTTCAAAAAGATGAAAGCCCTGGTTATGGCGAAAAAAAAGTAAATTGGACTTGTTCGACAACCCGGTTAGTTTTGGAACCGGCTCATCCAATTTTTCAATAAAAATCACAAAAATTTCAAAAAAAATCTTTTTCATGTATTATAACATCAGAAAATGGCTAATACGGTTAATACTGAATTTGAAGCTTATTACCACGCTGTCTACGGTGAGCGCTGGGCAAGGCTGCGGGAAGGCCTGCTGCGGGCTTCCGCGCCCGTTCCCTATGCGGCGGGGCTCGCCAGGCCCTATATACTGGACTATGCCTCGGTGCTGGCGGCCAGGTCTCTGCGGCTCCCCGGGGCCGGCGCAGGTATCGAAGGCGCGCAAGATGGCGGCGCCGGGACCACGGCTGCGGGGGACGAAATTCTGGACGCCTGCGCAGCCCCGGGGGGAAAGTCCCTGGTGATCGCATCGGCGATGCACAGCGGCCTGCGGCTCCTGGCCAACGAACTTTCCGCGGAACGCCGCAGGCGGCTTGCGGATGTGCTGGACGCCCACCTGGACCGGGAGAAACGGGCGCAGGTGACGGTTTCGGGCTTCGACGCCGCCGCCCAGGGGGCCCGGAAAAGCGAACAGGGCCGGTTCAGCGCCATCCTCCTTGACGCCCCCTGTTCCAGCGAGCGCCATGTGATCCAAAGCGAAAAACATCTGGCGGCATGGACAGCGGCCCGGCCCCGCTTCCTTGCCAGGCGGCAGTGGGCCCTTTTATCATCGGCCTTTCTGCTGCTCAAGGCCGGCGGCTCCCTGGTCTACGCCACCTGCGCCCTCTCCCCGGAAGAAAACGATGGGGTGGCGGCGCGGCTGCTTAAAAAATACGGAGAAGCGGCAATTCTTGATGCGCCCGATTTTACCGAGGGGGAAAAGACCGCATATGGCAGGATCATTTTACCCGATGTTTGCGGAGGAATGGGGCCCATGTATGTGGCGCGCTTTTCGCGCAAATGAGGAGTGAGTATGCCAAAATGCCTGGCCAAATGCGGCCGGATTATTTTTCATAATGGGTCCTGCATTGGGTTATAATTATTATACCGTCTTCAATCCGGTAAATAAGACGATTTGCTTCATCAATACGCCTGCTCCAATAGCCCTGATATTCATTTTTTAAAGGTTCCGGCTTACCAATCCCGGCAAAAGGTGTTCTGTCTATATCTTTTATAAGCTGATTTATTTTCTTGAATGTCTTTTTGTCCTGAGTCTGCCAATACAGATAATCATCCCACGCTTCGTCCTGCCAGCCCTTTGTCATAATTACTCTTCAATAAGTTCATGGATGGTATACTTACCAGCTTCTACATCGGCAACAGCTTTTCGTAAACGGGCTTGATTTGTTTTGCTCCAAAAAGGATCTTCAGGAGATGCGATCTCGAAGGGTATTTTCCGTTCCCGCACTACGGTTTTTGCGAATACAGTAATGGCAGTGCTTGTATTCATACCGAATTCAGCACAGAGGGTGTCGAATTGCCTTTTCAAACTTTCATCCATGCGGACGCTTAAAATTGATTGGGCCATATTATTAGTATATTACTTTGTTAAGCACTTGTCAATACATTGTTTAGCAGTATGTCTTTTATTTGAAGATTAGGCTTACTGTACCAATGGGCGTTTCTCCCGGTAATACTCAATCTTCCACAAAAACAGCCCCTGTGCCGGGGCAGTGGGTCCCGCAAGTTTCCGGTCCCCGGCCTCAATGGCGGCCTTGAGCTGTTCCGCAGGGATGCCCCGCTCTTCGTAGTACAGCAGGGTCCCCAAAACCGAGCGGACCATTTTCCACAAAAAAGCGTTGGCGCTGATCTCAAAGATCAGCATATCACCCTGGATAAAAAAATGGGCCTGCGAAATATAACGGCTGCGGGACTTGCTTGAATCCCGGGGGCTTGCGAAAAGGGAACAGTCCCGTTCACCCAAAAGGAGCCGCCCGTAATCGTTGAGCACATCAAGCCGGGGATGGCGCCAGAGCTGGAGCGCATAGCGGCCTTCCTGGGGCAGGGCGTGGCGGCCGCAGATCAGCTGGTAGCGGTAGGTCCGCATTTTGGCGTCGAACCGGGCGTGGAAATCCGGCAGGGTTTCTGCGGCTTCAAGGATACGCACATCCTGGGGCAAAAGGCTGTTCAGGGCGGGAACAAACCGGTCCGCGGGGATACTGCGAATAGTGGTATAAAAATTGGCAACCTGTCCCGCCGCATGGACCCCCGCGTCGGTCCGGCCCGAACCGGTCAAATTCACCTTGCCCTTGTGGATTCTTTCCAGGGCTGTCTCAATAACACCCTGCACGGTTCGCCTTTGTTTTGTGCAGTTTTGCCCCGGGCAAAACTGCTTAAGTGAAGAAAGCCATAGGCTTTCTTCACTCTGCCTCTGCCAACCGGAAAAATCAGTGCCGTCGTAGGCGATCAGCAATTTGATATTTCGCGGGAGGGGAATGGATTCCGGCGCCGCATCTTCATTCTTACTATTCATCACTCTCGTTGAGTTCTTTGTTGATGGCGTCGTAGACTTGCCGGGCGTGTTCCATGAAGGGGCCCGGTTTGCCCTTGGAGGCTTTTCCCATACCGAAGATCTTGGAGATGGTCCGGCGGGCGTCTTCCAGGGAAGTCCTCCGCTGATCGGGATCGCCGGAGGGGCCGTATTTGTAACGGAGGTAGGCGCAGAGGTAGAGGACCCCCTCGTAGGCGTAGTTCTTGTCCGTATCGGGGCCAAAGGCCTTCATCCCCGAAAGGGTTTCCTTGCCCCCCTGCTCCCGGCTGATGGCTTCGTTATACAAAAACTGTGCCTTCCGCCTGAAGAGGATGGCAAGCCAGTCGTAATGCTGACCGGGATTTTTTTTGTCCATGTCATCCAGGAGCCAGGCGGCCCGCAGCGCCGCAAGGCCCTGCTTAATCGTGGGGGAAAATTCTTTGTTGTAGTATTCATAACACCGGATCACCAGATACTGGGAAGCGGCGCCCTCCGCAAGGCCCCGGCTCTGGTGAAAATCAATGCCCGGAAAGATAAGCTCCGTGTCGGCGACCCGCCGTTCCCGGTGGTTCCGGACCAGACCCCGGCTTTTTTCGGGGAGCTCGGAAAAGTCCGCGTCCATGGAGGCAAACCAGCATTCCGGGCAGACCGTGGCCTGGTAGGCCAGGGGGTAGACTTCGCCGTATTTCAGGGAGGGCTCGTAGATGCGGTGAAGTTCATCCGTAAGGGCCCCGGCGATAAGCCTGCCGCCCCCGGAGAGGAGTTCTTCCTTGTGGAAAGTGGTATCGCATACCGGACAGGTATATTCTTTTTTGGAAAGAAAGGAAACCTTTAGTTCCCGCTCGTCACTGCTCATAATGCTCCAGTACTACCATGGCGATGGCGTTATCCCTCTCATGGGTCAGGGATATATGCACCCGGTTGGCGCCGCTGTGGCGCAGTGCCGCCAGGGCGGTATTGAATACCTGCACCTCAGGCTGCCCGTTATGGCGGTTCACCACCATAATATCCTTTAACACAATCCCCGCAAGCCCCGTACCCAGGGCCTTGCCAAAGGCTTCCTTGGCGGCAAAATGAGATGCCAGGGATAAAACCGTCCCGCCCCCTTTGGACAGGGCCGCCGCAAGCTCATCGGGATGAAAATACCGCTCCAGGAGCCCCGGAATGGCCCGCCACCGTTCCAGCCGGTGCACATGGACCACATCAACCCCAATCCCGACAATCATAATCCCCCGCCGGCAGGGCCGCTGCGAAGGGTAACGGTAAGGGTAAGTTCCTGGGGCTCCCGGCGCAGAAGGTTCAGCTCCGGGGGAAGGGATACCGCAAGGGGCAGCGTATAGGTCCCCGCCCGGTCAATGGCGGAAGCATCCACACTGAGGAAAGCATCGGGGGGCACAAAGGAGTCGAGCTCATTCTGACTGCCTTCGGCGCGGACGCTCCCCTGTTTAATATCGATCTCCGCATTGAATCTTTGATCCAGCCCCTGCACGGTAATGGGCATGCTTGTAAAATTCCGCACCGAAACCCGGCTCCGGATAAAACCCCGGAATTCGGTCATCCCGTTTCCCCGGATCGCCAGCAGGGGGTCCCGGTTAAGGATATTCACCATCACGGAAAAATCCTCTTTTCTGCCGTCAAGGTTTATTTCTTCGGTATAGAGTTCAGCAATATTCCCCAATAAACGCAGGGGACCGTCCACCACCACCTGGGTAGGGCTTAGGGTATGGGAGGACAGATCGTAGCCCTCTTCTACACTGCCCCGGAGGCTCGCAGTGAGGGGCAGGAATTTGCTTATCCGGCGATCCAGTTCCAGGGAAATTTCTATGGGGTCCACATTTATTTCCAGGGGCTCCACCCCCAGGGCGGTCCCCTTCTTGAGAATCTGTACCGGCGTCCGGTACCAGCCTTCGGTTTCGTATTTCTGCAGATCAATATAGGCTTCGATATCGTCTTCCAGAATGGGATAAATACTGTTGGCGTCCCCTTTCAGGCTTACCCGGATCATCCGGGCATAGGGACTTGCGGGGATAAGGTTTGCGTTATGTTCGATACGCAGGGGCACCGAAAAAAACCGGGATTCCATGACGCTCATCCGGTGGAAGACAAACAGGATGATCGCCAGGGCGATGGAAAGCACCTTGGCGGGCCAATTTTCCGCGGTTTTGGCTAACAACTTTCTAAGGTTCAGGGAGGCCATCCTAGCCCTCCTTCACGGGGGACTGGACATCCACCGTAAGTTGGTTATCTGAAAGCTGGGGGGTATCCCCGGCGGCAAATTCCGGATGTTCCGGGCCAAGTTCCCCGGCTTTATCCAGGGAGATATCCTTCTGGACCGATTCCCGCCTGACCCCCCGGTCCAGAAGGTCCTTGAGCTTCCGGGTTATCTCCAGGGGGGAAAGATCGTAGTAGAGCTTAGTGTCGTAGGCCAGGGATATGGCCCCGGTCTCCTCGGAAACTACCAGGATCACCGCATCGGACTGTTCGGACATCCCCAGGGAGGCCCGGTGGCGGGTACCAAAACTCTTCCGGATATCCTGCTGTTCCGAAAGGGGCAGAAAGCACCCCGCCGCCGCGATGCGGCTGTTCTGTATGATCATGGCCCCGTCGTGAAGGGGGCCGTCAAATTCAAAAACCGTAACGATAAGGCTTGAGGATATGTCCGCATTCAGCCTGGTGCCCGTGTCGATGATGTTTTTAATGTTGATCTTCCGGGGAAAAACCACCAGCATCCCCCGCCGCTGCTGGGAGAGTATCTCCGCCGCAGTGACCACCGCCTCAAGCTGGCCGATCCGGGGCTTGTTGTCCGGCCGGAAGAGGTCCCCCTGGCCCAGGCGGATAAAGATCTTCCGCAGTTCCGGCTGAAAGACGATGGCGATGGCGATAAAGAGCCCGGGGGCCAGCATGGTCAATAGCCATTGCAGGGTGGTAAGTTTGAAGAGGAATGCAATGCCGTAGATGAGGGCAAGAAAACCCGCCCCCTTTACCAGCTGAACCGCCTGGGTTTTGACCAGCAGATCGTAGGCTTTGTACAATAAGAATGCGAGGATCGCCACATCCAGAACCGGACGGACGAGATTATAAAAGTTAGAAAGCCGCTGAAACCACTCCACCTTCCGCCCCTATCCTTTACCCCTGGATGCCGCCCGTACCCCTCGCGCGCGCTATTCCAAAAAGAACTTTAACCAGATCAACCGTTTCCCGCACATCATGGACCCGGACTATCCGCGCCCCCTTGAGCAGGCAGAACGCATTGGAAGCCAGGGTTCCCGCAAGCCGGTCCGGCGCTTCCCTGCCGGTCAGTTCCCCGACAAAGGTCTTCCGGGAAAGACCCACCAATACAGGATAGTCGGAACCGCAGATTTCCGCAAGACGATTCATTATACCAAGGTTATCCGCCAGGGCTTTGCCGAAACCTATCCCCGGATCGAGGATGATCCTGTCCCGGGATATCCCGTACTGTTCCGCCCGCCGGGCGGCCTCAAACAGGTAGGCCTTTACCTCGGCGGCGGCATCGGTGTATTTGGGGCTTTTCTGCATATTCCGGGGCTCCCCCTGTTTATGCATCAGCACCACCGCAGCCTTTTTTTCCGCGCAGAGGGGCCCCATTTCGGGATCGTCCTCCAGGGCGGAAATGTCGTTGATAATATCCGCCCCCGCTTCCAGGCAGGAACGGGCTACCGCCGCCTTCCGGGTATCCACCGATATTGCCGCAGGGGACCGCCGCCTGAAGCCTTCGATCACCGGTATAAGCCGTTCCAGTTCCTCGTCGGCGGAAACATAGGCCGCCCCGGGCCGGGTGGATTCCCCCCCAAAGTCGATAATCGCCGCCCCGTCTTCAAGCTGTCCCAGTGCCTTCTCCACCGCTTCGTTGGCCCGGGCCCGGCTGGGGGGGAAAAAAGAATCCCCATTGCAGTTGACAATGCCCATCACCAGCGGGGGAACCATCCAGGGGGCGGCCCCCAAATCGAGTTTCGCCCCGCTGGGAAGCTCCATGGCGCCCAAGGCCATAGGTCCGCTCACCGCAGCACCTTAAGTACCCCGGCGGCGATCCCCTCCCCGTCAAGGCCGTTCATGCGGATCAGTTCCGCCCTGGTTCCCAACGAAACAAAATGCTCCGGTACGGCCAGAACCAGCACTTTTCCGGCACAGAAGCGCCGCAGGGCCAGTTCCGCGGCGTATTCCCCAAAACCGCCGGCCCGTATCCCCTCTTCAATAAAAACGGTTAATTGATAGCGGTTCATGATATCCGCCAGGTAGTCCTCATCGACGGGTTTAAGGAAACGGAGATTGTAGAGGTCCGCCCCTATGCCGCAGGCGCCAAGCCGTTCCGCCGCAGAGCAGACCTCCCGGTAGAGCCCCCCGGTAAAAGCCAGGCACACCGGCTGTTCGGCTTTAGCCGATGCGCTTGTAGTTGCGCCGTTCGGTACAACCACGCCATTTAATCCGGAATTGTTTAGCCAGACCCCCCGGCCCTTTTCCAGCGCCTGAGAAAATTCAGGTATTTCACCGGGGCAGCGGCCCTTGGGATAACGGATTGCTATGGGCCCAAGGCCCGATCCGGCCCCGCAAGCGGGCGGGGCGCTATCTCCCTGCGGCGAACCAAGGGCCGGTTTGGCCCCCTGTTCCAGGGCCCAGTTCAGCATGAGCCTTAATTCCGATTCCCCCGCCGGGGCAAGGATGGTCATATTCGGTATGGGGCGGAACAGGGCGATGTCAAAAAGCCCCTGATGGGTTTCCCCGTCCTCCCCCACAAAGCCCGAGCGGTCCAGGGCCAAAATGACCGGAAGGTTTTGCAGGCTCACGTCATGGATGACCTGATCGATGCTTCGCTGGATAAAGGTTGAATAGATAGCCGCTACCGGCTTAAGAAAGCGGGCGGCAAGGCCCGCCGCAAAGATAAGGGCGTGCCCTTCGGCGATTCCCACATCAAAAAAACGCAGGGGAAAGGCCTTTTTAAAAGGGCTCAGCCCGGTCCCCTTTTCCATGGCGGCGGTAATGGCCGCTACCCTGGCATCCCCCCGGGCCGCCTCAAGGATCGCGGCTCCAAAGGCTTCGGTAAAGGTTGGCCCGCTTTCCTCCGCTGAAGGGTTCCCCCCGGACACTGCCGGCGGCTGCCCTGCCTTAAGCCCCCCGGCCACAGAAAAAGAGCCGACCCCGTGGTAGCTCCCGGGATCATCCTCCGCATAGCCGTAGCCCTTACCCTTCCGGGTAATCACGTGGATCACCACCGGCCGGCCCAGCTTCCGCACATCCTCAAAGACCTGGATCAGGGTAGGAAGGTTGTGGCCGTCGATGGGGCCTACGTACTCAAAGCCCAGGTCCACAAAAAAGTTATCGGTATAAAAAACCGCCTTTACCGCCCGCTTCATCCGGACCACCGCTTCAAAGAAGACATCCCCCACATAGGGCAGCTTTTTCGCCATGGCGTCGAATTTCCGGCGGAAGCTCTGGTACCGGGCCTTCATGGAAAGACGGCTCAAATATTTGGAAAGCCCCCCCACATTGGGGCTGATAGACATCTTGTTATCGTTGAGGATCACCACCAGGGGAAGCCCCAGCTGCCCGGCGTGGGAAAGACCCTCATAGGCGGGCCCCCCGGTAAGGGCCCCGTCCCCGATAAGGGCAACCGCCATGGAGTCTCCTCCCAGGATACGGTCCCCCGCAAGAAGCCCCAGGGCGGCGGAGATTGAAGTGGAAGCATGGCCGGTGTTAAAAGCATCGTGGGGACTTTCGGAACCCTTGGGAAAGCCCGCAATCCCCCCCATCCTCCGCAGGCCCGAAAAAGCCTCAAAACGACCGGTCAGGAGCTTATGGGCATAGCATTGATGCCCCACATCCCAGACAATTTTATCCCTGGGAGAATTAAATACCCGGTGCAGGGCGATGGTAAGCTCCACCACCCCCAAATTTGAGGCCAGATGCCCCCCATTCCGGCTCACCGTAGACACAATGATCCCCCGGATCTCCGCCGCAAGACGGTTCAACTCCGGTAAATTCAAATGTTTTATGTCCTCAGGACCACGGATATGGGATAACAGGGAATCAGGTTCTTGCATCTTTGTATGAAAGTATATCCAAAGCGTCTAAAAACAGCAATTTTTAAACGCCCAGCCTTACTAAATCAGCAGAAAAAGAATAAGCCGCCCTTGAAAAGCCGCCTTATATTAACCATAACAGGCACAGCCCCCAAAAACGGCTCTTGATAAAGACGCCCGCCTGAATTTTCAAACCGCCGGCGTCCCGATTAATATCACTTATTCTTGTGTCGGTTCTTCCTCAGCTTCTTCTTACGTTTATGGGTCGCAATCTTGCGCAGTTTGCGTTTTCTTCCGCAGGGCACTTCGGCATCTCCTTATTAAAAGAATAAATCCCCGGTTGTTCCACGACTCTCAGGAAAGTTTATTCAGTATGAAACAAGGGGAAGAAAAGATCAAGTACCCAATTACAGAAACCCCATCCCCCATACAACCGTGCATCCCCACGGGCACGCTTGGGATAAGGCGGAGGGGGTTTCTGCCGGGTTGTGGGGAAGAGCTTTGTTAGGGAGAGGGGGTCAAAATTTTTTGAAATTTTGCCTTTTCATGCAAGCAAAACCGCAGGTTGATGCCCTATATATGTTATGAAAAGAACAACAAAATTTACATGGAATTTGGGTCAAATTTGGGAAAAGTCTACACTTGACAATGTAGATATTTTCGTCTATGCTTTTTTTGTAACCCCAGGGGGAAATGTATGAAGTTTACCTGGGATAAACGGAAAAACAAGGCCAATGTCAAAAAGCATAAGCTTGGTTTTGAACAGGCGGTCCTTGTTTTTAATGATGAAATGCTTTGGGATCGGTACGATACCAGGCATAGCGCAGATGAGGATCGGCATATCCTCATCGGTAACGCGGAAGGCCGTATTCTGTTTGTGGTCGCAACAGAGTTAGATCAGGATACCACAAGGATTATATCGGTCAGACATGCCAAAAAATGGGAAAAGGAGGAATATTATGGCTATGGTAACTTACACTATGGAAACCGTTCCAAAACCCACTAAGGAAGATTGGGAACGGGCGGACAGCGTTAAAGAGGAAGACATTGATTGTTCGGATATGCCCGAAATAACGGATTTTTCGGGTTTCCACCTCTGGAAAGACCGGGATTTATACCGGCCGGTCAAGGTTCCGGTTAACTGCAAGCTGGATGCGGATGTGGTGGCGTGGCTTAAAAAAGCCGGAAAGGGCTATCAAACCCGGATGAACGCCATTTTACGGGAAGCCATGCTTCACTCACTTTAATTAGTATCTGTCCACAAAGTCGGTTACATTGTGGATAGACTCTAATTATTCAAAAACTTCTCCAGTTCCCGGCGGATCCGGAAGACCGGACCGCCGCCCTCAAGACTGTCCATAAACACCCACCGGACCTCGGGGATGGATGCGAAAAAGGTGATCTGCCGCTTGGCGTAATGGCGGCTGTTTTGAGCCACCAGGGTTTCCACGGCAGCAAGGTCATCTGCAAAACGGTAAGCCCCTGCCCCCGGCGGCCCGTCTTCAACAAAAAATTCCTTGTAGCCGATGGCCTTAAGCCCCGGGTTCTCCGGGCCATAGCCCTGCCCTCGCAGCCGCTGCACCTCGGCGCTCAGCCCCAGGCGGAACATTTCGGCGCAGCGCAGGTTGATCCGGCGGTAGAGTTCCGCCCGATCCCGCTCAAGGCCGATGATGAGGAAACGGTAACGCCCTTCCCGGGAGGGATCCCCGGTTGTGGAATAGGAACTTAGGGGCTTCCCGGAAAGCCGGAACACTTCCAGGGCCCGTAGGATGCGGTATTCATCGTTGACATGGATTCGGCCGGCGCTTACCAGGTCGTAGCGGGCCAGTTCTTCCATCAGGGCAGGGGCGCCCCGGCGCTGCAATTCCTCTTTTAAGGCGGCCCGTATGCCGGCGTCCGAGGGGGGCGCGGCGGGGAGGCCCAGGATAAAGTTTTTAAGGTAGAAGCCCGTTCCCCCGGAAACTACCGGCAGCGCCCCCCGGCCAGCAATTTCGGCGCAGCAGAGGTCCGCCAGGCGGACAAAGTCCCCGGCGTGGAACTGTTCATCGGGATTGCGGATATCGATAAGGTGATGGGGTATCCGGGCCCGTTCCTCCGCTGAGGGCTTTGCGGTACCGATATCCATCCCCCGGTAGACCTGCATGGAATCTGCGGAAACGATCTCCGCTTTGCAGGGAGCATGGATGGCAACGTCAGCGCCAAAGAGACGGTTAAGAATTTCAGTTTTTCCCGATGCGGTAGGGCCAAAGAGGATCAGGACCGGAATGGGGGGCATTAATGGTTCGGGCGTTTCCCGGGACATAAACAGGCGCCCCCAGGCTTATTAAACGTCCAGGCGGAATTCGATTTGTTCGGTAAATACCTGCCGGGCGGCCAGGGAAACCACCTTGCCGTCATTATCCTCAATTTCGGGGTCCTTCAGCATGGAAAGCTGGTAAGACCGGCGGGAAGCGGCGGAGGTAATTTCGTACATGTTACGATCATATTCGATAAGTTCTTCGAGGGGGAATATCATAATACTCTAGTTTATAGGGGATGGGTGGTCGTGTATAGCCCCTATCACGACAAACGCATGAAGAATTTCGAGCATAGATTTACGCGAATTTTCAGGAAATCGGCGAGCTTTTCTATTGCTAAATCGCAAAAAGCGTGATAAAAGGCTGAAAACTACGCTTTCAAGCGATAAT
>BNVE01000122.1 GCA_025997875.1 Spirochaetia bacterium
GCTCTGCGGTATTTTTATACGGACAGTTTTTAACCGCCAGGTCGAAGAAGTCGAATAAGGAAGGAAATAAAGAGAATCTGATTTCTTATTACCTTTTTCGACTTCTGCGACTTTGCGGTTTATACCCCTAAGGAGGAACCGTGCGGTGGAACGTATCAGGGTCAAAAACAACGGCCATAGCGCCGGCGCGGCTTATGGGCTTATTCCTTTTGTGCTCGGTCTTGTCCTGGGGGGCGTCATCATGGGAGTGGTGGGGCTTAGCCAATAAACAGAAAGGGGCGAAGAAATTTCCATAGGGATTCTCCTTGTAAAATTCACCGGGACAGGCGATACTTTTTAATATATGAAAAAACGCGTTTATATAATAGGCCATCGGAATCCGGACACCGATTCGGTGGTGTCGGCGGCGGCCTATGCCAGGCTCAAGCAGGCCCAGGGTATGACAAACTGTATTGCCGCCCGGGCCGGAAAGATCAACCCCCAGACCGAGTATATCTTTGAACGTTTCAGCATACCCGTGCCGGAGTATCTGCCGGACCTTATCCCCCGTGCGGAATATTATCTTTCAGGGGAGCCCAAAACGGTATGTGCGGATGTCACCCTCTGGGATGCCCTGGAACAGATGGAGCAGGAGGGCTTGCGGGTATTGCCCATTGTTGACAAGAACGGGGTGTACCGGAGCATGCTCCATTACAAAAACTTTGCCCGGTATATTATCGCCAACATCAACCCCAACAAAAAATCCAGCTTTCCCGTTTCCATTGATTATCTGGTACATACCCTTCGGGCGCAGCCGGTGACCCTCTTTAATAACGGGGAAGTCCGCAGGTCCCCCATTGTGGTGGCGGCTTCTTACAGCAAATATTTTATGGCCCATTTGGAGCAGGATAATCCTGACGATGCCCTGGTCATCGTTGGGGATCGCTGGGATGTGCAGGAATTCAGTATCAGGCGGAAAGTCAGGGCACTGATCCTGACCAACAGCAATACACTGGCGCCGAATCTTGAGGAACTTGCAAAAGAAAACCATGTGTCCGTAATCAGCTGCCCCTACGATACCTCTTCCACCGCAATGCTGATCATGTATTCCGTACCCGCAGGGGCCATGGGGGACGATTCGGTGCCCCTGATGCGGCTTACGGATACGGTAAAAAAAATCCGGGAGCCCCTTTCCCGGGCCCCTTCCCGGTGTCTGCCCATTGCCGACGATGAGGGCCGGGTGGCGGGGGTCATCTTTGAAGGGGACCTGATCCGGGAACCGAACATCGACGTGATCATGGTGGATCACAATGAACCCGGCCAGGCCATTGAGGGAATCGAAAATTATAAAATTCTTGAAGTGATAGACCACCACCGGCTGGGCAATCTTTCAACCCGGTATCCCATCACCTTTATCAACAGGGTGGTGGGCGCAACCTGTACGATCATCGCCAACCTGTACCGGGAACAGGGTTTTCCCCCGGAAAAGGATATCGCATCCATACTGCTCTGCGGCATCCTTGCGGATACCCTGACCCTTCATTCCGCCACCACAAGCGATACGGACAGGGAGACGGCGGAATACCTCTCTTCGATAAGCGGCCTGGACATTCAGCTCCTGGGCCGTGAGCTGCAGGTAATCGCAAACCGGACCAACGAGCGGCCCGCAGCGGAACTGGTGACCCTGGACATGAAGGAATATACGGAACAGGGTTTTGCCTTTTCGGTCAGCCAGATTGAAACCGACAGCCCTGCGAGCCTTGCGGTCCGGGGCGAAGAAATTCAGGCGGCCCTGGACAAACAGTTCGGTTCAAAGGATTACCTTTTTTCCGCCCTCCTGGTAACCGACGTAACGGCCCTGGATTCCCTTCTGTTTATCGCGGGAAAAAAATCCTTTGTCGGCCTGCTGAATTTTCCCAGGGCCGATGAGGGCAGCTATATTCTGAAAGAAATCGTTTCCCGGAAGAAACAGCTTATCCCCCTGCTCGCCGAGCTGATTGAAAAAATGGCCGGAATATAATAGATTGGCGGAAGTGCAAACAACAGGGGTGTAAGTATGAGACGGGATATCCTTCATCCGGGAGCGGGCAAACTTAAATACGAAATTCGGGAGATCGTGGCCTTTGCCCGGAGTCTTGAAAAGTGGGACATCCCCATTCAGTGGGAAAACATCGGGGACCCGGTAAAGAAGGGGGAAAGCGTTGCTCCCTGGATTAAGGACATAGTCCGGGAGAAGGCCGGGGAGGACCTTTCCTACGCCTATTCGGAAACCGAAGGGGCCCGGAGCGCCCGCGATTTTCTGGCGGGCCTTGTGAATCGCAGGAATACTGTTATTGAAGGGGCTGCCCCTGTCCATATCGGAGCGGATGATATCCTTTTCTTTAACGGCCTGGGGGACGCGGTGGCCAAGGTCTTCGGCTTCCTCCGCCGGGAAGCCCGGGTTCTGGGGCCTTCCCCCGCCTACTCAACCTTATCATCCGCCGAGGCCGCCCATTCCGGTTACGAACATTTGACCTACCGCCTGGACCCCAACCGGGACTGGATGCCCGACATGGCGGATGTGGAACTCAAGGTAAAGTACAACGATTCTGTGGCAGGAATCCTGTTGATTAACCCCGATAATCCCACCGGAGCGGTGTACCCCGTAGAAGTACTGAAAGAATTTGTCCGCATTGCCAAAAGTTACGACCTCTTTATTGTCTGTGACGAAACCTACGCCAATATCGTCTACGGCGGCGCAAAAACCGCCGCCCTCTCCCAGGTAATCGGGGACGTGCCGGGGCTTGCCCTGCGTTCCCTCTCCAAGGAAGTCCCCTGGCCCGGGGCCCGCTGCGGCTGGGCCGAAGTCTACAACCGCCGGGCCGATGAACGCTTTGACGCATACATCCGCAGCCTGCTGGACGCCAAGCGCCTGGAGGTTTGTTCCACCAGCCTTCCCCAGCTCTGCATCCCCGCCATCATGGGAGACCCCCGCTACCCCGAACACCTGCGCCGCCGGGCCGCCATGTTTGAAAAGCGCGCCGAAGAGGCCGCCGCCGCGTTCGGGGGCATCCCTGGCATCACTCTGGTAAAACCCCGGGGCGCCCTCTACGCCTCCGCCGTCTTTGACGACGTACTCGAAGACGGCAGTAATACTGCGCGGACCCTGCCGGTAAAAGACCCCGCCCTGGCGGAGTATATCCGGGAAAAAACAAAGGACGTGGCTCCCGACAAACGTTTCGTCTACTGGCTCCTGGCTTCCACCGGCATCTGCGTGGTGCCCCTCTCGGGCTTCGCCAGCGAACTGCCGGGCTTCCGGTTTACCCTGCTGGAACACGACGACGAAAACCGCCGGAGGATTTACAAGACCCTGGGAGAAGCGGTCAAAATGTATTTGGCAACAAATTAATTGTGGATTCTCTTAATCTATTCCAATTCCCAGGCAAGTCGCCACCCCCCGTTCATTGCCGGGGATGTGAAGGTGGATGGGGATGTTTACCGGGCGGACCTTGCCGTCGGGATAGCGCAGCGCCAGGGAACTGGAGCCCCCGCCGTCGAAATTGAGGCCCTCCCATGCGCCGAGCTGTTTCAGGAGTAAACCGATTTCCGCCTCGGTGGCGCCGGCGCTGCCGGGCCGCCTGCCGTCTATGACCAGGAGGTACAGGGTCCTGCCGTCGGCGGAAAGCCCTGCGGCGCTCCGGGGGTGCCGGGGCAGGTCCTGCCGGGCTAAGCCTTGTTCTGGCAGATTCCGGTCCGGCATGGCGGCCGCAGGACTTGCCGCTGAGGTCACAGACCGAAGTTCCCCTCCGGAGAGGAGCCCTTGGGGAAGCTCACCCTGTCGCAGAACAATGCCGAAGCCCCCTGCGGCGTTGTAGATGAGTTCCGTGTTAGCTTGGCTGAGCAGCTCTGCCTGGCTCAGGATCGCCGCCCTGCCGTCGGTATAAAAGACCAGCGCGTCATAAGGGCCGCTTGGCCGGGACAGGAGCCGCCCATCGGAGACGGCGATGCCAATAATGGTCCGTTCCTCCCCCTCCCTGCCCGAGACCGGGGCAAAGGGGTTGGTGTTGATTCCCGCAAGCAGCTTGTTCCGGCGGACAAAGCTGCTCACCCAGGTGCTCCTGGCGCTTCCGACAACGCCGGCCTCCGCTTCGCTGGGAAGACCGGCCCCCACGACAATACGCAGCCCCGGCGCGCTAAGGTCGATCTTCAGGGCCCGGAATTCCATCCGGGGGCTTTGTATCCTCCCCGCAAAATAAAAGACCCCCGGCGTTTCCTCCGCTGCCGGGGGCCCGGAAGCCCAGGACTGCCAATCCGGCTGAACCGCGTTGATCCCCGTCACCTTTGGGGGAAACTCCCTGACAGAGCTTACCGGCGAAAGGGTGGCGCAGGAGACGACGGTAGAGACAAATATGAGGGTTAAAAAAATAAGTGAAGAGAACCCACGGATTTTCACAGGATTATCATTTGAATTGCATTTTATAATCCCTGCCAATCTGTGTAATCCGTGGATCATCTTCTTGAGCTAATATTCGGAACGGCCTTTACGGGTCTTTTTGAGCAGTTTGCGCGCAATGGCCTTCTTTTTCCGGTTAAGGATGGTAGAGGGTTTTTCATAATATTCCCGTTTTTTGAATTCACGGATAATGCCTTCCTTTTCCACCATGCGTTTGAACCGTTTGATGGCCTTTTCCAGCATCTCGTTATCATCAACTATGATATGAGCCAAAAAAAATCACCCCCTTTCCTGAAAGGTCAGAATATCAGGCCCAAAAACCGAAGCCTTTAAGGCACTGAAACACCTATTTTAGTCAGAATTGCATCTTTGTCAAGGATGGGCCGGGCAACGAAGGCGTCGGGATCGGTGTTTTCCCCGGCGACCCGGATTTCCCAGTGCAGATGAGGACCCGTGGCAAGCCCGGTAGCCCCGGATTGGCCCAACAGGGCGCCGGTCCGAACCAGCTCTCCTTCCTTTACGTCGATTTTATCCATGTGATAATAGAGGGAGTAGACCCCCGGCAGGTGCTCAATGATCACCGAATTCCCCGTGACGATTCGGAACCGGGCCAGGACCACCTTGCCGCTTGCGCAGGCGGTGACCGCCGTCCCCCTGGGCACCCCGTAATCGATCCCCGCGTGGATGGCGGTGTCGGTTTTGCCGCCGGTGTATTTAAAGACCCGGCGGTCCCCGAAGAAACTGGTGCGCCTGGTGGATGTGACCGGAGGGGTGAAGGCGTCCCGGGCATAAATGTCCGCCCCGGCCCGGTTGAGGATGGCCCAGAGCTGCTCCGCCTCGGCGGTTTTTTGAGGGTCCGGAACGGTGCGTATATCCGTGTTGGCCTGGTCAAGCTCAATTTCTTCGGAAACAAAATCCCGCAGGGCAATGGTCAGGGGCAATTCGGCTATCAGGGCAGTACTTCCCCCGAAGGCGGTTTCAATTCTGATTGAAGCGGGGCCGGGCCGGGCGGTGGAAGGGACCGGCAGGATCGCCGCCTTAAACCGCGGTTCCCCCTCGGCGCCGGGGAAGTCAAAAAAACCTGTGCGGGAGAGCCGCCCCTGGCCGGTGACCAGCACCGCCTTGATATCCGCGCTGCCGCTGCCCGCAGTAATACTGTCATCCGCAAGGGCAATGGTAACCGGTTCCCCGGGCCGTGGATTTTCCGGTATCAGCGCAAACTGCGGCTGTGTCTGCTGGGCGGAAATCTGCGCACAAAGTAATATGAAAAGTAAAACAAGACCACCCCTTGCGTGACGGTGAATCTTTTGCGGCAATATATATTTCATCTCCATGCTCATGTTTCCGCACGTTTCAAATCGGTAACGATAAGCTGGGGCGTCTCGGTTCCGTTGAACCAGTTGCGGGACAGGTTGAAGACCAGATCAACCGAATCTTCCAGATCGAAATCCTTTTTAACCTTGTCCGCCGCCTGCCAGTACACGGCGGGCCATTTGTGTTTTCCCGTGTCCAGTAACAGTTTGACGTGTTTGACATCGGTCTTCCCCATAAGGCTTATTTCTTTTACCCGGGCATTACGGGTCAGGAAGACCAGGGGTTCGTTTTCTTCGCCGTAGGGTTCAAAGCGATCCACTATTTTAAAGATATCCGGAGTCAGGTAACTTTGGGGAAGTTCCGCGTCAACCACTACCTTTTCCTTGTCATCATCCAAAGAAAGTTCGATGCTGCTTACCGCGTTTTTAAGCCGGCCCAGGAATTCATCCCACCTGGATTTTTCCATGCTGAACCCTGCGGCGTAATCGTGGCCCCCCCAGTCAAGAAAAAGGTCCGCGCACTGAGTAAGGATGGAACGGAGATCGTAACCTTTGACGGAACGGAGGGAGCCCGTGATCGTATCGACTCCAAAGGAGATCACCAGGGCGGGCACATTGAAACGCTTTACCAGCCGGGTAGCCATGATCCCCGTAACACCCCGGTAGATATTTTCACCCCAGGCAAAGGCGAGTTTATCACCGTAATCGGGAAGGTTCTTGCAGGCCTGGGGTTCCACGATGTTCCAGATGTCTTCTCCCAGTTTTTTGCGATCCCCGTTCATGGTGATAAGTTCCGCGGCAAGTTTGTCCCGTTCTGCGGGATCGGTCTCCAGTAACAGTTTTACTGCGGTGTCGGGCTTTCCCATGCGGCCCGCGGCATTGATGGCGGGGCAGAGCTGCCAGGAAATATCCTTTGTGTCAAAGCGGCGGCCCGCAAGGCCCAGCTTGAAGAGAAGGTCCGAAAGCCCGCTCCGGGGACTTGTTTTAAGGGCTTCCATGCCGCAGCGGACAATGATACGGTTTTCATCTTTTAAGGGCATGATGTCCGCGATAGTTCCCAGGGCGGCAAGCTGAAGGTCCGCAATATCGGCGGGGGTAAAAATTTTTTCCCGCTTGCAGACAAAGGAGCTAAACATATTGAAGAACACATCCAGCTCGGTAAGTTCGTCGGCGGAATAACGGGCCAGCCGGGAAATTTCTTTTAAACGAAGAAGGCTTTTCCCTGCGGTCTGGGGAATTTCCTTTGCAATCTCCGGGGCAATGTCCAGCATGGAAATTTCAACCCCGCTGCCAAAGAGCCGGGTAAAGGCCTGCTGCTGCAGGGGCGCGTCCCAGACCAGGATCTGCTGTCCCTCAAGAAATGCCGGGAGCCGGGTGTCGCCGATGGGGACCATCCCGGGGTTCACCGTTTCTGTCAATTCTTTAACCACCGCCAGGTTGCGTATCTTGGCGATTTCGATGATCCAGGCGTCGTTCACCGGCCGGGTGTTAAGAAGGCAGATCTGCTGGCCGTAGAGTTCGCTCTTCGAGGC
Organism: Spirochaetia bacterium; assembly: GCA_025997875.1. GTDB lineage: Bacteria > Spirochaetota > Spirochaetia > Treponematales > Breznakiellaceae > BNUT01. The sequence continues at coordinate 7,257 of BNVE01000122.1, forward strand.
AAAGCGCAGCGCGGACACCAGTTTATAGGCCACCCCGCATCCGCAGAGGTCCCGGAAGGGATAGACAGAATTGCTGAGTTTTGGGTTCACGATGGTGAGCGCCGCGGGAAGTTCCTCCGGGGGGTTGTGGTGATCCGTGACGATCACATCTATACCCAGTTCGTTGGCCCGCTCGATCTCGGCAATATTGGAAATGCCGCAGTCCACCGTAATGATGAGGGTACCGGCGGCGGCGGCGAATTCCTCCACCGCCTTGACGGAGAGGCCGTAGGGTTCGTCCCCCAGGGGAAGCCGCCAGCCGACGTCCATCCCCAACTTGGAGAGGTAATCGGAAACCAGTACCGTGCTGGTGATGCCGTCTACATCCCGGTCCCCAAAGACCAGGACCTTTTCTCCCTCTTCCTTTGCGGCCAGTATGCGGTCTACCGCGTCTTCCATGCCCGGCAGTCCAAAGGGGTTCCGCAGATACCGGGGATCATCCTCCAGAAAATACTGAATGCCCTCCCCCCCGGTAATCCCCCGGCGGACCAGGATCGAAGCGGTGAGCTTATCGCAGCCGTATTTTGCCGCAAGATTTTTTACCATTTCCGGAGGGATATCCCTCTTTTCCCATTTCATTACGATGTTACTTCCTTGAGAATTAATCTGCGTTTTGCGGGGGGCGTTTTTGAATACTCCACCGCAGCCGCAAGGGCGGGGAGGGCGGCGGCAAGGCTTGCCTCATCCTTGCCCCACACGGTCATGACCGGTTCCCCTTTTTTTACCCCGTCACCGCCCTTATGGTGGAACTGCACCCCGGCGGTGGGGCTTACCGGGTCTTCTGTGCGGTTCCGGCCCACACCCAGGCCGACCCCGGCGTGTCCTATCCGCCATGCGTCTATTCGGGAGATGTAGCCGTCCTCCGCGGCCTTGATTTCCGCGCAGTGGGGGGAACGGTACTTGCCCCGCATTTCAAGAAACTGTTCAGGGTTGCCGCCCTGGCTTTTGATGTTGGCCAGGAAGAGCTCCCGGGGCTTTCCGCTTGCAAGGGCCTCTTCGCAGAGCCTGCGTCCCGCAACGGCCTCCGGGGCCTTGCCCCCCAGCACCACCATGCGGGCGGCCAGTTCCAGGGTTACTTCCATTAAGTCCCTTGAAGACGTCTGCCGGCCCTTCCCTTCAAGACAGTCGAAACATTCTTCGACCTCAAGAAAATTTCCCACCATGCTTCCCAGGGGCTCGTCCATGTCGGTGAGTAATGCGATGATACGCTTCCCCATGGCGGAAGCGGTATTCACCAGGGAGCGGGCGAGTTTTTCGCCGTCAACCGGGTCCTTCATAAAGGCCCCGGAACCGTATTTTACATCCAGCACCAGGGCCTCCGCCCCTTCGGCGGCTTTTTTGGAAAGGATGCTGGCGGTGATAAGGGGGATGGATTCCACCGTACCGGTCACATCCCGGAGGGCGTAGAGCAGCCGGTCCGCGGGGACAATGCCCTTTGTCTGTCCGGTCATGGCAAAGCCGTCACGGGCAAGGAACTCCCGGAATTCGCTGACGCTCAGGTTGGTACGGTAGCCGGGGATCGCCTCAAGCTTGTCCAGGGTGCCCCCGGTATGGCCAAGGGCCCGGCCCGACATCATCGGGTCCCGGATGCCCAGGCTGGCAGCCAGGGGGGCCAGGATCAAACTGGTCTTGTCCCCCACGCCGCCGGTGGAGTGCTTGTCCACCAGGGGGCCCGCTATGCCCGAAAGGTCCATGGCCGCGCCGGACTTAAGCATCACATCGGTCAGGGCCGCCGTTTCCCCGGGGCTCATCCCCTTAAAAAAAACCGCCATGGCCCAGGCGGACACCTGGTAGTCGGGTATCTCCCCCGCCACATAGCCCCCGATAAGGAAGGCGATCTCCTCCCGGGAGAGCTCCCTGCCGTCTCTTTTTGCCGCGATTATATCGACCGCCCTCATAAATTTCATACCCCATAGTACATGATATGGGGTAAAAATACCACACTGCAAAAATTTTTCAAATATTTTCGTTTTGATTGAATCGCCACACATCCCAGTGCCCTATATAAAGTGAGAAACCGGAGAAAAACCCTACCCTATTTGATGATGAAGAACTGATACACCGGTTTGAATATTACGACAAGGAGCACAACTTGTCCCTTGGGGGAAAGACGACTATAATAACGGTAGAACTATCGAAGGCGGACCGGATCGCGTCGAAGCCGGTGATGGAGATGAGCAGTGCGGAACGGTGGTCGGTATTTTTCCGGTATGTAACGGATCGGGAGAAGCGGGAATTAATTAACGAGATAGTGGAGTATGAAGAGGGTATAGCCATGGCGAGTGAAGTATTATTGACGGTAAGCCGGGACGAGGCCGAACGGGCAGTTTTGGATCATGAGTACAAGAACGCCCTGGACATGCAGAGCCTGCTGGTCGGGGCCAAACGGGAAGGTATAGCCGAAGGCTGGGAAGAAGGTTTGGCAGAAGGTATAGCCGAAGGCCGGGAGGAAGGTTATGGGCAAGCCAGGGAAGAAACTGCCCGGAAAATGAAGGAAATGGGACTCTCATCCGAACAGATAATGTATGCTACCGGGCTTTCCCTGACGGACATCGAACAGCTCTAATCGTATATGTGGTGATTTATTTCGGAATAAATTCCTCATAAGCTTCATTGGCGCCGGCGGTATAGCCGTCGTAATCGTCAACTTTGCCTTTTTTGGGTTCAATGGCGCTGAGCAGCGCGGTTTGATCGAAAATTCTGGCGAGGAAAGCTGCCTGTTCGCGGATAAAGTACAAATAAACAGCGATTGAATTAATTCTGGTATTATCGCTTGAGGCCATGGTTTTTTCCGTGGCGGAATTCTGGCTTACCGTCAGAAAGGGGGTTTCCCGGTTCTTTTCCCCCTGGAAACTGTAACCAATCTCGTAGATGGGGGAAGATTCGCTGACGTGTGAGAATTTACCGGAAAACCATTCAAGATCGCCTGAGAATTTTCCATAGGCCCGCCGGGTTTTGGAAAACTTGAGCTTCCGGTTCAGGCTCCGGGAGTCATAATCGTTGTTATAGGATTCGACGGCTTTGATAAAAAGTTCCCGGCCCTCCTGGGTCCAGAACTGACGGTAGGTGGTAAGTTGATATTTAAACTCAAGGGCCACCGTGTTATAACGGGGATAAAAAAGGGCATCTATCTCAAGTTTGTTCAATTTGCCCAGTATGGTCTTATATTCCGCGTCTACTGCTCCTACAAGAATAGGGTCCATGTCGGCGATCATATTGGGGTAGAGCTTTTTGGGATCCGTTGTTTTACAGGAAAAATGCAAGGATGCAAAAAATAGAAGGAATAAAACAATTACCGGCTTTTTCAAACAAACCATCCTTATGGGAGCAGGCGCCAAAATCTGAGGTTTTGGAACCGTCTTATTGAACAAAAGGGCTGTCCGAAACCGGACAGCCCCAAGTTCTGCTAAACACTTAAACCTGAACCAGTTCCAAAATCTTTAGATTTTGGAACTGACCCGCCTGATTAATAAACGACCTTTAAGCGGAGGGGAACAGCAAAGGTAAAGGCACCGGTTTTAGACCCGATTCCCGTACCGGGTTTGTAAGTACTGTGGTCGATACCAAAGTCCAGGCCGGCTCCCAGTTCCACGTGGGAAGTTGCGGTATAGGTGCCGGAGAGCGCGATTCTGAGCTGATCCTTGTCGTATACGTCCTTCCTACCCGGATTGTCGTTCGTGAGAGAAGCCCAGCGGTTTATGATCTGAACCTTGCCGGTAAAGGCATCGGTAACCTTATAAGCGGCGCCCAGACCGTTATACATGGCGAAATACCCTTCTTTTTGACTGTCGCCAAGCGAGGGGGAAAACAGACCAGTAACAGTAGTACCATCAGCTTTGCCCTCGGTATAGGCAAAGCTGAGGTTATTGTTGAAGGTAATGGTAAGTTTTTCTATGCCGGTAAATTGGGCGCGGAGGTCAATACCGCTCACAAAAGGATAAACGTATTTGATATCTTTCCCTCCCTCGTAACCACTCTCCTTCGCCTGGACAGCACCGGAATAACCAACGCTCAAACCAAGGTTGTCTATCACCTTAAGACCGGCGTATACACCAAAGGCATGATTCCATGCGCCGAGCGGGTCCCCGGGCTGGCCGCCTTTGCCGATACCATCTTTATTAGTGTCGGTATTGGGATCGGCACCCCTGATCTTGTAGGTCGCGTCAAAGGTTATTTTCCCGTCAAGAAGGCCGGCGCCGGACACCCGGATACCCGCGTTACCTTTGCTATAGGAAACTTTAGGATCATTAACAGCCTCAGGAATTTCGAGAACACCGCCGGAAAGCTGCACAAAGAAGGGAGCAAAATCCACCGTTGTTTTAACATAGCTTATGCCACTATTATACAATGGCTTTGTTCCTGTTATAATCGGAGGGGTTGCCTGCAGGTTGTTAATATCAGCTTTAGCCCAGTCACTGCCTCTCGGGTTGGCATACAAAATACCAAAGTTATCTTGTTTCTGTGCATCCACGATCCAATCGAAACCAGAATCAAAACGGAAATTGGTGGTCTGTCCCCTGTCTGCCAGGTCGCCGAATTCAGCGGTGATTTTACCAATTTTCCCCCAGATAGAGTAATCGTCTATGGGCCGGCTCCAAAACGTATCAGCACTCACTTTAGCATCGGTACTAGGATTTTCAAAAACCGATCCGTCTTTGCTGGCATTAGCAGCTGCTCTTTGTATAACACTATCAAACCTGAACCGGATCTGACCGCCATAATTCTTGTCCGGATCGGTATATTCCAACTTAAGCCGAAGTTCGTTATTCTTTCCGGTGTAAGCCCCGGAACTCATAAAATCAAAGGTTCCCTGACCTTGATAAGAGCTACCTTTATTAGGATCCGCACTATCATCCAACGGCGCGGTTGCCTTCATCAATTCAGGGAAAAAGTCTGCGGTAAGACCCACTTTCAGTTGAGCAAACGCAGCCGTTGCCAACACTGTTAACAAGATTGAAATAGCAATAAGCTTTTTCATATCTCCTCCTTAATCTAGCGAAGGGGAAGTAACCGACGGTTACACATATCCCCCTCTATTTTAAAGTTCTCAATAACCGATTATATCATTATATATTTTTTTTTGTCAAGCAATATTATTTATTTTTTTACTAAATCTTATTAAATATAGAGGTTTAATATGAATATTTCGGGGGCAAGGGGAAAAAAATTAGAAAACAATTCCAAATTTAACCCACGGGGCTCTCCGCGCAAGCGGTTCCCTCACAGACAGAGGAATTTTACTTTTAGGATTAACTACGAAGCATACTAACCTCACAAACGCAAAACCATGAGGAATAGTCCACCGCAAAGTCGAAAAAGTCGAAAAAGAAGAGGAAAACATAGTTAAAATCCTTAAAAACTTCTTCGACTTATGCGACTCCTGCCTGCACAGCTAAAGTTTTTTGATTTCTTCGGGGGAAAGGCCGGTATCTTCAATAATTTGGTCCAGGGGCCGCCCGTGGGCTTTCATTTTCCGGGCGATTCCTTCCTTGGCGCCTGTGTCACCTATTAT
>BNVE01000123.1 GCA_025997875.1 Spirochaetia bacterium
TATTTTCTGCACAAACAATTCTTTTTCAGTAACCTGACACTCTTTTGGCAATCGTATTGCCTGACTGTTCCCGCTCTTAAAAACTTTGGTACTTTGCATATCTAAACCCCACATTGAAGTATATACACCAATATATACTTTTGTCAATGCCTATATCTCCCTTTGAGCTCCATTACCGTTAATTTTCCCTGGAAGCCCTGGTAGCGCAGGAAAGCGCCGGTGTCAATGTTGATCATGCCATTGCAATCCTCCGGCTCATCCACAAAAGTATGGCCGCAGTACACCCGTTTGATGCCGGGGATTCGTATCTTTTCGGGGTACCTGCCGCGGTACCAGATAATCTTCTCCAGATATTTTTCCGGGTTATTTTCTATTTCTTCCAGCGAATCAACATCGGGCAGGCATGAATGGAGGATCAGGGTGTCATCAACTTTGATGATGAGGGGAAGCGTGTCGACGGCCTTGGCCAATTTTGCGATATAGTCATAACTTTCCTTAAATTGCCAATCGCTGCCGTTGTGGTAGGTGTAGTTTTTGTAAAGCCGGGTATATTTTAAGTAGAGTTCCAAAAACATGTGTTCGTGGTTTCCCATGACCGTATAAAACCAGTTTGTCCGCATGTAACCTAAAGCATCCCGGGACCTGGGGCCCCGGTCAAACATATCTCCTACGCAGAACAGGCGATCCGTTTTTGGATCGAAGCGGTTTTTCCTTAACTGATATTCCAGATCGTCAAAACAACCGTGAATGTCCCCGCAGACAAAATCGCGGCCGGTTTTGTTTTTTTCAAAGCGCTGTACCACAGTCCAGGGTTTAGTCATCTTGTTTTGCCATCTTTTTCAGCAACAGCTTAAAATATCAGTACAAAGGTTCCAATGGCGATCAGGGAACCGCCGATGACGGCTTTAACGGTGAGGGTTTCCTTAAGTACCACAAAGGCCAGTATCATGCCGATGACCACGCTGGATTTATCGATGGGGATAACCCTGGAAGCTTCCCCCATTTGCAGGGCCTTGTAATAGCAGAGCCAGGAGAGGCCCGTAGCCAGGCCGGAAAGGACCAGGAAGAGCAGATTCCGGTGGGTAAGACTTAGGATCTCCTGCTGCTTGCCGCTTATAAAAACCATGCCCCAGGATAACAGTAATACTACGATGGTACGGATTGCGGTAGCCAGCGTTGAATTGACATTTTCCATGCCGATCTTTGCCAGTATCGAAGTTAATGCCGCAAATATCGCAGAAAACAATGCATATATGGCCCACATGCCTATCTCCTTTACAATATATTTTTTAAACCGGTTCTGCGGCAAGGCGCCGGACCGTTAAGGCAACCGCCTCTTTTAAGTCTCCCACGGATTCCCGCTTGAGCACCACCAGGCGGAAGATGGCGGATTCAATCAGGCCGTAAAGCAGATCATCTGTGGTTTTAATATTCACCGGGGCGATCTCCCCGGCCTTGATGCCGTCGATCACCATGGTAGCCAGGATATGCCGCAGGCGCAGGGTACGGCGGCGGACCCGGGAATCGGGGTCCGTATCGCTTTTGGAAAGGTAGAGAAGATAATCCAGAACCACCAAAAGAAGGCGGCGGCTTTTTTCCAGTCGTTCAATGATGTCGGAAAGGACCCGGATGATCCGTTCAACGGAATTAAGGCCGGAGTCGGCGCGGACCTTGGTGATGTCACTCTCAACTTCCATCAGGAGCTGTTTGATGCTGTAGTTAAAAATTTCTTTTTTATTTTTGAAATAGAGGTACAGGGTAGTCCGGGTAATGCCGCAGCGGTCGGCGATCTTCTGGAAGGTGGCGTCCTCAAAGCCCTCGTCCATGAATACATCAAGAGCCTTCTCCAGAATTTCCCGCCGCCGTTTTTCATGTTCTACGATGATGGCCATTCCCCTCTTCCCCCAAAAAATTACAAACCTTCATACTGAAAAAAGTATGAAGAGATTGCGCCGTTGGTAATCTCCCTGCAGGAATCCGCCTTCTTGCCGAAAAAGGATTCAAAGCCCGGGTGATCCGTAATCAGGGCAAGCTTCCACCCGGGGAAGCTCCGGCACAGCCCCGCCATTTCGCCGTATATTTCCTCCGCTTCCCCGGGGCTGCCCAGCCGTTTCCCGTAGGGCGGGTTTGTCAGAATAAAGCCCTTTTCTGCCCGGCCTTTTTCGCCGGACTGCGGTGAGGCAGGGGCATGGGCGTCCTTCATGGGCAGCGCCTTAATTTCAGGCAAGGCCGAACCCGCCGCTGCGCCGCCCGGCCCGGTCATCGCCCTGGTGGGCGCTTCCGCATCCAGCCGCACCCCCCGCTGGGGAACCTTGCCGCAGGCCAGTTCCCAGGCCCGTAAGGCGTTGGACTTGGCGATGGACACCGCCCGGGAATCGGCGTCGCTGCCGTAGATGCGGATAGTGTGGTCAAAATTGACCTTGCCCAACAGTTCGGCGCGCACCGCTGTTTCCGCCGCCGGATCGGCAATGCAGAGGTCCTGGAGGGCAAAGGGCCGTCCCAGACCGGGGGCCATATCCCAGGCATACATGGCGGCCTCAATGATGATCGTCCCCGAGCCGCAGAAGGGGTCGTAGAGGGGAAACTTCCGCCGCCAGCCCGCCAGGAGCAGAATCGCCGCTGCGGTGGTTTCCCGTAAGGGGGCGGCCCCCCCTTCGCTGCGGTAGCCCCGCTTGAACAGGGGGTCCCCGGAAAGGTCCAAGAGCAGGGACACCTGGTCCTTCTCCACATAGACCCGAATTTCCGCTGTTTTTTCCCCCTCGGGGAGCCGCCGAATCCCATGGGCGGCGCAGAGCCGCTCCGCCGCAGCCTTGTGGACAATAGCCTGGATACTGGTGGCCGCCTTAAGCCGGGAGCGGTTGGACCGGACCTTGGTTACCCGGAGTCCCATGCCCCGGGGGACCATATCTTCCCAGGGAACCGCCTTTACGCCGTCAAAAAGGGCGTCAAAATCCATGGCTTCAAAAAAAGTGGTTTCCAGCAGCAGCCGGTCCGCCGCCCGCAGGGCCATCAACGCACGGTATATCCCGCTTACATCGGCGCTGAACCGCACCTTCCCAAATCCCGTATCAAGGATAGTAAGCCCGAGCTTTCGCAGTTCATTTGAAACAACCCTTTCCGCTCCCACCGCACAAAGGGCCGCCACGGTTACCGTATTCTGCACATGAACAGTATACCATAAGATGCGGTTTTGTGTTATAGAGGCGCTTGCTCCGTCACATTGGGTTAATTGGTTTTTTGTCTATTATAGTCGACAAATTCATAATATATTTGATATCCGTCGACTGTAGTCGACAAAAACTAGAAATCTTTATATTTATCGATTACAGTCGACAAATATCTTGACGCAGAAGATTCCGGGGTCTATACTGTTTATATGCAGATAAAACGGGAAAGTTACCTGTCAGAGATACGGCCCTATATGGGCGCCCCGTTTATCAAGATCCTTACCGGCATACGGCGTTCCGGCAAATCGACAATTTTGGAAATGATAAGGGATGAACTGCTTGCTTCCGGAGTTAAGGGCGAAGATGTGGTTTACCTCAACCTTGAGCTTGAAAGCGATACCATAAATACGGTTCGAAAGTTTTCCAATACGGTTAAATCCCGAATAGGAGGCAAAGAAAAAACCTACCTGCTGCTGGATGAAGTACAGAATCTTCCCGGCTGGGAAAGGGCAGTTAACACTTTTTTTGCCGGAAAACGGACGGAGATTTTTATTACCGGTTCCAATTCAAAGCTTTTGGCGTCGGAATTTGCCACACTGCTTTCGGGCCGCTATGTTCAATTTACCGTACGAACCCTTTCCTTCGCGGAATACCGTGCGTTTGTCCAAGGCTTTGCCAGCTTCGCCGGGTTTGCCCCAAATGGCGAAAAAGATGGTTCCCGGGATATTGATACCTGTATATGGAACTACATCAGGCTGGGGGGATTTCCGGCAATTCATTATTTTCAGGATATGAACAGCAATACTATTTATAAAGCAGTAAGTGATATTTTTTCCACCGTTGTACTTAAAGATGTTATGCAGAGAAACAACATCAGAAATACCGATATGCTGGAACGGCTGGTCCGCTTTCTGTTTGATAATGTGGGCCGCCTGTTTTCCGCCCGCAGCATCTCTGACTATTTTAAAAACCAGAAACGGAAAGTAAGCGTTGATACCGTTCTTGAGTATATTTCGGCGCTGGAAGCGGCGTATATCATTGAAAAGGCGCAGCGTTTTGATATCAAGGGTAAAAAGCTGCTCAACGTTCAGGAAAAATATTACATAGCCGATGTTTCGTTTATCCATGCTATTCTGGGTTACAGTGATGATCGTCTTGCGGGGGTTTTGGAAAACATCGTTTATACCGAATTGCGGCGCAGGGGTTATGAAGTATTTGTCGGGGAGTACGAAAAATTCGAGATAGATTTTGTCTGTACCAGGCGAAGTGAACGATTGTATGTACAGGTTACCTATATGATAAACAATGACCCCAAAATTATAGAACGGGAATTCGGAAACTTGCTTAAAATACCGGATCAGTACCCCAAATATGTGGTTAGCCTGGAAAAAAACCGCAGCGCCTCAGTAGAAGGGGTCAAACATGTATACCTGCCGGACTTTCTTCTGATGGACGAATACTGATCCACGTAAGTTCATGCTTGTTGTGATACAAATGCACCACCGTGCCGCCGGGGATCTCCGCAAAGAGCTGGGTGGTTTCGTAGTCCGCCTGGCCCTGCATCTTTATGGTACAGACAAAATTTTTGCAAAGCCCCGAGGCAAGCCATTTCTGTATCCATTCGTACAAGCGGGGGGGATAGCAGATAACATCGGAAAAGACCCAGTCCATGGGGCCCAAATCTTCAGGTGTAAGGGTGAAGGCATCGTGCTTAAGGGCGGTGACGCCGGGCATGGCGAGGACCCGGTCTTCCAGGGGGGCCCGGTCCACAGCGTATACCTGTGCGCCAAGCCGGGCCAAAGCCCAGGTCCAGCCGCCGGGGCTGGCCCCCGCATCCAGGCATTTTTCGCCCGGTCCCGGCCATTTGCCGCAGCGAACCAGGGCTTCCCAGAGTTTTAGGTAGGCCCGGCTGGGGGGGCCGATTTTGTCTTCCTCAAACTCGATAGCCCCGGCGGGGAAGGGGCTGGAACAGCGGGGGCTGGCGACCAGGGTGTGGGCGTCCAGCAGGGTCCATGCGCCCATGGGGGCATCGGGAACCTGCCAGGGGAAGGGCCGGGGTTTAGCGGAAATGGGGGGCAGTTGGTCCCGGATAAGGGCGGCCCGGCGGAACTGGGTGTGGAGCGCCGGCGCCCAGTTCCGCTGAATGTCCCGGAGTGCGGCAACTGCTTCGGAGATGGAATTGAATTCCAGGCGGAAGGGTTCAAGCCAGACATTCTGCTGCCAAAAAGGAAAAGCAAGAGCCCTCCTTTCGGAGGGGGAGTTTATGGACGGGGAGGGGCGCCCTTCAGCATTATGCTGATCAGCATAATAAAGGGGACCCCATTGTTCCTGCCAGGTCCCCAATTCATGTTCTAAATGATCTTCAAATCCCGGAACTGCATGGTATATTCGGCTCATTCCGGGGATGATTCGGCAGTTGTGCTGCGCCAGGCAAGATAATCAACATAACGCTGAAAAAGCTTCCCCTTGGGAGAGGCGGCGATGAAGAGGCCCACCTCGGTGGAATATCCCCCGGAACGTATCCATCTGGTTTCTACCTGTAATTCAAATTTACCAATCTTTGCAGCAACTTCGGGGATAACTTCCAGTTTATAGGTTGTATTGGGCTGTATATCTGCCATGGAAGTGAATTCTACACAGCATCCGGTGACGCTGATATCCTTTAAAAGGCTTTCATCCTCCAAAGTACCGTGAATCCGGGCCCGGGCAAGGGTCCGGTAACGAATGTGCTTACGGCTTTCCGGAGGGAATTTTCTTATAAGTTCCTGCATATAACTTATTTTGTCCGATTGATCCTGTTTCGTCAATCTATTATTGTGGAATAATATCTCAAGGAGTAACACATGGCGGAAAAACGCAGTCCCGGCGAGCGGATTATTGAACTATGCAAGACCTATTCGATTACCCGGGAAACATTGGCGGAACGCAGCGGGCTTGATACGGACCTGATTCGCCGCATTGAAGAAGGGTACATCCCCGATTTGGCGCCTCTTTTAAAAATTTCACGGGCCCTGGGGGTCCGGCTGGGCACCCTGCTGGACGATCACGAGCAGCTGGGCCCGGTGATTACCCGCAAAGGTGAAGTTATCGCGGCGGCCCGGTTTGTCACCGGCCTGCCCGGTGGTGAAGGGGGCGCATCGCCGAAGGGTGGTGTAGCTGCCGCCCAGGGTTCCGCAGCAGGCGCCGACGGCCATAAGGGCCTTCACTTTAACGCCCTTGCCGCGGACAAGGGGGGCCGCCACATGGAGCCCTTTATCGTGGACATCGAAGCCGATGCGGAACAGCCCAAGTCTACCCACGAAGGTGAGGAATTCATCCACGTCCTTGGGGGGACCCTGGCCCTGGAATACGGCGCGGACAAGCATACTCTGAACGAAGGCGATTCGGTCTACTACGATTCCATCGTGCCCCACCGGGTCCTTGCCGGCGGCGGCAAGCCCGCCCGGATTCTCGCGGTAATCTACACGCCGGTATAACACCCTCAGCTTATACCGGCGTAACATTAGTTTAATTTTTAAAGAAGTGAGTAATGGTATGACCTATATTGAATCAACCTTGGGCGCCGTGTTGCGGGAAAAGGCCCAAACCCAGCCGGATCACGATTTTCTGGTTTACGCCGACCGGGACCTGCGTTTTACCTATGCGGAATTTGACAGGCGGGTGGACGAGATGGCCAAGGGCTTCCTCGCCATGGGGCTGAAAAAAGGGGACCATATCGGTATCTGGGCCACCAATGTGCCGGACTGGAACACGGTTCTCTTTGCCAGCGCCCGGGCCGGGATGATCCTGGTTACGGTGAACACCGCCTATAAAATCCACGAGCTGGAATACCTGATGCAGCAGTCCGACCTGGCCGCCATTTGCATCATCGACGGCTACCGCGATTCGGATTACATCGAAATGATCAACGAACTGGCGCCGGAGCTGAAAACCGCGCCGCGCGGCCACCTCAACTCCGCCAAGTTCCCCTTTTTAAAAAGCGTGATCTACCTGGGCCAGGTAAAGCACCGGGGCATGTACAGCATGAGCGAGGTGCTCCTCCTGGGCCGGCATACCGACGACGCCGAACTGCGCCAAATCGAAGCTTCCCTGGACACCAACGATGTGGTGAACATGCAGTACACCAGCGGCACCACGGGCTTTCCCAAGGGGGTCATGCTGACCCACCGGAACATCCTCAACAACGGCCTGGGGATCGGTGACAATATGCGCTTAAGCCCGGCGGACATTGTGTGCCTGCCGGTGCCCCTGTTCCACTGCTTCGGCCTGGTCCTGGGGATGATGGCCATCCTGACCCACGGCTCTACCGCGGCCATGCTGGAATGGTTCGACCCCCTGCTGGTGCTCGCCACGGTGCAGAAGGAAAAGTGTACCGCCGTGTACGGGGTTCCCACCATGTTCATCGCCGAGCTCAACCACCCCATGTTCAAGATGTTCGACCTTTCCAGCCTCCGCACCGGTATCATGGCGGGCAGCCCCTGCCCCATCGAAGCCATGCGCCAGGTCATCGACCTGATGTACATGAAGGAAGTAACGATTTGCTACGGCCTTACCGAATCCTCCCCGGTGATGAGCCAGACCCGCTACGACGACACCCTTGAAGCAAAGGTTGAAACCGTCGGCCGCGCCCTGCCGGGGGTGGAAGTCACCATCCGGAACCCCGAAACCGGCCCGGATGGAACATCCGCAGAGTGCCCCGTCGGGGTCCACGGCGAATTCTGCTGCCGGGGCTACAACACCATGAAGGGCTACTACAAACTGCCCGAGGACACCGCCAAGTGTATTGATAAAACCGGCTGGCTCCATTCAGGGGACCTGGGGGTCAAAGACGAGCAGGGCTTCTTCCGGGTCACCGGCCGCATCAAGGACATGATCATCCGGGGGGGCGAGAACATCTACCCCAAGGAAATTGAGGACTTCCTCTACACCCTGCCCGGCGTCAAGGATGTCCAGGTAGTAGGAATTGCCAGCAAAAAATACGGTGAAGAAGTGGGGGCCTTTATCATCCTCCACAAGGACGCCAGGGTTACCGAAGAGGATGTGCAGGATTACTGCCGGGGCAAGATCAGCCGCTACAAGATACCCAAATACATCTTCTTTGTGGACGCCTTCCCCCTTACCGCAAGCGGCAAGATTCAGAAGTATCTGCTCCGGGAACAGGGGCTCAAGAAAGCTGAGGAATTGGGGCTTGCAACGTGAACGATAAATTTAAAACCTTTCATTCCGGCAGGGCAAATTTTTTGCTCCTGGCCTTTATTGCCCTTATTTTGGGCGGAACCGTATTGAAGATAAGCGCCCCGGTAATCATCCCCTTTACCATTGCCCTGCTTTTGGCCTTTGTGATGGAGCCCATGGTGCGGTTTCTGCAAAAGCGGCGCGTTCCCCGGATGGTTTCGATTTTGCTGGCGGTAATCATTATCGCATCGGGGCTGTACCTTATGGGGGTGGTGCTCTATTCATCGGGCCGGACCATCCTCTCTTCGTATCCAAAATACGAAAACCGTTTAACAGAGATCTATGTGGGGGTCGCCGATCTGCTTGATCTTTCCTATGATGAACATCTCACCTTTATCGAAAACCTCCTTGCCCAATTGGGGGTCCGTTCCCGAATCAGGAACATCACCTTTTCCCTGTCCAATTCTTTTATAGGCTTTCTAAAGGACGCCCTTATGGTGGTTTTGTTTGTGATCTTCCTGCTGGCCGAGGCGGCCTTCTTCGAAAGAAAAGTTGAACTTGCCTTTGAAGGCAAACGTTCCGGGCAGATAAAAAAGATCAGCAGCGACATAGTCCTGCGGATCACCCGCTACCTTTCGATCAAGTTTATCATTTCCCTGATAACGGGAATTGTGATTGCCATCGGCCTGAGCCTGGCGGGGCTGGAATTTGCCCTGGTCTGGGGCTTTATCCAATTCATCCTGAATTTTATCCCCAACCTGGGGAGCATTGCCGTGGGCGTCGGCGCCACCCTTTTTGCGGTGCTCCAGTTCTGGCCCGATCCGGGGCCCATCATTGTCGTGGCCCTTATCATGCTTGGGGTCAATATGATCATCGGTTCTGTGCTGGACCCCAAAATTATGGGGGACAGCCTGGGGCTTTCTCCGCTGGCGGTTATCATGTCCCTTATGATTTGGGGCGGCCTTTGGGGCTTTGCGGGAATGGTCCTGGCGGTCCCCATGACGGTGATCGTCAAAATTATCTGCGAAACCTTCCCTTTCCTGGAACCCTTTTCGATACTGCTGGGCTCCCGCCGGTCCCTTGCGGCAAAGGTCCCGGAACCTTCCGCCGAAACCGCCGCCGGAACATCATCGGTCCGGACCGGCCCTTGACTGTGAAGTCGATTACATTGCCCTGTACTATAACCGCTTCGTATGCGTATTCAGCCATTGGCAAATATCGCCGGGGCTTAATTTGCCCTGTGCAATGCCGAGCCCCAGATCGATTTTTTCCTGATCCGTAGAGATACGTTTCACTTAACCAGTTCCTTGTAGACCTTTTTGTTTTGTTTCATCAATTCATCGGAAAGAGCGAACAGTTCTTCGTCCGCCAAAATCCGGGCCTGTTCCACATCCTGGAAGGGGATAACCATATATTAGGGGACATTATTTTTCAGAATGATTGCGGAACCGTTTTTATCAACCATCCGGGTAACCTTGGAAAAATTCTGGTTAGCCTCAGAACTTGAAATATCTCATGGCAAAATTGCTTCTTATGAATGGCAAGTATTGATACGGTTTCCTGCCTATACCGGCATACCGTCTCATAATTGGCGGTAACGCATCTTCAATCACCCGGAGCATTTGCAGAAATGTCTTGTATTCATCGGTCAGGTATTCTTCAAAACATCCTTGAAGTTTATACGGCAGGTTAAAGAGGGCTTACGCCCTTCCGATTATTTCGGTTATACTTTTCATAACGAGAGTCTCTCTTGGATTGATTTGTGGTAAATCCCATCCTATAAGGTTTCTCTCGTTTTTTCTACCCTTTCCCTAATTTTGGAACTGGCTCATTTGTTGTGGGGTAGCAGCAAGAATAGGAATTCCGAAAGCCCTCGGAGCGGCGTGTAAGTCTATATAATATAAAGAAATAGGGAGCGGAAAGGCCCTCGAAGCCCCGCAAAAACCACGGCGAAAAAAGACGAAAAACCCACACAAATAGAGGAAAAACAACGAAGTGGCGGCGGCCTAGAACCCCTTCAAATGGCTTTTATGGGCTTCAAATAGGCATAAAACCCGATTTTACTGCCAAAAAAGCGCAGATTTAGGGGAATATGCGGAATACGACTTGGAAAAATCAGAAGATAAACCTACCAAAATATCCGGAAAGCGATCAGCAGAAAACAAAACTCAAAAAAAGCGATCAGTGTGGTTGTAAGTCTTTATATTATAAAGAGTTATGATAAATTGGCAAGCGAAAGCGATCAGGGGAAGCGATCAGTGCGTTTTTTCAGGAAAGCGATTAGTGGATCGGCGAATTTTCCTGATGATTTGCCATACAATAAAAGCGACCACTACGATACCGGCTCCTACCAACCCGGTATAGGCTCCTACGCCTACAAGAGCCGCAATCCAGAAAAAGCAAGAGAATACAAACAGACAGCCTTTTTTGACCGCCGCTTGTTGTTCGGACCTTTCCCGGAGGTCTATATCATCATCCTGAATATTCAAGATCGGCTCGTCTGCCACCTTCTCATGTTCAAAAAATAACAGGTATGATCGGCCCTTCTCTTCTCGGCGGATAAGCCCCTCCTTCTCGGCAAAATAGAGGGTATAGGTTATTTCGGGCTTGGACAGATGGAGCCGCTTATAGGTCTCGGTCTGCAATATTCCCGGTTCTTCTTGAATAAGACGTAACAGTTGTTTGAGATTGAGCCGGTAATAGGGGTCCCGGTGAACCACAAAATCGTAATATTCTGCCTTTAGTTTCTCCACATAAGCGGCGGCGGCGGGGTACTCGGCCAATTTTTCGGCTTGCTCAAGGCTTTCAACGGCCTTGAGATAAAAGTCTCCGGCCTTCTCAAAGTCCCGAAGACGTTCCGCTGTCCGAGCTTCCCGCCAGAACGTATAGGCTCCGAATATCCGTTGGAGTATAAAATCATCAAAAGATAATTCCGGGTGCTCTCCTGCGTACTGCAACATATTTTCACGGAAGGTGTTCCATCCCTTTGCACGGGCTTCCTGTCTACTCATGATCCCTAGTCATCCTCCGGTAAAACGGCAATAAAATCCCCCTGAATATAAAACTCATCACCGGAGCCGATCTCAATATACCGCCCTGTATAGTCATCAAAACAAATTTTCCAGCCCTTTCCCGGAATCTCCCGCATCCGCTTGAGCGTGGCCTCTCCCTGGCATTCCACCACCTGAATCGCCCCGTCCCTTGGTGTATCCGATATGCGGATAAGGACGAGGACTCCGTCCGGTATTCCGGCGGCAGTCATGGATGTACCCCTGATCCGTCCAACGTAGTAATCTTCCGGCGTGGTCTTGATAAAACGCCTGGGTACGGGAATGGTAGACCGGGCTTCAGACTGAAAGATAGGCCGTCCAGCAGCGATACCCTCCACAAAAGTAACCTCATCTAGATCTTCCCCATATTCCGGCTCAGGTTCGGATACAAACATCCCTGAATTCGGGTCTTTTGGCGGCCTGTTTTTTATCCGCCCCTCTATTTCGGCGATTTGAGCCTCAATCTTCTCTAGCTTTTTATCAACTATAGCCTCTATTTCGGCGATAATCGGGTGTTTTTTATCGTTTTTGGCAATAAACATCTCTCCTTCCCCAGTCAGAAACCAATCAAGACTGATCCCAAGTTTTGGTAAACCCAATAGGAATTCCTTAGAAGGCTCCCTAGAACCACTGGAAAATTCCGAAATAACCCCCTGAGAAAGCCCCAATTTCGCGGCAAGGCTAGTCTGGTTTAGCCCCAGTTCTTTTATGAGTAATTTTATTTGGCCAGAATATCCGATATTTTTCACAAAATCCTTTGATTTTTCCAATAATTTAATTGACATAGTTTGGAAAATCCGATAATAATATAGTATCGGTTGATTACTTTACAAACCGATAGAAAAAAATTGCAGGGGCCGGGAGCGAGCCGGTCCCTGCAATACCTTAATAATCCCGCCATCACTGGCGGGAAAAAGGAGCTTGATTTATGCAAAGGACACGTTCGCAGGAACATCCCATGCCGCCGGAAGGGAGTTGGATCAAATACCAGCTTGACCTCCGCAACATCAAACTGAAAGCGGTCGCTAAAAAAGCCAACCGTACTGTATCAATGGTATCACAAGTCATCACCGGGGTCAAGAATTCGCATTGCCTTACGTTAAATCTTACCATAGCGGATCGAATTCCTTACGTTAAAATCTTACCGTAGCCCATACACTAAACCGGCCGCCGCGGACTATTGTCCGACGGCGCCGGGGGTACCTATGGG
>BNVE01000124.1 GCA_025997875.1 Spirochaetia bacterium
TGAAAAAACGGGTAAAAACATCCAAAAAGAAACGGCCAAGCAACCGCCAGGGAAAGCTGGTCTACGGTCCGGACTTTGTAAAAGTCTTACGGGATATCTGGCAATTTTTCTGGTATAAATGCGGAAAATACCTTGCCCCGTTTATGCAAGAAACTATGCCGTATCTTGAGACAAGCAGAGAACCGGACTTTCACCTCACCCCTGAAATCAAGCAAAAACTGCTCAAAATCAGCCCCGCGACTATCGACCGGAAACTCAAAAGCGAGCGGGCCAAATTGCAGATACGGGGCATCAGCGGCACCCGGTGCGGCGAGGCAGCCCTCATTAAGCAGATACCCATTCGGACGCACTACAGCCCCGCTGAGAGCACTACACCGGGCTATTTCCAAACGGACACGGTTCACCATTGTGGTGATAATGACTCAGGCGAGTTCAATCTGACCCTCACCGTTACCGATGTCGCTTCCGGGTGGTCTGAATTTCGTCCGTTACGCAACAAAGCGCATAAATGGACCCTTGAAGGCCTCCAAAACGTCCATTCCACCCTCCCTTTTGCTATGATTGAGCTCCATAGCGATAACGGCAGTGAGTTCATAAATTACGACACTTTGAACTGGTGGAAAATCACCAAAACCCTCGATTTGTCCCGCAGCCGTTCCCGTCATAAAAATGATAATTGCTACGCCGAACAGAAAAATAACGCCTTCGTCAGAAATTATATCGGCTACTACCGCCTCGACACGGAGAAGGAACTCGCCGCCCTGGGGCGGGTCTATGCGGCGCTCTGCCCACTGCTCAACTGCTTCATCCCAAACAAGAAACTCATCAGTAAAACTACCGTCGGATCAAAAACGGTCAAGAACTATGACCGCCCTAAAACCCCGTATCAACGCCTCTTGGAATCCACTCATCTCGCCGATGAGGTGAAGGTCAGGTTGATCGCTTTTAAGGAACTGTACAATCCGGTCGTTTTACAGCAAGCTGTTCATCGAGCCGTCAACGCCATGTTGGCTGCCCACCAAGCCAAGCTTCGTGGCATGGCTTAAAGGTACTTTTTTGAAATGAGGCACCACGCCCGCCCGTTATCGCAAAAATGTCGCATAACGTGAAAGGTTTGCGACGTTTTGGCCGCCCGAATAAGCAAATGCGAAGCATTTGCAGGGCGGACAAAATGTGGGTGGAGTGAGGCGTGGGAGCCTTTAGGCGACCTAGCCGAACAGAACCCGGAGGGGCTTTAGCCCCGAACCGCAAACCGTATGTTATGTGCAGTTTGGTCTGCCTCACCTATTATATTCATCATTATAATAGTTATTTATAAAACAAAATACTGACATAGGTATAGCCTTTCTCAATTTTTCGTTGTTATTTGCAATATTATAATTTTTTACAACTGTACGAAGATATTCATCATCTGAACAACCAACAAAACGATCCGCATAATATATTGCTGTAGCATCTCGGGATAGTGAAAAATTTTTGATAAATATTTCGTATTTTTCAGACTCTGTAAATTTTGCAAATTCATATTTATCAATTCGTTGCGCATACACAAGAGTTAATTGTTCATGTATTGGAAATATAAAATCTTCAAATGCAATATCTGTATTTGCCTGAGCCTCTCTAAAGGGACAATCACTAAGTAAGGCAGGATATGGTGATGATAATAAAAATGAATTTTTGAATATTTTTTTATAATCATTTTTATATCTAAAAGGTTGTAGAGCGAGCAAGAATCTCTTTGTTTCTTGCATTTCCATACTATTAAAAAAAGGTTCTAATTTAACATCGACCACATTTCCATTTTCTTTTAGTCCTAATCCTAAATTATCTACAGTGTAATAATTAATTGCTTCATCTAGTGCTTGATCATATTGTGGTACACGCCACTTTTGAGTATATGCAAATAATAATAATATCCGTAGATCTTCAACTTCCATCTTTCCAGTATTTACAATTTTCTGTAATGCCTTGCTAAAGACAGAATCTAAATCAGCATACATTTTTTCAATTTCATCACTTTTTTCACCACCGAAATTTTCAAAAGTATTTCTGTCACCTTCTAGAAAAATATTGTTTGGTACAGCCTTAAAAAATACATTCTTTTTTTTGTCATATATTAATATTTTACCATCTTTATTAGTGAAATTTTTAATTAAAAATTGCGGCACATAATGATGTCTTTTTGTTTTTTCGTCCATTGTTTTACCTCTATATTATTATAGTCCGGTTTTAAAATAATTACAATAGTTTCAGACCAAATTGCACATGACGTGAAAGCTATACGACGTTTTTGCGGTTGCGATAAAGGAAACCGTAGGTTTCCAGCAACCGCAAAAATGTGCCGGAGAAAAAACGCACAAAAGACAAAAAAGCCTATTGTAAGAAGTTTTCATCTATGATACACTGTTGTAAGGAGATTTCTTATGTTGGCTATTTATTGCAGAACAAGCGCCAAGAGGGACAATGACGGCGTTCCCACCATCAAATCGCAGGTTAAGGCTGGAATAGAGTTCGCCAAGAAACATAAGTTTGATTTTAAGGTCTATGAGGATGAAGGTAAATCAGGCTATAAAATAGACGATTATGAAAATCTTTTTGCTAAAAGGCCCCGTTTTTCTCAATTATTAGAGGACATAAAAGCCCAAAAAATTGACAAAGTATGGGTATGGGAACAATCCCGGCTTTCAAGGAACCAACTTCCAACCGCCCATATTATCACTATTTTTCAAAAGCATAAAATTATTCTCTTTGAAAAGGATCGAGAATATAATGTCAATGACCCCCAAGTAAAGATGTTTATGAGTATCATTGGCTCTATTGCGGAATATGAACGGGAACAAATTGTAAGTAGAATGACAAGGGGATTACATGATCGTATTGATGATGGGAGAAGAACTCATAGCAAGCTTTATGGCTATAAGAAAACAGGCGTAGATAAAAAGGGCCATCAAATATTGGAACCGGTGAAAAGTGAAATCGAAAAATTGAAAGTTGCGTTTTCTGATTTTCTGAATGGCAATACACTTTCAAGCATTGCTTTCAAATTGCATGGTAAAAGCAAGACAGAAGAGGACAGGCTCCACTCCTCTCAAAAAGTAAAGATATTTCTGAAACATTTTGATTATACCGGGTATTCGCTTAATATGAAAGGGCTTGAAATCCTAAAAAAGTTTGATAATTTTGAAATTGACAGCCTCGCAGAATTGAATGATGAGCAGTTCTATAAACCTTCACCATATTATACGGTAAAGATTGTATCCATCGAAAATTGGATAAAGGTGAGGGAACGGCTCAGAATTAACAGAAAATTGTATAACAGCAAACAAGAAACAAGAGCCGCAAGCAGCGGCATAGCGACAGGACTGATTAAATGTGGTTTTTGTGGCTCCGCTTTCTACAATATCAACATTATGAAGAAAAGAATGTCGAAAAAGACCGGAGAGTTGAAAATCTATAATAACATGGGCTATCACCATCATGTCAAAATAAGAAGGTCGGAGTGTTCTCAATATCCAAAGGCTTTTACCGAGAAAAAAATATCCATTATTTTTAACTTGTTCTTTTTCTATTTTTATCTGGTATTCGACAATACCAAGGAACTTATTGAGGAGTCCCAAAAAGAAATAAAAATAAGAATCGCCGAGCTTGAAGATACCATTAAGGCTGGAGAAAAGGAAGTAGTTGGAATTAAAAAAAGAATTGACAATTTTAGTAAAGCCCTTGAATCAGACGAAATTGATACTGCCGCTATTGTTGATATTGAAAAACGATTAACTTCATTTGAATTAAGCATGAAAGAAAAATCCCAAGCCCTGACCAATAATAAAATCTTGTTGGAACAGGAACGGACAAAGTTTGATAACAACGAAAAAAAGACTGCCTACTACAACACAAAGGACAAAATACTCGGCTTTTTTAAGGCTAATGTTGAAAGCCAAAGGAACGAGATTCGGCAAATTGTTGATGAATGTTTTGTCTGGGATAACTACTTGCTTATAGCCGCCAATAAAAGACTATTCCTATTCAATACAGAGGAAGAATATGTCTTTGATGAAAAGGCTATGGAAAATCTGATAAATGACAAGGTATTTATGGCAAACTTTATCAGGGATTATGATGCGCCAATAGAGCAAAGTTCCATTCTCGATAAAGCGATGGAGGACATTAAGGCGCTTTTGGAAATTGACAAAACCATTTTTGATTCTATTGATTTTGATACTCCACTGGAGAATAAGGAAAGTGTTAAGGACTTCTTATTGGGGTATGAAGCCAAAAAACGCAATAACACATGGATTATGGATTTGAACCTTGATTTGGATAAAAATAGGACGAAGATTCAAAAGGGATTCACGGAGCATGGTATCAATTACGACCTGAAAGCGGTCGAGTATTTTATAGATTTTGAGAATGTTTTCATTATCAGCAAGAAACCAAGGACATCTAAAAAAATAAGCAAAAAAAATCGGCAGACCAATTAAGTCCGCCGATTAAAGAAACAAAACAAGTCAAAGATGACTTTTTGTTAGTGTTTATCGTAAGTAATTTTAGATAAAATAACAAATATGTTTTTATCTTCAAAAATTATACCGTGATCATTTTCAAAATCATAAGTCATCGTTATATCTCCGCTAAATGGTATTGGTTTTAGATAGTGAGATGGAATATGGAAACTTTCTTTAATTCCGTCCGTTTTACATTTTATTATATGTCTCAAACAACAAAAAGTATTTTCAACTTTAAGAAGAAGTCCATCATCATCAATTTTAACTTCAATATCACCAAGTAGCCAAGATGATTTATTTTTAATAAGTTTATTAGCGCTCTTATGAAAGTTAATGAATCCAGTGAATTCAGAAAACGGAATAACAAGACTATGGCTACTATCTTTATCTGGTTTTACACTATTTATTTTAGCTTCATTCGGTAAGTAGTTATCAGACTTCTCGATGGAATAATATTCGATTCCGTCATGAACAGATTTGAAAGCGTAAGCGTCTGGATATTCCGCTACTTCTATTTTATCGAAATGCTTATCTAATTTCATATCAAACGGAAACTTTAATTCAAGATTATGATTGAAAGAAATAAAAATGGCATCGGTTATGAAAAACAACTTTTTTTTATCAATTTGAAAAGAGTCAGAATGATTTTTGATTTTAGCGAGTTTTTTTATAGTGCTTAATTCTGTTTCAATTTTTCTTAAATCAACTGGTTGAAATTCAAGATATTCAAAGTCGTCGATAATATTCAACATTTCATCGTAGTCGGTTTTATCTATCCAAACATCAGATGGAATTCTAAACATCGTTTTTCCGTCACAATCATCGGCGGTAAAGATAATAGTATTGTTTAAATAATCAAAAATGAAATCACAGCCGTTTTTGAAGTATGTAATTTTATCAGCGTCTTTTGAATCAAAAAAATTAAAATCACAATCTGGATGATCTGGCGCTTCACAGATAGTGGCTTTAACAATAGACATAAATCCGTTATTTTCACCACAATAAATCAATTTGTTATCTACAATCGAAAAACAGCCGTCTAATTTTTTTAGTGCCAGCGTCTTAATCAATTTTAAGTCTTTGTAAGTTAGTTTCATAATTTCACTTCCACTTGATTCGATATGGAAGTGATTAATTCACTTACGCTATTATCAATAAAATCTTTCAATAAAGTGTTTAGCTTCAAAGAATATTCCGGTACGCTTATGGCTTCCAGAGCTTGAAGTTTCTTCAATTTAAGCTTATATCTTGCGATCGCTTCTTTGATAGTAGTCAATTCGTTATCCAGATCGGCTTTAATATTTTGAAGTTTTTGATATTCGTCTTTACTACCGGACTTCGCTATAGACTTACTCACGGTTTCAGTCTTCTTAATTTCTTCTTGAATATCAGCTACAGATTTTTCGTCACGCCAGTATTCTTCTACCACTTCCGCTATCTTCGGCGCTCCGGCGGATCGCTTAAGACGCTCAATCAACTCTTCTAATTCTTCTAATTCTTTTGAATATGTAGCCACATAGTCTGGCGGACGCTTTGATGAAGCTACTTGAGCGTAGTTGATAAACTCAACAGACTTTGAAACCGCTTCTTCAAAACCAGCCGGAATGACTTCTTCTTTCATCGGCTTAAACCACGTCTTTGTGGAAACACGGCTTTTGATAGCTTGACGAATATCAAACTTTATATCGGTGTCTTCCGTTTCCACAAACAACTTTATGGCTTTATCAAGAAGAAATCGTTGATAATCATTTTCTTCACGAAGCGTCTTATCAATAAACCGGCGGCGTGTTATTCCAGAAATCAAATCATCGACTTGTTTGGTATTTATATTACACGCTACCGAAACTTGAGCGATAGCTTCCAAAGTCGGAAGATTATATTGATTATTGAAATCAACTTCTTCAACTTTTTTTAAGAAATCAGCAGAAATAGCTTCCACTGAAACTGAATCTTCAACGCCGTTATGAGCGTTTTGGATCTTCGCCACTTTTGTGGCGGCTTCGATAAACTTATTATTTATCACTTTAATTCTCCACTATCTTTTTATAGATTTGATAGACAATCTTTTATATCTTCTTCCAGAAGTTGATTGACGATAGCCACGCTTTGTTTTTATCGTCAAAGTCTTCTGGAAATAAAATATTAACAGATTCTATGATAACGGAATAATCTGTTATCATAAGATTTATAGTGTTGTAATAACCACACTGAGCCAGAGTCGCTTTGAAGCTGTTATAGTTTTTGTAGTGTAATCTATCTTTATATTTAAGATAGAAATCTTTTAGCGTGTTGAAAACTTTTATATCTACAATTTCGCTGTATTGAAGATAATGTACCAGAATTGGTTTTAGTCTTTTATCGTTCATGTATAGTATGTAAGTTATAAAAGTTTTCCTGTATGAGTTTTAAGCCGGTTTTTAACAATTTTTTTTGAAAATATTTATTGACTATACTTGATTTTCGTTAAGTGTTTTAATGAATTGGTAGTTTTTTAATTACTACCAATTTAAAAGAATATACTAATGGTCGATTTTCTTCTGAATAGACTTGATTGTCGCAAAGTGGTGCGGGCACCACCTGACCGGATAAAAGGTAGTCAAGCGTCAAAATGGCGCTCCACCAGCCCCCTTTTAGATCCAGCATGGCTATCTCATTTCAAAATGGACCATACGGGCCATTTTGCTTTTATCCAGCCCCTCCCGGTTCGGTGGTCAATCAGATAATCCACCATAAGGCGGGGTAAGTTCAGACCTTAACCTGAGCCTACTTCGTCCCCGGCTTCCTACCCGCTGGCTTCTTCCCATCCACAGCCTTGGCCGGACCAGCCTTCTTGACCGGGGCTGATGGAGCCTCCCACCTGTCAATGGCGCTGGCCGGGAATACCGCTATCTGACCTTTACGGTCATCGGAAAACCATACGGCGGTCACCAGTTTGGCCTCAATATCGACAGCCTGAACCACCATTTTGGGACTATTTGACAGCCCGGATGCCACAACCACATCCCCAACCAGTCGTTCCGTTGCTCTAACACTCATTATTTGCTCCTTTTGACAAATCCTACAAAAAACAGGGGCTTTTGACAAGGGCAAGTTGTATTGAACCGGATTTTATGGTATAATACGGAAGATTGACACTATGAAGGAGGACACCCGTGCCTGAACCAGCCAAAAGAGACCCAAAAGCCCCAAGATTCCTTCAAATAACCATCAAGGACAGCGAGGGTAAGGAATGGACTACAACCATAGCCCAGCCAAAGGACTTTTCATCCGGGTCTGTCGGCTTCTATGGCTCCGATAAGACAACCAACCCGGAAAGTGGGGAGCGGTATCAATGTGGGCTGACCTTTACCCTGATTGGGTCAAAGCCGGGGAAGTAAGTGATACCTAACATGAATAGAGATTTACCAAGTATTTCTGATATAAAACAATCAATATTCCACTTTCTCGATTTTGAGTTAAGGCGTGTCGTTTTGTCTATTCTCCCCGAAAAAGAAAAAGGCTTATTGCCTCTCGGCTTTTCAGAAACTAACAACATAAAAATATTTGAAGAGTATTTTTTTGTTATAGAAAAGTTTTTAGACACTCACATAGTTCCACAAAAATATAATATATGCTATTCCTCAAAAGTAAAAAAATATCTGCTTGAAAATGATGATGTAGATACCAAACTGAAAAAAAAATTACAATATTTCCAAAATGGGTTCAAAAGAAATGATAAATCTTTTAACTTTCTTCCAAAATCCGCTTATACATATTATACCGATGAAACGAAAAGTAAAAATCATAGAAAATATATCAATGATTTCTTATTTAATTCATTTGGTATAAGGCATTTTCATTTGGTTGATAATAATGATAATGATTTGATTTACTATGTTCTCATAAAAAATAATATCTATCTCATAAATATAGGTAATCATGATTCAATCTATGAAGAAGAAACGCCAAAAATCTTAATAGAAGAATACCCTGATTTATTAGAACAATTAAAAATTAGTAAATTGTCGTCTGATATTGACCCCGGTAGCCCCTGCTGGGGAAGGGAATTGGAATGTTGTTGGAAACATGGAATATCGGTTATTCCTTTAATCAATGGAAATCTTTATACGGCAACATTTATGTCTCTTGATGGGATGGAAAGAAGGTATTTTGATATTTTGACCAATATACTATATCAACTTAATAATCAACTCAATGAAATAATGACCCTTCTTGAAAACAAACACTATAACATTTTTCTAAAAAAAGCAAAAAGTAAAATGTCCTTAAAATCTGGAGGTATCTATATCGCTGACCGTAATTCTTCTTTTGAATATTGTATTGAATTGCCATATTTTACAAAATTACAATTAGTTGATATGATTATTATACCCTCTACATCAAAGGAGTCCCTAAATGGCTAAAAAGAAAACCGCCACCCCTGCCGCCAATCAGCATCAAATAGATGCCTATACATACGAAGATGAAGAAGAATATCAGCGTAAAAATATACCCCCGGTCGGCTATGCTGCTGATGATGTTGCAGCCTCACCGGAAAAAGCCTATTCGTATGACCCTCACATAGACCCTTCTCTTCAATGGGCGGGAAAAACCGAGGGAACTTCCTTTAATGTTCCTACTTCCTCAATTCATATCCACGAATCTATAAAACCTCCAAAAATAATCCGAACCGTCCAATCCAAAGACGACAGCAACCCCGATAGTCAGAGTTCATTTGATTTCTTTGAAACAGATGCAGAGCGGAACAAACGCCGCATGGAATCCATAGAGTTTTATCAACACGGCGTAGATTGGACGAACCGTCTCATTGCCGGGGACAGCCTTGTCATTATGAACTCACTCCTTGAAAAAGAAGGCATGGCGGGACAAGTCCAAATGGTCTATATTGACCCACCTTATGGTATAAAATACGGCTCCAATTTTCAACCTTTTGTTGATAAAAAAGATGTAAAGGACGGTAAGGATGACGATTTATCTCAAGAACCAGAAATGATAAAAGCCTTCCGGGACACTTGGGAGTTGGGGATACATTCTTATTTGACATATCTTCGTAATCGTCTCTTACTTGCGAAAGAATTATTGTCTGAAAGTGGAAGCATATTTGTTCAGATAAGCGATGAGAATGTGCATCATGTGAGAGAGATTTGTGATGAGATATTTGGAGCGGAGAATTTTATAGGACAAATTTCGTTTAGAAAAAAAACAATGCCGCTCGGTGCAAAATTTGTTGAGCAAATGCATGATTATATTGTTTTCTATGCAAAAAACAAGGATGCCGTTAAATTTAAACAACTCTACCAACTGTACGAGCCTTATGGTAGTCAGGATTGGAAATGGGTTGAGCTTCCTGATGGAAAACGCCGTGAGATGTCAAAAGAAGAATGTGAAAATTTCTCTTTATTACCCAAAGGCTCTCGGTTATATCGCCTTAAACATCCAAGTCCTTTGGGAGAAAATGAAAAAAATAAATATACTTTTAATTTTAAAGGTATAAATTATACACCTCCGCAGAATGGCTGGGGAATGGATGAAGAAAAATTAAGAATATTGGAGAAAGCAAACCGCATACAAGTTAAAGGTAATTTACCAAATTACATTTTATTTCTTGATGACTTTCCGGTAACGAAAATAACTATACCTTGGAATGATACATCTGGACCACAAGGTAAATCCTATGTCGTTCAAACTTCCACAATTCCTATTCAGCGTTGCCTTCTTATGACCACTGACCCCGGTGATCTCGTTCTCGACATTACTTGTGGGAGCGGCACAACTGCTTATGTTGCTGAACAGTGGGGACGCCGCTGGATAACCTGCGATACCTCCAGAATAGCCATAACCCTTGCCAAAAAACGGCTGATGACCGCAATCTTTGATTACTACAAACTTGCTCATCCAGAACAAGGTGTGGGATCTGGCTTTGTCTATAAAACCGTTCCACACATCACCCTGAACTCAATTGCTAATAATGAACCAGCGGAACGAGAAACCCTCTATGATCAACCGGAAATTAACAAGAAAATAGTCCGTGTCACCGGCCCCTTCACCGTTGAAGCCTTGCCTGCTCCTGTGGTAAAGCCCCTTGATGATAGTGTAGGGTATGTCGCAGATAGCGGAAAAAAACAATCAGACTGGATGGAAGAATTAAGGGCAACAGGTATTATCGGTCGGAATGGAGCAAAAATAGAATTTTCACGGGTAGAAACCTTATCAGGAACTCATTTACTCCATGCAGAAGCCGAGACAAAAGAAAAGAAACCTCGTCATGCCGTAATCTGTTTTGCCGGAGAAACCCGCCCGCTCGATTCTCGAATGGTGACAATGGCTTTGGAAGAAGCCCGAAATATATTCCCAAAGCCGGAAATTGTTGTTTTTGCCGCTTTCCAATTTGACCCCACCGCTGCAAAGAATATTGAGGAAATGAACTGGCCCGGCGTTACCCTCTTGAAAGTGCAAATGAACACCGACCTAATGACAAGCGACCTTAAAAAGAACCGTTCCTCTAACCAAAGTTTCTGGCTTGTCGGTCAGCCTGATGTTGAACTTATCAAAATTGTAAAAGGTAATGACAAAGGAAAATACAAAATCAGAGTAAATGGCTTTGATTATTACGATGTAAAAAAAGGCATCGTGGATTCCGGCGATACCAGTCGTATAGCAATGTGGATGCTTGATACCGATTATGACGGAATGTGTATTGAACCAATGCAGGTATTTTTCCCCATGAGTGGAAAGAATGACGGTTGGACTAAACTGGCAAAAACCCTGAAAGCGGAAATCGACCAAGACCTTATAGAGAAATATACGGGTAATGAATCGGTTCCCTTCACCGTGA
The DNA here is from genome assembly GCA_025997875.1 of Spirochaetia bacterium. Classification (GTDB taxonomy): domain Bacteria; phylum Spirochaetota; class Spirochaetia; order Treponematales; family Breznakiellaceae; genus BNUT01. The sequence continues at coordinate 11,338 of BNVE01000124.1, forward strand.
AGGACAACACCCTCATAGCGGTTAAAATTGTTGATGACCGTGGTATTGAAAGTCTCAAAGTAATTCCCGTAGGAGAAGCCGGTAGCGGCATACAAAGAAAATGAGTATATTTAAGATGAGGAGGAACGAATATGGAAGCCATCACACAGGTAATTGATGCGGATCGTTTATCGTCAATTTTTGAAATCCCCGAAGAAATGCAACATGGCCGGTTGGAGATCACTATACGATCTGTTTCAGGACTTTCAGAAGAAAACAGTGCGTCCCACCCGAAGGTCAATATGGAAGCCCTTGAACGGTTCAGAGCAGGATTCAATTTGAAAGATCATTTGAAACAAAAATTGGCAGAAGGATGTCAATTTGATTTTGATGCCCAGAAAGTCATAGACGGGACTGAAACAGAAGAAGAAAGGCAAGCTCGTTTCAGATCGGAGAAAAAAGTATGGGAAGAAGATGTAGCGGAGAGGGTCAAAAATGGGAAATCTGAATAGAAAAACGGTCCTTCTTGATACGAATGCGGTTCTCCGTTTTCTTATGCAAAATGACGAAGAAATGTATAATCAGGTTGCTAAATTATTGATAACCAACGACTGTATCACTACGGTAGAGGTTGTTGCAGAAGCCGTCTATAATTTGCAAAAGAAATACAAGCTTACCCGTCAGGCCATTGCTGAAAGAATAAAGGATTTTTCTACTCTGCAAGAAGATCTCCTGATGGAAGAAACGGTAGTCTTGTATGCCTGTAATCTTTTTGCTATTTCTAACTTTGATTTTGTTGATTGCCTTCTTGACGGGTACGCAAAAGTAAAAGGTAACCCTGTATTCACCTTTGATGGGGATCTAAGAAAACAACTGGGAGTAAAATTTTTTAATGGCTAATAACATTGATAAGCTCATAATCAATTCCCCTTTTGAAGAACCAAAACTCCATTGGAAATACAACCACAATAAACAATCCTTTGAAAAGGAAGCCGGACGCCGCCCTGCGGGGTATTTTATAGCCGGACAGGGAAGCAATCAATACAATGATATAGGCCAATTTATTGAACTCCCGGAGGTTAATAAAATCAGAGACCGGGTAAAGTCGTGGCGTAATAATGGATACCCCGGCATAACCGGAATAACAAAAAAATTACTTGATCATTGGAATGACCCTAATGAACGCCAATATCAATTCTTCTTCTGTCAAATGGATGCGATTGAAACAATTATTTGGTTTGCGGAAGCCCCTGATGCTGAAAAAATTGGAATAGATTTA
>BNVE01000125.1 GCA_025997875.1 Spirochaetia bacterium
TATCAAGTCTGCCGGCGGACGCAGAACAATTTGCCAAAGCAGTTCGCAGCCATTGGAGCATTGAAAACTCGCTCCACTACGTGCTTGATGTCGCTTTTGGTGAGGACGGTTCCCGATTACGCAAGGACAATGGACCTGAGAACATGGCTATCCTGAGAAAGCTGGCCTTAACGGTGGCCCATACCGACACCGAAACAAAACGCAGTATCATAGGACGGAGAAAACAATTCGCATGGTCGGATGAGTATCTTGAACAGATCCTCTTTCAAACAGATCTGGCCTCAGATTCCTCTGATTCGGGATGATTTATATGCGCTCGCCCTGGTAGTCCGCGCGTCATGCTTTGCATAATGGTTTCTCCTTTTTATGCACTTTAAGATATAAAGGCCCATGGCCTTTATTTGTTTTAGGTATGCTCTCCTTTCAACGATACCGCAAGGGGAAAAACATACCAATTATGACATCCAGACTCCCGTTTATGACATCGGACCCTCACGGACAAAAAGATAGGAAAGCAGGAGTCCGTGTTGTCTGTGTGGTCAGTGGTTAATTCGCTCATCAGCCCATTTGGGTCTGAAGGTCGTGAAGGCTGTCGTAAGGCAGCAGCTCCCCCATGGTGGTGTCTACCCGGCTGTTCCCACTGCCGGCAAAACGGACCGGGGCGTCGCTTTTCATGAACTCACTCAATACCTGACGGCAGGCGCCGCAGGGGCCCACGGGGTCAGGGGAATCCGGGGTGGAGATGGCCAGGGCGGTAAAGGATTGTTTGCCCCGGGCCACGGCTTGCACCAGGGCGGTCCGTTCGGCGCAGATGGTAAGGCCAAAGGAACGGTTTTCCACGTTGCAGCCTGAAATAATGGTCCCGTCTTCCGCAAGCAGGGCCGCGCCCACATGGAAATGGGAATAGGGGACGTAGGCAAAGGCGGCGGCCTTTTGAGCTTCCCGAAAAAGCGCATCCATTTGAGTGTCGTTCATAATATTTCCTCCCTAGCCAGAGATGTATCTCTTTCTTATAATAACACAAAGGGGTTTTTGTGGCGAAGGAAAAGAAAAAATATTGGCTTATCGCAAGCCTTTTGCTTTTTATAATCTACATTTTTGCCGCAACCCAGCCGATTCCCGAAGAAAGAATACTGATCCCCCGGTGGCTCAGTTCCCTGGAGTCGGGGCTTCCCGTTTCCATCGCAAAAGACGCCGCCGGTGGAGGTGAAGATACGGAAGAAACCGGGCCGGCCCATATCCCCTTTTACCTGGGAAATCGTTTTGGGTATGTGGATGACACAGGCGGTTTTGCCCTTAACCGGATACTGCAGGGGAACCTCTCCATTTCCGGTGAAAAATGGGCCGAATACAGCGCCAGGGCGGAATATATCGATATCCTGGATCCCCGGGGGGAGCAGCTCCTGCGGCTCGAACAGGGGCGGGGCTATCCCCTGTTTCTGGACAACCGGAGCTTTCTTATTGCCGATGAGCAGAATACCCTTTCCGCCCTGGACGACCAGGGGAACATACTCTGGACCTACGATTTTGCCGCTCCCCTTACCTGCATCGACGCGGCCGCCGGTTTGATTCTGACCGGCTCCCTTGACGGGGTGGTGGAAGTGCTGGACAGCGTGAATGGCAAACGGGTTTTTTCTTTTGAACCCGGAGGCTCCCGGCTGGCGGTCATCCTGGGCTGCTCCATTTCCCGGGACGGTTCCCGACTGGGAATTATCTCCGGCATCGATGATCAGCGTTTTCTGCTGCTGGAACGTTTCGGAAGCCCTGAGTCCGGGGAATACAAGGTGAGCTACCACGAATTCCTGGAAGACGGCTTCCGCCGGGCGGTCCGTATTTCTTTCATCAATGATGATAACCGGATCGTATTTGAGCGGGGTGGCGGTTTAAGCATTTACGAACTGAATACCCGTACCGGCCGCAAGCTTTCCCTTGAAGGGGAAATTGCCGCCCTTGATACCCAGGGGAGCAGCGGACTCCTCTTTGTCATCACATCCCAATCGGAACGGCAGAAACGGCTGGTTATCATAAGCCTTCCGGGGACGATCATTGTGGAAGCCCCCTTCAAAAGCAGCGACGCCTTTCTTGAACGCCGGGGCTCCCGTCTTTACCTTGGAGGCGGCTCCACTCTGGCCTCCTTTGAACTGGGCAGAAAATAAGGGAGGGGCATAGATGCGGATTTTACCACCGGGATCACAAAGCAAGAGAAACACGGATTATACGAATTGTGAGGCACAGAAAGAACGGAATCCGTGTAATTTCTTAAATCCGTGTAATCCGTGGATCCTCTTCATAATCCTCTGTGTCCTTTGTGGTTACCTTCCGCTTCCCCTTTCCGCCATGGACTGGCCGACTACAGAGGGCGTTATGGTGAATAACTTTGGGTTCAACGATGAAGGCAGGCCCGTGCTGGGCGCCGTTTTTGAGGCGGAGGGGGACATTAGCGCCGCCGACAACGGGGAGCTGCTTTTTTCCCGCCGGAGCGGGGATAGGGCGTCCCGGCTCCCCTCCCCTCTGGGGGCCTGGATAGCCCTGGACCATGGGGACGGGATCATCAGCATATACAGCCGTTTTGAGGATACTGGGGGAAGGGAGTTAAAAGAACCGGCCGTTGCGGAAAAGGTCCTCCGGAATGAACCCATTGCCAGGGCGGGCTCCTCGGGGTGGTCTAACCGGAAGGGGTTTTACTTTTCCCTTTTTGACCGCCGGGAGCGGCGCTGGGTTAACCCATCGATGATCATCACCCCCTTTCCAGATACCCGTCCGCCCCAGGTGCTGTCCGTTCAGCTAAAGGCCCAGGACGGCCGGCTTATCAATCCCAGCCAGGTGCGGAGCATCAGCCAGGGCCGCTACAGTATTTCTGTGGCCGCTACCGATACCCGCCTTGAGCCGGGGGAAGCCCCCCTGGCCCCCCACCGGATCGTCTGTTCCGTCAATGGCACCGAAATCGGCTCCCTGAATTTTGAAACCTATTCCGCCCGGGACGGGGTACTCATGGTATACCGCAACGGCCTCTTTCCGGTTCAGCAGGTCTACGCCCCCTTAAGCGCCTTTGAAGTGGGAGAAGTCTGGTTTACCCGGGGACAGGCAACCCTTGAAATAATCGCCCAGGACATCGCCGGAAACGAACGGAGCGCCATTTCGCGGCTTGTGGTCGAATAGGATAAGAAAATCAACCGCAAAGGAGAAGTAAAAGAAGTAAAAAAAACTATAAAAACCTGGTCCACCCCGGTTGCCCCGGAAGAAAGCCGCCTTGTCCCCTGCGCCCTCTGTGGCGGTGAACACTTTAAGCCCCATTTAAGCTGCGAAGGCTTTGCCTTTGTCCGCTGCGTCCGCTGCGGTCTGGTCCAGATGAACCCCCAGCCCCTGTTCAAGGCCATAGCAAACCGTTATCAGGAAGGCCACGGTGATGATTACCTTTCCTACGAACTGGCAAACGAAGAGAATTTTCTCCGCCTCCAGGAACTGGCCCTTAAGGACGCAGGCTTTGACGAGATCGAGGATGCCCTAAAAAACCGGACGGCCCAGACCGGGCAACAGCCCCGAGTCCTGGACATCGGCTGCGCCACCGGGGCACTGTTAGTAAAACTGCGCGACCGGGAATGGGCTTGCACCGGGGTGGAAATTTCCCCCTCCGCCTGCTATGCCCGCCGGGAGCGCTTCCTTGATGTGAGGAATCTTCCCCTGGAGGAAAACCGCTTCCCCGCCGCAAGCTTCGATCTGGTACTCGCCTCCCACCTGATCGAACACCTCAACAATCCTGCGGGTTTTGTTGAAGAGGTCTGCCGGGTCCTTGCGCCGGGGGGCCGTTTTATCGTAAGCACCCCGAACATTTCCGGCTTCCAGGCAAAGCTCTTCAGGGGCCGCTGGCGTTCGGCGATCTTCGATCATCTCTATCTTTTTTCGATAAAGACCCTGTCCCGGCTTCTTGCGGAAAAGGGTTTTGCAATAGAGCGGGTGTGTACCTGGGGAGGCCTTGCCGCGGGAATTGCCCCGGCGGCGCTAAAGCGTATTGCAGACAAGGCTGCGAAGAAGTTTGGGTTTGGAGATGTGATGCTGATTAGGGCGGTTAAGGATGCCGGTGAAGGGTAGCCCTATAGTTTAACCACTTGAATATAGGTAAATTTTGATTTTATCATCATTCATATGTTTTGCTTATTCTTTCGTTGATATATTTATGGCATTCCATGATATGATTTTATTCCTCGGCCATTTTTTTATCTTTAACTTCCTGTAATTCCAATAAAACATTCAATTGTTTAATGACATAATGCTGAAAATCGGCGTCTAATTTTTTGTAAATGCTAGTAAGTTGTTCCAATTCAAAATCATCATAATGCCCGAACATATCCCCCTGACCTGTCCTTAACCATTCCTCATTGACCCCGTAGGTCGTAGAAATCAACTGAATTAAGCGGTCATTTACCTTGCGATTTTGTAATTCGATTGACGCCAGGTATCCATTGGAGATTTTTATCCCCTGCGCAAACTTGATTTGAGATAAATCAAGGCTTTTTCTTGCCTCTAAAATCCGTTCATTGATGGTCATAATTTACTTTGTAAATATAATACCAACATTTTGCTTACTTGGCAAGAGTTTTCATTCTTTATGTAAAAAAATGTTGACAATATTTACATAAGGTATTATAATACTTACATAGTAAATTATGTTATGTTCATTCTTTTACTATGTAAGCAAATTTGTTGATTATAGTAAATTTCATTGTATTGTTCTATAAATTTTTATTAAAGGGTGAAGAAATGGAAGAACAAGAAAGCGTTGAACTTTTGACAGACGGATATAAAAAACTAAACAAGAGAAATAAGCAGTATTTGATGTATTTGTCCCAACAATTATTTTATGTTCAATGTCCTCCTGTTAACCCTGTATTTGATAAAGATATAAAGGAATCAAAACAAGTAAAAAGGGCGGTTAATTGAACGGGGGAAATCGTTGACCTGTGTTGACGAAAAAATATTACGGAGGTCTTTTATGAAAGGCAAGAGTTTCATTTTGGGAATGGTCAGCATTATGCTGATAGTTGGGTTTGTCTTTGTTGGCTGCAATACAGGCAGCGGCGGCGGAACTAACACTGACGGAACAACACCGACAACACTTGAAGGGACATGGACTACAACGGGGACGGGTGTGCTTTCATATTTCAAATTTGAGGGAAGTAATTTTGAATGGGGTCAGAAATATAATACATATTCTGCAGGTGTTTTGAAAGGAACTTTTACACTAACAGATACCATCATAACAGCTTCACTTACTCACACAAATTATGGGGTTTATTCTCCTGAAAACGCATCTTCTTGGACCACCAATTGGACTTCAGCAACAGGGACACAGACAATAAATTATTCAAAATCAGGGAATAATTTGGTCATTTCAGGTTTTGCGATGGTAGATGGGACTTATACAAAACAATAAATTCATAGTTGACGATTGGGGTATGTTGTATGAAAATATGACATACTCCATTTTTTATCTTAACATACTAATCTTCTATAAAGGAAAATAGTATGTTAAACAAGCGGCCGCAGGTTGTATATTCAATACCCGGCGCATCTTCTTCCCTCTTCCCCGCCCTACCGCTGCACCCGGCCCGAAGCGTCCCCGCCGGCCAGCTTTTTTACTTCATCCGCAGAGACCAGGTTGAAGTCCCCTTCGATGCTGTGCTTAAGGCAGCTTGCCGCCGCGGCGAATTCGATGCTTTCCTGGGGGCTGAATTTGTTGAGCTGGGAATAGATGAGACCCGCGGCAAAACTGTCGCCCCCGCCTACCCGGTCCACGATGTGGACGGCGTACTTTTTGGAAAAATAGGCCTGGCCCTTGTCGTAGAGCATGGCGGCCCAGTTGTTGTCGTTGGCGGAAAGGGATTCCCGCAGGGTAATGGCGCACTGCCTGAAGCCGAAACGGCCGGTTAAAGCCTTTGCCACCTCAATATAACCCTCATGGCTGATCTTGCCGGTGCTGATGTCGGTGTTACCCGCCTTGATACCGAAGACATCCGATGCGTCTTCTTCGTTGGCGATGCAGACATCCACCTGTTTGACCAGTTCCCCCATCACCTGCCCGGCCCGTTCCCGGGACCAGAGGTTTTTGCGATAATTGAGATCGCAGGAGACGGTGATGTTTTTTGCCCGGGCGGCTTTGCAGGCCGCAATACTGATAGCCGCCACATTATCCCCCAGGGCCGGGGTGATGCCGGTGATGTGAAACCAGGAAACACCCTGGAAGATCTCGTCCCAGTTAAAGTCGCTTTCTTTGGCGGTGGCGATTGAGGAGCCCGCACGGTCATAGATGACCTTGGAGGCCCGCTGGGAAGCGCCCTTCTCCAGAAAGTAGATCCCCACCCGGCTGCCCCCCCGGACGATCCTGCCGGTGTCCACCCCGAATTGACGGAGGGTGTTCACCGCCGCCTGCCCGATATCGTGGGCGGGAAGCTTGGTAACAAAACTGGTATCTATGCCGAAGTTGGCCAGAGAAATTGCCACATTGGCCTCCCCGCCGCCGTAGGTAGCCCCAAAGACCGGCGCCTGAACGAAGCGGTAATACCCCTCCGGGGCAAGCCGGAGCATTATTTCACCAAACGTAACTGCCTTTGCCATAATTAACCCTTCCTCTGAATAAGATGCCAGGAAAAGCCCAGAATTTCTTCCCTGGCAAAAATAACCGCCTTCTGCCCATCAGGAGTCGTTTTAACCGACGATGGATCAAAAGTAACCCCAAGCCCCTCAAGGTAGGCCTGGGCACGGATAATAGAATTGGTCCCAATCCCGATATGGCCATGGGCGCCGGGGGCCGTGGGAAGCTTCATGATTTCGATGTAATCGCCGGCAAAGACCGAAGTGTTCCCGTCCTTAAGGGGGAAGCCGAAAAAGGTATTGAACAGGGCTGCGGCCTTTTGGGCAGCTTCGGCGGATTGGGCATTGAGCCCAAAGTGAATCACCGAAAAACCAAAGATATTGAAAACCGCCTCCCGGGCAAGGGCGGTGATCCGGTCAAAATCCCCGGCGTTGATCAGGTCCGCCCCCACCATCCAGGAGCCGCCGCAGGCCAGTATCTTGTTATAGGAGATATACTTGCCGATATTGGAAGCGTTAATGCCCCCGGTGGGGATGAATTTCAGGCCCGGATAGGGGGCGGCAACGGCCTTTATGTAATCAAGCCCCCCGGCCTGTTCGGCGGGGAAGAACTTGACCACCTCAAGCCCCGCTTCCAGGGCCATTTCAATATCCGAAGGATTGGAACAGCCCGGGGTAACGGGTATTCCCTTTTCAATGCAGTAAGACACTACCCTGGGGTTAAAGCCCGGGCTGACAATGTACCGTGCCCCGGCCTTAATGGCCCGGTCCACCTGATCGGTGGTGAGCACGGTCCCTGCGCCGACCAATATGCCGGGAACCTCGGCGGCGATACGGCGAATCGCCTCTTCACCCTGGGCGGTCCTGAAGGTTACCTCCGCGCAGGGGATGCCCCCGGCGATAAGGGCCTTTGCCAGGGGAACCGCTTTTTCAGGATCATCAATTTTAATGACCGGAATAATACCGATCTTTCCTAAATCTTCCAAAACCTTATGCATTGTATACCTCAAAACTGCGTTTATAATTCAATATTATCAAACTCAGGCGGTTCAGACTAGGGGGCTTTAGGGAGGGCAGGACGGAAAGACGCCGGAACCGGAGTGAAGAGCTGCCCCCTGTGCTTGTGCCACAGAGGGCAGCTGGGACAGAAAGACGGAACATGCGCCGGTTTTTTAAATCTTTTTTACCTGTTTTTTTAAATGATTTTTACATTCCTTTGCATCCATGTTCCGTTATAAACATGCTCCGGTTTAGTTATCCCTTCAACGGGAATTTTTTGAATTCTGGTAGTTTTTTTGATATATATGAAAAAAATTTATTTTGATTCAAAATAGAAGTATGAAGTACCGATCTGTCATTTTTGATCTTGACGGCACCCTGGTGAACACCATCGCCGATATCGCTTCTTCAATGAACCGTGCCCTGGCTCTGCACGGTTTTCCGGAACTGGCTGCGGAGGAGTATAAAAAAATCGTCGGCTGGGGCATTAAAAAGCTGGCCTGGGAGGCCCTCCCCCCGGAGGCGCGGGCCGAAAATTCCCCCAACGGACCCCACTCTTCGGCGCTGGCGGAAGCTGTCGCCGCCGACGCCGCACAATTCTACGCTGAAAAGCCACTGGTCCATTCAGAACCCTATCCGGGTATACCGGAACTGCTTGCGGAGCTGAAACGGAAAAGACTGCGCATTGCCGTACTGACCAACAAGCCCGATCCGGTGGCCCGGCTTGTGGTGGAAGGGCTCTTCCCCGGGACCTTCGACAGTATCCGGGGAGATACGCCGGGGGCCCCCCGCAAACCGGACCCCGCAATAACCTGGGAAATCCTGGTGGAATTCGGCTGCACCCCCGGGGAAACGATTTTTATGGGGGACTCTGAAATCGACATGGAAACCGCCCGTAATGCCGGCTGCTTTCCCCTGGGGGTAAGCTGGGGCTACCGTCCCCGGGAAACCCTGGAAGGAACTGCCCTTTCGCTCAGGGAGGGCGCCGCCCTGATTATCGACCACCCTTTGGAGCTTTTGGACCTGCTTTCCGGTTCCAAATTGTAAAAAAATGGTATACTTTACACATGAAAATCGACGACCCCCGTGTAAGTGAAAACCTGAGCGAACTGGCCCGCACCCTTGCAAAAACCGGAGACAGCGCCCTTATTGAATCCTTTTTACGCTGCCTTTTAACCCCCGCGGAAACCGCAGATATCGCCGCCCGCTGGGCCCTGGTCAAAGCCCTGAACAACAAAACCCCCCAGCGGGAGATTGCAAAAAACTTAGGCGTCTCCCTCTGCAAAATCACCCGGGGCTCCCGGGAGCTTAAGAAACCGGATTCGGCGTTTCAGGGGATGCTGGCGGCTTTGCATACATAAAGCTTCACTTCAAATTATTCCGGTTAAAGTTGATCAGACTCCCCGCCAGGAGTATCTCCTTTTCCGTAGGGTTGAGCTCCGGGACTTTCAGGGTAAAGGCGGCGGGCCTGACTCCGGTGGCTTGTTCGCCGGCGATGGCGTAGGCTTCCACCGTGTCCTTGCCGCCGGCGACCGCTTTTCTGATACCGGGGATAAACACATAGCCGCCATTTTTGAAGGGGGGCGTTTCTTCAAGGTTAAAGGGGAGGATGCCCCAGTTGATCAGGTTGCTGCGGTAGCGTTTGGTGGCGTATTCGTTGGCGAAGTTCGCCGCGCCCCCAAGCACCCGCTGGCAGCTTGCGGCCTGTTCGCGGGCGCTGCCGTCCCCGGGCTTGCGGGCAAAGATGGCCGAGCCAAGCTGGATGTCGGCGGGGCCAGTCTTTTCAAAGCCGCCGATGTGTGTAATCCCTTCAAGTACGGCGGCAAATTCCGGCAGGGTTTCGCCGGGGAGCCTTCCCGCAAGCAGGGCTTCCCCTGCGGAGCGGACGGCCTTGGCCTTGCCCACGTATGAGGGGTCCTTGCGGGACAGGGTGTATTCGGCAAGGCCCTGGGGGTTGGAGCGGAAGGACGAGGTCTCCCCGGAGGGGATGAGTTCGTCGGTGGTGGTCACCGGATCGGTAATAAAGGCAACGATTTTTAAGAGCAGATTTTCACCCAGGGCCTCCATGGAGGGCCAGTCGGTGATGTTGGGGCCGTAGATCAGCTCCGCCGCCTTGTCGCTCTTTCCCGCGCCGTTGTATACCCGGGCCTTGTAGGGGCCGTCATCGTAGTGATAGGGAACGGTTTTTTCTTCAAAGCCAAGGGATTCCGCAGAGCTAAGGTAACCGCCGTTCAGGGCGGTGGCGGCGATACTCCGTGCGTCCATCAGGGCCACTGAGGCCACCTGTCCGTTCATGGGCTTGCTGCCCTCGCGGTTGGGGAAGTTCCGGGTGGTGTGGCGGATGGAAAGGCCGTTATTGGCGGGCACATCCCCGGCGCCAAAACAGGGACCGCAGAAGGCGGTGCGGATCACGGTCCCGGCGGCGATAAGTTCCGCCACGGCGCCGTTTTTGGCAAGCTCCAGCATCACCGGCTGGCTGCCGGGGTACACCGCCAGGGAGAAGGGGCCTGAGCCGATGCCGCCTGTTGTTCCGCCGGGATGCTTGAGGCCCCGACCGGCCAGGATGGAAGCAGCGGCCATGATGTTGTCGAAGGTTCCCCCGGCGCAGCCTGCGATGATCCCCTGGTCGACACGGATACGCCGGGCCCCGCCGCTTCCTTCAATCTTGTCCCGCAGCTTAAGGGGGGCCTTGGGGTTTTCCAGAACTTCGGCGGCGTCCTTTTCAACCTGGGCAAAGATATCATCCGGATTGGCAAGGAGGGTGTCGATCTCGAAAACATTGCTGGGGTGGAAGGGCAAGGCGATCATGGGCTTTATAGTGGAAAGGTCCACCTGGATAAGGCCGTCGTACCAGGCGGCAGCGTCGGGCTCAAGTTTTTGGTAGTCGCCGGCCCTGCCGTGGATGGTTAAAAAGTCCTTTACCCGGTCGTCGGTTTCCCAGATCGAGGACCAGCAGGTGGTCTCGGTGGTCATCACGTCGATCCCGGCGCGGAAGTCCATGGGGAGGGCGGCAATCCCTTCCCCGGCAAATTCCAGGATGGCGTTTTTGGCGAAACCGTCCTTAAAGACCGCGCCGATGATCCCCAGGGCCACATCCTGGGGGCCCACCCCGCTGCGGGGCTTGCCGCTCAGGTGCACCAGAATCACCCTTGGGTAGGCTATGTCGTAACTTTGCTGCAGGAGCTGCTTCACCAGCTCGCCGCCGCCCTCCCCCACCCCCATGGTTCCCAATGCGCCGTAGCGGGTATGGCTGTCGCTCCCCAGGATCATCTTGCCGCAGCCTGCGGCTATTTCCCGGATAAATGAATGGATCACCGCCAGATGGGGAGGCACATAGACCCCGCCGTATTTTTTGGCCGCCGAAAGGCCAAAGAGGTGGTCGTCCTCGTTGATGGTCCCCCCCACGGCGCAGAGGGAGTTGTGGCAGTTGGTCAGGTAATAGGGGATGGGAAACTGCTCCAGGCCGCTTACCTTGGCGGTCTGGACGATGTTGACAAAGGTAATGTCATGGGAAGCCATGGCGTCAAAATGAAGGGACAGCTGCGCAGCTTCCGCAGCGCTTGCGCCCGCTCCGGTATCGCTCCCGGCTTTGTTATGGGCGGCGAGAATTTTATGGGCCATGGTTCCCTGCCGGCAAAGGGCCCGGGCCTTCACCGGATCAGAGGGCAGGGAGGACAGGCGGTTTTTCAGCGCCCCCTGGTTCTCCGGAAGGTCCTCCACCAGAACCGCAGGTTCCGCAGCCTCACCCTTAAAAAGATACACCCCGTTCTTTGCAACCCGTACCATAAAGCCCCCTTACAACGTATAGTCCGGTATAATATACCACAATACGCCCTCTGTGGTAAACAGCAATTTTGATTGTGTGTAGTACTGCCATACTTGTCTTCTCGTATATGTTCCCTTACGGGATTACTGCCAAAATAAGAAGAATTAACCCGCCCGAAAGCAGCGCCCGACAGGGCGTTTTTCGGCTTATGCGGCATGGCGTAGACCCAATGAACTCCCCATTGTGCCGCAAAAGCACGGCAGATTTATCTGCCGCAGCGGTCGCCTAAAAACACGGGGCTCCCCGCGAGAGCGGGTTCCCCCACGAAAAAGATGAAACTTCATAGCAGGATTTCGTGCTTTTAGTGGCTTTTCGTGGTTAAATTCTTATTCATTAGACTTGTTCGACAACTCGGTTAGTTGCCGAACAAGTCCTGCAAAATACTCCGTATTTTGCGTTTTTTAATGGTTGTTGTTCAATAACTGAAGTTATTGAACAACTCTATTCTTTACTCCTAAAATAAGTGCCCGGCGCCCTTGCGATCCCCCGTTATTCCAACATGGTAATGTATTTGTCCCCATGTACGCCAACGAGTTTCCCCTGTATGGGATCGGGCACGAGGTCAAGCAACTCCATCGCCGTCACACTGAATAAGTTAGTTGCCCCTTCCGGGACGATAATAAACGGCATAGGGATACTGCGGTCGTGCCACCAGATTTCCGCCTGGCTTGAGATGTCGAAACGTTTTTCAATGCCGCCTGCCAGTTTGCAGATACGGCTGCCGGCCTTCGACAATCCCAGTTTTTTACACACATCTTCAGTAAGGGTGTTGTAGTGTGCCCCGGTATCAGCCACAAAGGTAACGGTTAGCTCCCGGATTTCCGCCTCTTTTTTCAGGCCTTGTTGGGCTAACATAACATCAACCATATTTTTCAGAACCAATTCTTCGGTAATTTTACTCATACAAATACCCCTATAGAGCATACTATAGCATATGTCTGAGGAATATCTACTGGCAACAGGGCGAGCGCATATAAAATCAAAAAGGAAAGAGCTATACTTGGCATAGTTTTCTGGGAGGGGAACTATCATGCCAATAATGAGTTATTTTTCGGTCATCAAGGACCCTCGGGTAGAGCGAAACAA
>BNVE01000126.1 GCA_025997875.1 Spirochaetia bacterium
CGGTGGTACGCTGGGTAGCACGACCGACCCCACCCCCGTCACTATCATCGTTTCGGGAACCATCACCGACACAAGCGGAGCAGGTTCTGATGGCTGGCTTGATATAAGCGGGACAAACGCCTATCCCCCCATCGTATTACAGGGAGCGGCCGGCGGAGGAACCCTGAACGCAACAGGCTCAAGCAAACGTGTTCTGCGCATCGAAAACAGCAACAAGGTAACCCTGGGCGCTAACCTCACCCTGACCGGCGGTACCGCCACCAGCAACTTCGGCGGCGGGGTGAATGTAGCGAACGGCACCTTCACCATGAGCGGCGGGACCATCAGCGGCAATACCGCCCAACTCGGCGGCGGGGTGAGTGTAACGAACGGCATCTTCACCATGAGCTGCGGGACCATCAGCGGCAATACCGCCGATGGCGGCGGCGGGGTGTCTGTCGATTCCGGCACGTTCACCAAGACCGGCGGAACCATCTACGGCAATGTTGGCGCGCCTAACGGGAACGAGGCGACAAACGGTAATAACTGGGGTCATGCGGTGTATGTTGACGGCAGCCCCGCCAAATACCGCGACACCACCGCCGGAGAAACGGTAGGCCTGGATAACGGCGGCACCCCCGGTAACTGGGATTTATAGGGATGAATGATAACCACGAAGGCGAAGAAGTAAAAGAAGTAGCGGCATCCCTGTCGTCCCCTTTTTCAACTTCTTCGACTTCACGGTTTTTCTTCTTAAGCCGGAGCGGGAACAGCGCCCGTTCCGGCTTTTTTCTGTGGGGCGTGGACTTTACCTCGGTTGTATGGTATGATGGACGTATGGGCAAACTGAAATGATATCTTGAGACAACGATATTTAATTACTATTTTGACGAAGACCGTGATGGTCATGACGCTACGGTCAGCTTGTTTGAAGAAATCAATGCGGGGAAATACGAGGCGTATACGTCTGAATATACGTTAATCGAATTACGTGAGGCGAAAGAGCCCAAGCGAAGCGATATGCTGTCGCTTATACACAAGTTCTCCATTCCGGTGTTTGATGTAGAAGATGAAGCCGGACGGCTTGCCGATATATATGTGCAAAATAATATGATTCCCGAACCCTATCGGTTTGACGGCGCACATATCGCGAGTGCGTCAATTCACGGGCTTGACTGTATACTTTCATTCAATTTTAAACATATCAATAAACTACCAATGGAGGTATTAGATTGATGAAAAACACTATCGAAGCAGATTTGGATAAAATCCGCGTGAAACTGTATGAGCAGACAAAACACCTGCATGGCGCTGAAATGACAGCTTATCTGAAGAAATTATCGGCGCCTGTTCTGAAAGAATACAGTATCCACACGGTGAACGATGAGACCCCGGTGAGCGCAGAGGCGCCAGGCACCACACGGACAAAAGGAAAGAACGAGTCTGTGAGGGTCTGTGAGGCGACGCCAGTTCTTCAAGGGAGTGGAAACGCTTTGCGGGAATCTCCCCGCGCCGCATGGCGCGGCCTTCCTCCATGGCAGCGATGGTTTCCTCATTGGGTTCGTCCATAATGCGTTTGTCGTTAACTAAAGCTTTTTGATTTCTTCGGGAGAAAGGCCGGTGGCAGTAGAAATTATAACAGGAGAAACCCCTTGTGCTTTAAGACTCCGGACGATTTCTTCTGTCCGAGCCTTCCCGGCAGCATATAGCCCGGAACGGTAGTCCATAGCAGCCTTCTCCCGGAACAGGGCCTTGGCCCACTTCTCCTGGTCACGGCTTATTCTTGACAATGCACGGTCCGCCCTCATGATCCCTTCCTCCTGCCTACACAGCTCCTGTATCAAGGACTCCATCTTTTCATCACCCTTATACCTAAAGTATATACACCATTTCTGCTCAGGTGACAAGTTTTTCAACTCTACCCTTCCTTCAAAATAGGCCTTAACTACCTGCTTCAACTTTGGCATCTCATAAATGATGATTTCCAGGTCTTGAGACAGCTTGTCATGCTCCGTTTCTTCCATGGCGAAGTACCGCCGGGGGACCTTATCACTTCCGGGGAATAACTCGCAGTTAAGGAAAAATATCTGGTAGACCCGTTTGGCCTCCCGGTATTTCTCTCCCCGTTTCATCTGGCCTGCCAGGAGCTTCGCCCCCAGGAGTAAGGCACGAGCCTTAAGGTCGTCATCGGTCTTTTTTACCTGGATTTCCAGGTCCGCCTGTTCCCCGTCGTTAAAGGTAACGTGGATATCCAGACGGACAGTCTTCCCGGTCAGGTACTCGGGAAGGATTTCATTATTCTGTACCTGCACGTTCCTGACAGAACGGTGGGTACAGTCCGAGAGGAGAAGCCGCAGGGCTTCCCGGGAATCATCGTCATTGGCGGTGAAGAGGAGTTTGAACACGATGTCCAACATCACATCTAGAATCCTGCCTTCTGCGGCATACTTCCGCGCCAGACGCCTGATCGTTCCCCCGGAGAGGGGGAATTTGATAGCATTGTGCCGGTCCTGTCGGCGGTGAGCCTGCTGCGGGAAGGGCCGGTCCTGGCCAACACCCCCAACTACCATGTACTGCTTGCCGCCCCGGGCAAGGCGGGAAAGGAACTGATCCGTTCCCCCTTAAAGGTCTCCAACGCCGCCCGCAGCCCCGGCGCCCGTGAGTGGCGGCTTCAGCTGATAGATTACCTTAGGGGCAACCGTGACTACCTGGAAAAGGAACTCAGGTCCATTGGGGGCGGCGTCAAGTTCACCCATGTGGAGGGCGCCTACCTGCAATGGATAGACTTTAGGCCCCTGGGGATCAAGGACCCCTGCCGCTGGCTGCAGGACAAGTGCAAAATCCTGCCCAACGACGGCAAGCCCTTTGGCATCGACGGCTACGTGCGGATCAACTTTGGCACTACCCGGGGTCGGTTGGAGGAAGCGGTAAGGCGGATTAAGGCGAATATATAGAAGACCAATATTCCATACAGATAAACGACAAATAAGGCTTTTTTCCTGATCTTCATTCGTTGTCTCCGGTTTCAAGCAATTCCTTCACCTTTTCCGATGCCGCCTCGTATTCTGACATCAGCACTAAATCAGAAATAGCGTTCAGTGTTTCCCGTATATTGGGATCAAAGGCCTGTTGCGAAATTTGTTTCATAATACGGTTAATGACACTCGCCTTTTGGGTTTCCAGGGCGTCCGCAAGTTCGCTCAAAAGAGAATACGGAAGAGAATTAACCACTTTTCCACCAATGAGTGGAAAAGTCGACCGCACAGACTCCATGGACTCCTGATTCGTGATCTTTTCTTTCCTGTCCGTGAGGTCAGTGTGGTCAGTGGTTATTTTTTTTATCCCTTCCGCCAGTTCCGCAAGGCTTTTCGCAAAACCGGGCAGCGCCTCCCGGATAAGGGCCGCATCCCCGGCGTTGTTTTGCAACGCACCGTTGCCGGCGGCTTCAAGCCGCGCCGCTTCCGCCGATAGTTCCGCCGCGCCGAGTGTAGCCAACGCGCTTTTCAGGGCGTGGACAGAGGTGGTAAATAGGGGCAAATCTTTTTCTTCCGGCGGATTTTGCAAAAGGCCAAGCCGCTTCTCCGCATCCTTGCGGAACATATCCAGTACTTTCGAATAACCCGCAAGGGTTCCCCCGGTCATGGCGATACCTTTGGCCGTATCAACTCCGGGAAGCGTGAAGGGTGGAACGCTGCCTTGCGGGCAGCTTGGGGGTGTTGAATTTTCTTCACTCCTCACTGTCATTTTCTCCCGCTTTTCTTTGGGAACCCACTTTCCCATGAGTTCATTCAGTTTGGCAATCTCTATGGGTTTGGACAGATAATCGTCAAAGCCCTGGGCCAGAAACATTTCCCGCATACCGGATACGGCGTTAGCGGTAAGGGCGATTATAGGAACTTGCGGGCGGCCCTGCCCGGCTTCAGCCTGTGCTTTTTCCCACTCCCTGATAGCGGCGGTTGCCTCAATTCCGTCCATACCCGGCATCATGTGATCCATCAGCACAAAATCAAATTGTTCGCCTGCAGAAGATCTCTTTACCAGTTCAACCGCTTCCGCTCCCGACGTACATTGAGTTATCTGCATCGAATAGGGGGCAAGGAGCCCCGAAAGAACGGTCAGGTTGGTCTCAATATCGTCCACCGAGAGGATACGCACGCCGGGGGCGGTGAATTTTACTTCCGCCTGTTTCTTACTGTCCTGAGAAAGTGTTTTTATTTCCACAGAACCGAAGGGCCGGGAATCGACAACCCGCTGGGGAATGACGGCGGTAAAGGTACTGCCAATGTTGTACTCGCTTTTTACCATAACATCTCCGCCCATGAGGCGGCAGAGGTTCCGGGAAATGGCAAGCCCCAGGCCTGTCCCTTCAATGCCCTGGTTTTTGCGAACGTCCAATTGGTTGAAATTGCCAAAGAGTTTATCCATGTCTTCGGCCCTGATGCCGATGCCGGTGTCGGTGACCGCGAATGAGAGCAGCATTATCCCGTTTTCCCGCACATTTCCTGTTACGCTAAAAGTAACTTTCCCCGAGGGGGTATATTTTATGGCGTTGGAGAGGAGGTTAAGGCATACCTGCCTGATACGGATCATATCACCGCGGAAAGTACAGGGTAAGGCGGGATCAATTTTAGTGATAAAGTTAAGGGGCTTTTCCCCGATCCTGTTCTGTGCGATATTGACGCAGTCGTTGATGAGAGAATCGAACATATAATCTTTTTCGATAATGTCCAGTTTACCGGACTCTATTTTTGAAAAATCAAGGATGTCGTTGATGATGGAAAGCAGGTTTAATCCGGCCTGCTTTATGCTTTCCGCTTCTTTGCAGGCTTCGGCGCTTAGGTCCCTGCGGAGGAGCAGTTCCGACATGCCGATGATGGCGTTCATGGGGGTGCGGATCTCGTGGCTCATGGTTGCCAGGAAGGAGGACTTTTGTTTGTTTCCCTCGTCGGCTTTTATTCTCGCGGCGGAAAGGCGGAGCAGAACAAACGAAAGAATAATTGCCGCCCCCAGGGCAAGACCTATCTGGACAGCCCCCGCCCGGTACATGTCAGCGTAATAGGCAGCCGTGGGGATGAGCATCCCCACATACCAGCCGTTGTAGATCCGGTAATAGGAAACTATCATCCGCCTGCCTTCGGTGTTCCGTACCACCCGCCCCAGTAGTTCCCCGGTCTCCACAAGTTCCGCCGATAGATCCGCAAGCTGAGGAGAAATATCGGACAAAAATTTGTCAAGCATATCCGCCCTGGGATGGGCTATAATCCGCAGATCCGCATCCTGGAGCGTTCCGTAACCGCCGTAAACATTGTTCAGACCCGTGATGTACTCCGAAATCCTGGTAAGCAGCACGTCCAGCGACACAACCCCCAGAGAAGAGCCGGCGCTGTCGAACAATTCACAGGCAAAGGAGACAACTACTTCTCCGGTTTGGGCGTCAACATAGGGCGGTGTCGATACAATCTGCCCCGGCTTGAATTTAGCCGCCTTGTACCAGGACCGTTCTTCCGGTACATATTCCGCGTCGGGCGCCCATCCCAGGCCGTCAAGGTATTCGTTCCGGATAAGGCCGTACAAGCCGTTAAAACCCGATACCCGCTCGTTATTGGCCATGAGCCATGCGGTCATGCCGGTAAGATACGAGAGAACCGCCTGGTTTGACTCGCCTTTGGCAATCATCTCCTGAATGGTGAAGATGGCGCTTACCAGGGTAGCTTCGGGCTCGTTGAGGCTTATTTTGATGTTGGCCTCCACAGTCCGCAGGGATTCTGCTGTGGCGTTGCGCAGATTGTATTCGGTCAATGCGCGGTGGGAAAGCACGCTCACCAAAACAACCAGGGTGAAGGCGAGGAATACAAAGATCACCTGGACATAGTTTTTGTTGATAAGGATTTCCCGGATTTTTCTTTTTCCGCCTGTCCGTGGTTTTTGGTTCATTTTGGTTCCGCTTCTCCCTGTTCGAGTAATTCCTTCACCTTTTCCGCCGCATCCTCGTATTCTGACATCAATACCAAATCAGAAACAGCCTCCAGCGCCTCCCGTGTTTGAGGATCAAGGGTTTGTTGCGACATTTGTTTCAAAATACGGTTAACGACATTCGCCTTTTGGGCTTCCAGCGCCGCCGCCAGTTCGCCCAGAAGAGGATTAACCACGGACCTCACGGAAAACACGGACTCCTGACTCGTAATCTTCTCTTCCCCGTCCGTGTGGTCCGTGGTTGCTTTTTTTATTTCTTCCGCCAGTGCCGCAAGCTGTTCCGCAAAAACGCCAAGCGAGCGGCGGATAAAATCCGTGTCCTCCGCGTTGCCCGCCAACGCGCCGTTGCCGGCGGCTTCAAGCCGGGCCGCCTCCGCGGAGAGTTCCGCCGCTCCGAGTGTAGCCAACGCGCTTTTCAGGGCGTGAACCTGGGTAGTAAAGAGGGACATATCTTTTTCTTCCGGTACATTCTGTAAAATAGCAAGCCGTTCTTCCGCGTCCTTTTGGAACATGGACAGAACCTTTATATAGCCCTCAACCGTACCGCCGGTCAAGGCGATGCCTTTCGCCGTGTCAACTCCGGGGAGCGTGAAGGGAGGAGTTAGGAAGGAGGAATTAGGAGTGTGAAATTGTGAATTTCTATCATCTTCACTCCTCCTTTCTTTTGGAATCCACTTCTCCAGAACCTCATTCAGTTTGGCAATCTCTATGGGTTTGGACAGATAATCGTTAAAGCCCTTTTCCAGAAACATTTCCCGCATCCCGGACACGGCGTTGGCGGTGAGAGCGATAATTGGAATCTGCTTACGCAGGTTCCCGACTTTGTTTTCCTGTTGCTTCGATTCCCATTCGCGGATAAGTGCGGTGGTCTCAATGCCGTCCATCTCAGGCATCATGTGATCCATAAAGATAATGTCGTATTCCTGGCGCTTCACCAGCTCAACAGCCTCGGCGCCGGAGAGGCAGGTCTCTACCGCGGCCCGGTAGGGAGCCATGAGGCCCGCAGCTACCTTGAGGTTCGTGGCAATGTCATCCACCACCAACAGGCGTGCGCCGGGGGCGGTAAAGTTGATTACCGGAGAAGCGGCAGCGGTCGAACCTTCGGCCTTGACCGACATATCCAGAGGCGCGGGATTCCTCACGTCCTGGGGAACGACCGCCCGGAAGGTGCTGCCTTTGCCGTAAACGCTTTCCACCGTAATGTCCCCGCCCATGAGGCGGCAGAGGTTCCGGGAAATCGCCAGCCCCAGGCCCGTCCCCTCAATACCCCGGTTTTTCCGGGTATCGACCTGTTCGAATTTACCGAAAAGTTTTTTTATATCCTCAGGTTTTATCCCCATGCCGGTATCGGAAACTTCAAGAACCAGGTTGATTTTTTCGGCGGCCGCATCTTCGGCGTAAACGGCCAGACAGACCTCTCCTTCTTTGGTGTATTTCACCGCATTACTCAAAAGATTCAGCAATATCTGCCGTATCCGCACTTCGTCTCCCGATAAACCTGAGGGCAGCGAATCGTCTATCCGGGTAACAAAGCGGAGATTTTTTTCGGCAAGCCGCATACGAATAACGCTGATCACATCGCTGCAAAGGCCAGCCAGGGAATAATCAACGTTGATGATCTCTATCTTTCCCGACTCGATCTTGGAAAAATCAAGGATGTCGTTGATGATAGCCAAAAGATTGCTGCCCGCCTGTTTGATGGAAGCCGCATCGTCCCGGGCGTCAGCCGTGATATTCCGGCGGAGCAGCAGTTCCGCCATGCCCAGGATCGCGTTCATGGGGGTGCGGATCTCGTGGCTCATCTTTGCCAGGAATTCGCTCTTGGCCCGGGAAGCCTCCACGGCTATGCGGGTCTGTTCCTCCAGTTTCGCCGTGCGCTCATGAACCGCCGCCTCCAGCGCGACGTTGGATTGGGACAAGTCGGCATGGGCAGCGCTGAGCCGGTTATAGAGGGCGCTGAACCGCCCCAGAAGGCTGATAGAAACCCCCAGGGTAAATATTATGGAAGCATACTGGGTAAGAAGCAGGCTGTTATGGAAAAACAGGATGTCCAAAAGGTCATACATTCCACAGACATAAACAAGAGTAATACCCATAATAATATTATTGCGCAGGGAGTCCATTTCCCTGATTCCTTCCGCCGCCATCCGCGCCTGCCAGGTTCTCCGCCAGTCAATGATAAGCCCCAGGGCAATATCGTAAAAGAAAAGATAGTTGATATATAATATCACGGATACGGAATAAATTTTTAAAATATTGTCGGAGAATTGAAGTGAAAAGGATCCCTGAAGGATACTGAGACAGGCGCTGTAGACGATATAAAAGCGGGTTGCCTTTGTTATCCGCTGCCTGGCCATGGATTCAGCAAAGGCGCCCATCATGGCAACCATCATAAAGTAGGAGGCAAATTCTATCCGGCCGGCTATGAAGGAATCGGGAATCAGCATATTTACTATGTTACTTCGCGTAATGGAATACAGGCAGAGAAAAAATGACAAAAGGCTGTAGTAGAGATTAAAAATTTCGCCCTTCTTTTCTTTGAGGGAGAAAAACAACAGGAGATAATAAAAACCGGTAAAGAAGAAAATACCCCAGAGCGCTACCAGGAGAGGATTTTTTTGCCGTCCCTCAATAAGTGAATAATCTTCGATATAATACGGCGAGGCGTAATACAGACCGGTTCCGACAAAGCGGGGATCTCCGACAATCCTGAAAGAGAGTATATTTGTTCCCAAAAAAAAGAGCGATTTGTCCACAGGGAAATACACCCCTCGCCAGTTCCGGCGGGACAGGATTTGCCCGTCCCGGCCCGTATGCATCTGCGACTGAACCCGCTCCCCGTTTAAAAAGATCTCCCAGTTCTCCCCGATCCAGGAAAGGTAGATACCCGGCGCCACCGAAGAATCGTTGGTGAGCACGGTTATGGCTTCCGCATCCATTTCTACCGCGATAAGGATTGTAAATTCCTGGTCCGGCGTTTTGAAGGGATAGAGGAAGGGCCGTTTCGGGAGATCCGGCAGATCGGAATTCACGATCTGCAAGGGGCCTTTAAGATTTTTGTCCGCAAAGAAATTCCGCCACACCCCTGCAGAAGTATCGGGGAGTTCACGGACGGCAAGAGGATCAAAGCCGCCGCGCACAAATACCGGATAGTCCATCAAATTCCGGTAGAGGGCAGTATGTCCCCGCCTGACAGCCACCTGTTCATTGATCGCGTAAAGGACCACCAGGATCGTCACCGCCGAATACAGGAGGGGGATAAGGATATGTTTTTTTATATTGATCATGACAATTCCTTCACCTTTTCCGCCGCCTCCTCGTATTCTGACATCAGCACCAAATCGGAAATTTGTTCCAGCGCCTCCCGTGTTTTGGGATCAAGGACTTGCTGCGAAATTTGTTTCAAAATACGGTTAATAACATTCGCCTTTTGGGCTTCCAGCGCCGCCGCCAGTTCGCCCAGAAGAGGATTAACCACGGACCTCACGGAAAACACGGACTCCTGATCTGTACTCTTTTCTTCTCTGTCCGTGTGGTCAGTGGTTACCTCTTTTATCCCCGCCGCCAGCGCCGCAAGCTGTTCCGCAAAAACGCCAAGCGAGCGGCGGATAAAATCCGTGTCCTCCGCGTTGCCCGCCAACGCGCCATTACCGGCGGCTTCAAGCCGCGCCGCCTCCGCGGAGAGTTCCGCCGCGCCGAGTGTAGCCAACGCGCTTTTCAGGGCGTGAACCTGGGTAGTAAAGAGGGACATATCTTTTTCTTCCGGTACATTCTGTAAAATAGCAAGCCGTTCTTCCGCGTCCTTTTGGAACATGGACAGAACCTTTTTGTAGCCCTCAACCGTACCGCCGGTCATGGCAATGCCCTTCTCGACATCCACTCCGGGGATGGTGAAAGGTTGAGTGCTGCCCTGCGGGCAGTTTGGAAGTGTGGAGTGAGGAATGTCTGCTTTCTTCCGCTTTTCTTTGGGTATCCACTTGGTCATTATTCCGTTAAGTTTAGAAATATCTATTGGTTTGGAAAGATAATCGTTAAATCCTTTTTCAAGGAACATTTCCTTCATGCCGGTAATTGCGTTAGCCGTAAGAGCAATGATGGTCATATCTTTTATATAGGGCTTATCTATTGCACGTATTGCGGCGGTAGCTTCTATGCCGTCCATACCGGGCATCATGTGATCCATAAAAATAATGTCGTAGGGATGCATAGAGGCAAGTTTTATCGCCTCCGCGCCGGAAGCGCAGCATTCCACCTTTGTTTGGTATGGCGCCAGCAGTCCCTCCGCCACCATAAGGTTAGTGGGGGTATCATCCACCAGTAATATACGGGTATCCGGCGAAGTAAACTTTATGCTTAATTTTGAACGTTCAACCCCAAGCGCAGCGCCTGTTTCACCGCCGGATTGAAATTCCGGCAGCCGGAAAAGCGCATTGTCCAACACCTTTTGAGGGATCGATGCGGTAAAGACACTGCCTTTGCCGTACTCGCTTTCCACGCTGATGTCTCCACCCATAAGATGACAGAGATTCTGTGATATGGCAAGCCCCAAACCGGTTCCCACAATACTGCGGTTCGCTTTTTCATCAATCCGGTTAAAGTCGCCGAAAAGTTTGTCCATACTATCTTCTCTTATGCCTATTCCTGTATCGGCGATTTCAAAATTGATGGTTATGGTATCCCCGATGGGCGGTGGAAGCGCGGATGTACTGTTGAAATTGACAGTCAGGGTAATGCTGCCTTCGTTTGTATACTTAACCGCATTACTCAATAGATTTAGCAGAATTTGCCGCAGTCTTGATTCATCGCCCAAAAAACGGGAAGGCAGGCGCTCGTCAATTTTTGTAATTAAAACTATGGGTTTTTCCGTAAGTTTTGTGTTTATGATACTAATGCAGTCATTTATCAATGAAGGCAGTGCGTATTCACTTTCGATGATGTCCAGTTTACCGGATTCGATTTTTGAAAAATCCAGAATATCGTTGATAATAGAAAGAAGATTTTCTCCTGCGTGCCTGATGCCGCCTATATATTCAGATGTTTTCGGCGGATTTTCTTCCCGCAGGGCAAGTTCACTCAAACCAATGATTGCATTCATGGGGGTACGTATCTCGTGACTGGTATTGGCAAGAAAACTGCTCTTTGCCTCCGATGCGGCTTCCGCCAGTATTTTCAGTTCCCGAAGCTGCCGGTTTTGTTCGTTAATTTCCCTAATCATGGAAAGATATTCGGTAATATTCGTCAGGGTAACCGAATATTCCGTTTTTTCGACAAAACGCCCCAGGATGGATTTTCTGCGCCGGGAGACCAGCTGATGGGATAGTCTGAAGGTATGCCATTTATTTTCCCCCATCGGAAAATAAAATTCCCCGTCCTCTATCCTCTCCCGGGAAAGAAGAAAAGAATCAAACAGATCATCCGGATTCCGGTGGATGGATTGTTTTTTCAGATACCGGAAAAAATCATATAGGGAACTTTCTCCGGGTACCAGTTTAAATGATGGAAAATTTCCGGACATAGAAGTATTGGCATCCTGAATAATAGTATCATTGCTTACCAACAGGATTACATCCTGAATTGTTTCAAAGGTGCGTACCAGTATGGCGTTTTTAAACTTAAAAAGTCTGAACTTGTATAAAGCCAGGAAGAATGCCATAAAGGTAATGCAAAAAGCAATTGGTGTAAGATCATAGGGGAAAGTAAGTAAATCAACAGTGATCAGTATATTGAGAATATACGGAAACAGAATTGACAGGCCGGACAGAAGAAGAATGGGCTTTTCTGACATATTTTTGATAATGTAGCGGAAGAACAATATAAGTCCGACAAGAATCGTTATATATGAAAAAATTGTATGCACAATAAAAAATTTACCCTGAGCAGGGAGTGGAAAAACCGAATAATCGGTATAAAACAAATGATGTAATGGATTTGTGACAAGAACTAAAACATCTATGGCAGGAACTATTACCAGGAGTCTCATTAACACAGTGGAATTAATCAGGCCGGATTTTGAAAAATACAGAAAAAACCAAAATAAACTATACGGAAGAATGCAGGTAAAGATCATCTTAAATGGGTGAATGTTCGTAAAAAATGGCTCCTGGCCAAGGATGATGAATGCGTTAGTCATGGTCCACAAACTTACTACCAAACCCAGCAGAATAAAACTAACCAGATGCCTGTTCCGTGAATCGCTGAACCATATCATGCTAATTACATAAAGAATAGTTCCGCAAAAAATAATTGATAATGCAAACAGTATTAATTCGATAACCATAATTCCTTCACCTTTTCCGCCGCCGCCTCGTATTCGGACATCAACACCAAATCAGAAATTTGTTCCAGCGCTTCCCGTGTTTGGGGATCAAGGCTTTGCTGCGAAATTTGTTTCAAAATACGGTTAATGACATTCGCCTTTTGTGTTTCCAGGGCTGTTGCAAGTTCGCTCAGAAGAGAATACGGAAGAGGTAACCACGGACCACACGGACAGGGAAGAAAAGAGTACAGATCAGGAGTCCGTGGGGTCTGTG
>BNVE01000127.1 GCA_025997875.1 Spirochaetia bacterium
TAAGTATTACAAGGTAAGGGGGCGGAATGGGGGTCTGCTGCCTGACCTAACCGTACGGGCGCCTATGGTCAGAGAAAATCAAAAAAAATCGATTTTCTCTTGACATTTAACATAGGAGTCGAATAAGTCGAATAAGTTTTTCAAGGGAAAACACCCTCTTTTCCCCTTCCTTCTTCGACTTTTTTGACTTAGCGGTTCATTATTCTTCTTAAGTTTATTTTGAATTGACAGCCTGACTTTTTGCGCTATACTTAATCCTACAAATGGAGGTTCCTCTATGGCTAATAAAGATTTGATAGAAAAAACTCTGCAGCAGGGGGAGGGCATTTTCCGCCTGAATCCCATGTTCATTCCAAGGCCCTTCGGAACGGCGGGCCACCGGCTCCGGCTGCACCCGGATGATTACTACGCCTACGGTCTTGAGCGGGGTTCCATCAAGGAACGCTGGATGACCTCCACCAATGTGGCCCAGAACGGCCCCCTGGCCGGTCCCGAGGAGGGCCTCAGTTTTGTGGCGGTGGACTACGGCAGTGATGAAAAATTCAGCCTGAAAGAGGCGATTCAGATACTGGGCGCGGAACTGGTTGGCGGGGAATTGATGGACAAATACTCAGGCTGGCCGGTGTTCTCAAAATTCTACGACCTCACCACCCCCCTGTTCCACCACCTCCACCTGGACATGGAAGCCGCCGCCCGGGTGGGCAAGCTGGGCAAACCGGAGTGTTACTATTTCCCCCGGCAGTTCGCCAGCCATTCCGGCGAAATGGACGCCACCTACTTCGGCTACGACCCGGACACCAAACCGGAGCAGGTCAAGCAGCGGCTGCGGGATTATAACAAAGGGGACAACCGCATCACCGAACTTTCCCGGGCCTACCGGATAGAGCTGGGTACCGGCTGGTACTCCCCCGCCGGGGTGATCCACGCCCCCGGTTCGGTGCTCACCTTTGAGCTGAACTGGAACGGCGATGTTAACTCGGTCCACGAAAATGTGGTCTCCGGCGAAATCTTTCCCCGCAGCTTCCTGAACGGTGAGTGTCCCGAGGACAAGAAAGATGACATCGATTATATTTTCAGCCTGATGGATTGGGAAAAGAACACGGACCCCCACTACAAGAAGCATTTTTCCCGCAGTCCCATCGTCATAAACGCCAACAGTGATTATGAGGAGAAGTGGATATCATACGCCAACGACGGCTATTTCAGCGCCAAGGAGCTCACCGTATTCCCCGGCAAAACAGTAACGCTGAAGGAACCGGTTGTTCACGGGATCATCCTGACCCAGGGCCACGGGAAACTGGGCCCCCATGTATGTGAATCCCCCACCATGCTGCGTTTCGGTCAGCAGAGCGCCGACGAATTCTACGTTTCGGAAGCTGCGGCAAAGAAGGGTATCGTCATCACCAACCAGAGCCCGGTTGAACCCTTAGTATTACTGAAGAGTTTTGGGCCGAACCACCCGGAAGCCCCGAAGACGGTACCCGAACAGTAAGGTGGTTCCAAGCCTGATTAATGGCTATGAATGGACAGCCCCGGAATAATATTCCCAGGCTTCCTTGGCGGTAAACTTTTCGTGCACAATCTTGCCGATGGCGTCGGCCATTTCCGCCGGATGATAACTCTGGAAAATGTTCCTTCCCATATCAAGCCCCCGTGCTCCGCCCTGGATGGATTGATAGGCCATTTCCAGGGCCTCCTTTTCCGGCAGCTTTTTGCCCCCCGCCACAACGATGGGAACCGGGCAGGCGGCGACCACCTCTTCAAATTTATCGCAGTAATAGGTCTTAACAATACTGACCCCCAGCTCGGCAAGGATGCGGGTGGCCAGCTTGAAATACTGGTCCGTCCGTTCCATCTCCTTCCCCACCGCCACAACTCCCAGGGTTGGTATACTGTAGCGCATGCCCGCGTTGATAACCCGGGACAGGTTATCGATACTTTCCAGCTGCCCCTTGGCGCCGATAAAAACCTGAACCGCCAGACAGTCCACGTCCATCCGGATCGCATCCTCAATATCCACCGCAATAACCTCATGGCTCAGGTCGTCGTTCAGCATGGAAGAGCCCGAAGAAACCCGGAGGGCTACACCTTTTCTGAATCCGGGCTTGACGGAACTCCGCAGGGCGCCCCGGGTGGCCATCAGCACATCAACATGGTCAATGAGCCGGGGGATGAGGAGATCGAGCCGTTCAAGGCCGGACACGGACCCCATGAAATAACCGTGATCAAAGGCAAACATAACCGTATTGCCGCTTTTGGGATTGAAGATATTGGTAAGCCGCTTCTTCATACCCCAATCAAGATTGGCGGCGCCCTTTACATGAAAATTGCCCGTGGCGGCAAATTCTTCGTCTAAGTGATAATTTTTTTCAACCTTAATTCCATCCAAATCGGCCATTGTTTTCCCCTGTATTGTTCGTTTGTAAATAATTTGCCGGACAAATAGCAATACTATCTATCCGGCAAACAGATTAGATAGAGTCTGTCTATAATGTGGACAGACTCTAGATACTAGAAATCGTACTTGTCCATATTGGCGGTGGTGAACACAACCCGTTCGGGAAGGAGCACAACACCGGAATCCGGCGCGGTGTACGCGGCGGAATCAAGTACCGTATTGGGCAGCACTTCTACGGTTCCGATATTGGGAACATTGATCTTGTCCCCTACCTTGATCGTATTGCCTGAGGCAAGGTAGTACGCCAGATAACAGCCAAGGGCGCCCTGCTGGCCTGAATCCCACAAGCCCCAGCGTTCAGTGATATTGGCGCGGGCATAGGCCTTAATGGAATTCGGGGGAGCAAAACCGGTAATGGTAACCTTGGTCTTGTCATAACCCAGATTCTGCGCAGCCTGGAGCTGTCCGGGGAGCGCAGTAGAATCGTTACAGATAACAAGGTCGATATTCGCATTGGCTTTCAGGATTGCTTCGCCGGTGGTGATGGCAAGCTCGGCGTCCTGGTTACTGTAGTAGTTATCCGGCCGGAGGTTTACCCACTTGGGATACTTTGATTTGATGTAGGCTTCGCCGGCAACCCGCCAGGAATTCTGATCCGCCACACTGGACTGGGAATAGTGCCACGCATATTGGATAGCATCGGTATCGGGATTCTTTCCCCGGCCCTTCAGGGATTCTACCCCCATGTCTACCAGCATCTTACCCAGAATGTCCGGGGTTCCCTGGGAAACCATTACGGTCCTGGCGTCGCCGGAAACATCCGAGTCCCAGGTTGTCACCTTAAGACCCGCCTTCATGGCTTCCTTCATCACGCTGTCAAGGGCGGTGGCGTCCACCGAAGACACCGAGATACCGTCCACGCCCTGCTGTATGGCATTCCGGATAACCGTTACCTGGTTTGCCACCGCCGCTTCGGGGCTGCCGCTGTACACAACGGTATACCCATTCGCCTTTGCATGGGCCTGGGCGCCGTCATTGGCGGACTCAAAGAAGGCATTGCCGGTGAGCTTGGGCACAAACACGATGGTGATACCACCGGACTTCGCCTGTTCTTTTTTGCCGCCGGCAAACACCGGAACCAGCAGAACCGCCAGGATCAATAGAACCATAGCAACTCTTTTCATTTTTCTTTCCTCCAAAATATTTTTTACCCGGTCTAAAACCGGATATACAACCACATTTAAGCCGGCGGCCCCGCGGAAGATTTTTTTGAAACCCTCCGGGGGAAAATCCCGATCACTCCCCGCATACCCACCGCAATGATAAGGAGTATCCCCACAGGGATATCAAGGTATTGATTATTTACTCCGGCCATGGCAAGCCCAAAGCGCATAAGTCCTATGGCCACGGTGGCCAGGGCGGTTCCCAGGATAGTCCCCTTACCGCCCGCAATGGAAGTGCCCCCCAATACCACCGCGGTAATAATGGGCAGGGTCAATTCCTTCCCAAAATCAGACTTGGCGGTTCCCAGGTAGGAGGTCAGAATAATACCCGCAAGGGCCGCACCGATCCCGGACAGACCATAGGTACTCATGATGATCCGTCGGGTGTTGACCCCCGAATATTCGGCGGCGTTTGGATTGATCCCGCAGAGGTACACATAGCGGCCGTATTTCGTGCGGTGCAGAATAACGGAAGTCACCAGTATCAAAAAAATAAAAATAAAAAACTGAAAGGGTATCCCCAGAATCCGCCAGGCGGTAAAGGCGGTAAATGAGCCCGGAAAGCCGCTTATCCCCTTAAAGGTTTCGATCTTCACCGCTTTTGTGATGGTTAACGCGATCCCGGTAAAGAGGAAGGAAGTTCCCAGGGTAACCACCATGGGCTGAACCCTGGCATAGGCCACGATAAAACCGCTGAACAGACCGCAGAAGGCGCCAAGCAGGATTGCGCAGAAACAGGCAGCCCAAATATTAAAACCAAAAACCTGCCAGAAAATCCCGATCATGATGGAAGACAGCCCGACTATGGAACCCGCCTGTATATCCATGCCCCCGGTGATAAGCACAAAGGTAACAAAAAGAGCGATAACCCCAATCGACATAAAGTCATTGATGCTGCCAAAGAGCGCCCGCAGCCGTAAGAACCGGGGGTTCAGGGTACCAAAGACCACCAGCTCCAGGAGGATCAGTAAAACGAGAAACAGCTCCCACCGGAAAAATTTCCGGAAGGGGATGTCACGCAGTCCTTTCATCGGTTCCACCCCTTTTTTTTGCCGGATCAATCGCTTGTATCTTTGCGGTAAGCCGCTCCCGCCGGGCTTTTTCCACCGTTCGCTGCTGCAGCAGGGAGTCAATAACAATGATGGCTATCAACATCACCCCGGTAATCGTGTTATCATCCGCAGAGGAATTCAAAAACACCAGGATGCGCCCAACGGAGGCCATGATAATAGCGCCGATAGACGCCCCGACCAGGGATCCCACGCCCCCTGTCAGACTGACCCCGCCCAAGACGCAGGCCGCAATGGCCTTAAGTTCGTAGCCCGCCCCGGACATGGGGGTAACAAAACCAATGCGGCTTACAAACATAAGAGCCGCCAGGGACGTAAAAAGGCCGCTCAACACAAAGGACAGTATCTTAACGCCCCCCACGGGAATACCGATAAAGGTGGCGCAGGTGATATTGTCCCCCACCGCGGCAAAATACCGCCCCGGTTTTGAGCGGGACATGACCAGCGTTCCCACCGCAACAATGATTATTGCGCTCCAGT
Organism: Spirochaetia bacterium; assembly: GCA_025997875.1. Taxonomy (GTDB): domain Bacteria; phylum Spirochaetota; class Spirochaetia; order Treponematales; family Breznakiellaceae; genus BNUT01. Next base: position 5,172 of record BNVE01000127.1, read on the forward strand.
AGAACAGCGAAATGCCAAGGAAGGAAATCTGGGACAGGGCTTTAAATTCGTAGGGAACATTTTCCACCCATTTCCCGTTGGTGTACACGTAGAGCAGACCCCGGATAACACCGCTGGTTCCCAGGGTCATTATTATTGAAGGAATCCGCAGATAGATGAGACCCAGGCCGTTTACCAGGCCGCAGAGCAGTCCCACGAAGATGGCCGCCGCAACAGCCTGGGGCCAGGGAGCGCCGTCGCGGATCATGGAGGCGGATATGGCCGAACAGAGCCCCATCACCGCGCCGATGGAGACATCAATTTCCCCGGTGATGATAACAAAGGTGGTTCCCGCAGCCAGCAGGGTAAAGACCACACTGGCGTTGAGGGTTAGCAGCAGATTTTCCCCGGACAGGAACCCGGGATTTACCATTCCTACCAGGAGAAAAAGGATTACCACAAATCCAAAGGAAGTGAGCTCCCGAACCTTTAATAATTTGTTCATGCGCTCCGCTCCTTGTCCACCCCAAAGGAGGCGCTCATAAGATTATCCTGGGTTATTTCCTCTTTGCTGAATTCCCGGTTGATCCTGCCCTGGAACATGGTCAGCGCCCGGTCGCTCAATTCGACAATCTCCTCGATATCCGAGGATATGAGCAGCACCGCCACCTTCTGCTCCTTGAGCTCGTTGATGATGGCATAAATATCACCCCGTGCGCCGGCATCAATACCCCGGGTTGGTTCGTCCAGGATGACCAGCCGGGGAGTGGTAGACAGGGCCCGTCCGATAACGACCTTTTGCTGGTTCCCTCCGGAAAGGCTGGACATCTCCTGTTTCTGACCCGTGGCCTTGATCCGGAAATCCCGGATATACTTTTCGGCAATACGCCGTTCTTCCTCAAAGTTGAACAGTAAGCCCTTCAAAAAAGGCAGGTAGGCGGAACTCAAATTCCCCCCGATATCGCTTATCTTAAAGATGCCATTGAGGAACCGGTCCTCAGGCACATAGTTAATGCCCTTCTTGATGATATCCCGGGTTTTCATCCCCGTAATGTCCTCGCCATTCAACAAAACCTTCCCGGATTTGACCATATCCCGGCCAAAAATGGTCATGGCCAGTTCCGTTCTGCCCGCTCCGACCACACCGCAGAGCCCAAGCACTTCCCCGGGATAGATCTGAAGGTTAATATCCGCAAAACCGAAGCCGTTGTAATCCCGTAACTCAAAAACCGGCTTTTCCTGCCGATAATCCACGGGTTTCCGCTGCTCCGGGGGCTTACGTTCGGTAAAATCATCCGGGAGCAAGCCCTTCACCAGGATCTCCCGGGTAAAATCCCCCACCTTACCGTAGAGGGTGATAAGCCCGTCCCGCATGATCGCCGCATGGGTGGCAATCATAAACACCTCATTCAACCGGTGGGTTATATAGATGATACTGATATTCTTCGCCTTGAGGTCCTCAATAATCTTGAACAGGGAATTCACCTCGTCGAAGGTAAGGGCGCTGGTAGGCTCGTCAAGGAAAAGCACCCGGGCTTCCCGTAACAAACCACGGAGGATTTCGACCAACTGCTGTTCGGCAATAGAGAGGGTCCGGGCGCTTCTGGACAGGTCGAGTTTCCACCCCAGTTGGCTGACCAAATTCATCAGTTTTACGTGGAGAACCTGCTTTTTCTCCCGAAACCCCATGAGGACATTCTCCTCCACCGTCATATTGGGAAAGAGCATAGGTTCCTGGGGCACCAGGTAGACCCCCCTCTGGAGAGATACCGAGGGCCTGGAATACTCTAAGGGTTCCTGGTTGATATAAATACGGCCCGAGTCGGGGGCGTGAATGCCCATAACAGACTTAACCAGGGTACTTTTCCCGGCGCCGTTCCCCCCAACCAGGGCAAGAACATCCCCGGGATAAACATCCAGGTTAATCCCCCGCAACACCGCATTGGCGCCAAAGGATTTATACAATTCCCGCACTGAAAGCATTGGAGCAAGTCCCGCCTCGTTCCTGCGGAATTCTTCCATAACGCATATCTCCCCAATCCGGCAAAGATCGAATCAATTGTTCACACAAGCAACATTTGATTGCTATTAATATATATTACTTCAGAAAGTATCGTTTGTCAATGTATTTTCTGCTAATTATTGTTGTTTACCTATTGGCAAAATACAATTGATCCTTTATAATTGTTTGATAGGGAGACAATTGTTCGGATATGGACTTCGAGGAAGAGCTGATAACCAAAGCTGCGTGGTATTATTTCCTGGAAAACAAAACCCAGCAGGCCATTTCCGAATTACTGGGGGTTTCCCGTATGCGGGTTATCCGTCTTTTGGATAAAGCCCGACAGACCGGGGTTATCCAGTTTAAGATACGAAACGACAATGCCCGCAGGATGGGCATCGAAAAACAGCTCATCGAGACCTACGGCTTGAAGGACTCCTACGTCATACCCACCCCGGCGGATTCGGACACGGCGGCGGTGAACGATGCCATAGCCGATGCCGCCGCCATGTACATCAACGCCCAGCTGCCTCCGGATGCCTTTATCAATATAGGCTATGGGGACACCTCGGGGAAGACCCTGAACAGCCTGGCAAAAATTGCCGAAACCCCTATTTCCTGTATTTCACTGACCGGCGGGGTCAGCATTTACCTGCCGAATACCCGTTCCAATGTGTTTAACGCCCGGCTTTTCCTGGTTCCGGCGCCCCTGGTGGTTTCATCAAAGGAAATGGTCGGCGCGATTCTGGCGGAAAATCCGGTCAAGGAAGTTCTCAGCATGGTTTCCCTGGCTTCCTTTACCATCATTGGGATAGGCGGGATGGGGGAAAATGCTACGATTGTAAAATCCGGGGTAATCACCAAGAGCGATTTTCTTCATTTGAAGATGCAGGGCGCCGTGGGGGATATGCTCTGTCATTTTTTTGACAAGGATGGAAAGATGGTGGTTACCCCCCTGGAAAACCGGCTGGTAAGCACTTCCCTGGATGTACTGATGAACCTGCCCAATGTAATCGCCGTTGCCGCGGGGGAAGAAAAGAAAGAGGCTATTAAGGGCGCGCTTGTTGCGGGGTATATCGATACCCTGATCACCAACGAATCTACCGCCCATTGGCTAATCAACAACCCCGCCGCAAGCAGCGGGGTATGTTGTTCTCGTAAGGTGGTTTGACTCGGGGTACATACCCTTTTTAAGCGCCCAAGGGGCGGGGGTATGTACCCCTCGCAACGAATCAATAACGGAGGTACCCATGGCTGATTATGTAATGGCGATTGATGCGGGAACCGGCAGCGTCAGGGCGGTGATCTTTGACGCCCGGGGAAACCAGATCGGCTGCAGCGCCCGGGAATGGCAGCACCGGGAAGACCCCCGGTATCCCGGCAGCATGGACTTTGACTGGACGGCCAACTGGGGTCTTGCCTGCGCCTGTACCCGGGAAGTGTTGGCGGAGACCGGTGTCAAAGCCGCCGATATCGCCGCGGTTTCCACCACCTGTATGAGGGAAGGCATCGTGCTCTACGACGCCGGGGGCAGGGAAATCTGGGCCTGCGCCAATGTGGACGCCCGCAGCAATGATGAGGTGACGCAGCTCAAACAGCTGTCGCCGGACCTGGAACGGGATCTCTACCTTGAATCGGGGCAGACCTTTGCGTTAGGCGCACTGCCACGGCTGCTCTGGGTAAAGAACAAGCTCCCCGAGGTGTATAAAAAGGCAGCCCGAATCGGCATGTTCAACGACTGGCTCACCTACCGGCTGTCGGGCGTCCTGGCGGTTGAACCCAGCAACGGCTCCACCACGGGGCTCTTTGATTTGCAAACCAGGACCTGGGACACAAGCATAGCCCGCCGTTGCGGCCTTCGGGAGGATATATTCCCGGATGTTCTGGAATGCGGAACCCCGGTTTCCAAAATCTCCCGGCAGGGCGCAGAAGATTCCGGGCTTATGGAGGGGACGGCCCTTATTGCCGGCGCGGGGGATTGCCAGGCCGGGTCCATCGGGGTCGGCATGGTTGAGATGAACGATGCGGCGGTCTTTGGGGGCAGTTTCTGGCAGTACGAATACAATACCGGTACGGGTAAAACCTCCCCCAAGTGTGATGTCCGGGTCAACTGCCACGCCCTGCCCTCCCAATGGCAGTACGAGGCCCTGGCCTTTAAACCCGGCATGGTCATGCGCTGGTACCGGGATGCCTTCTGCCAGGAAGAGACACGCCTCGCGGCGGAACAAAACACCGACCCCTATGCGGTGATGGACCGGGAGGCGCTCAAGATCCCCGCGGGCAGCTACGGCATGATCTGCGCCTTCTCGGACGTGATGAACTATATTTCCTGGAAACACGCCTCCCCCACCTTTACCAACTTCGAGCTTGTCCCGGAAAAATTTAACAAGTACACCTTCTACCGGGCGATCATGGAAAACACCGCCCTCATAACCCTGGGCCATTTACGGCTGGTAGAACAGGCTACCGGAAACCGCCCCCGGCGGGTGGTCTTTGCCGGCGGGGCCTCCAAGAGCGCCCTCTGGCCGCAGATACTGTCGGATGTGCTGGGTATACCGGTGCTGGTACCGGTGGTAAAGGAGGCGACCTCCCTGGGCGCAGCCTTACTGGCGGGTAAGGGAATCGGCCTGTATGGGGACATCAAAGAAGCGGCCCATAAACTGGTAAAGATTGAAAGGGAATTTACGCCGAATCAGGAAAATCAGGAGCTCTATCGCAGGGCCTATGATGACTGGCAAACCGTGTATGCCCCGCAGTTGGAACTCAGCAACCGGAACGTCACCCGGCACCTCTGGTCCGCCCCGGGTTTATAAACTAAGACACGAACAGGAGTATATATGTTTATAGTTGATGAAAAGGACAGCGAGTACCGCTTCGGCGACAACGGTCCCAAGTATCTGATGCGGGGCCCCAACAGTAACTTTGCGATAGTGCAATTTACCCCCGGCAGTGATTTCCGCGCCCATTACCACGAAGTTATGGAGGAGAACTTCTACATCCTGGAAGGAACCCTTACCATCGTTGTGGATAATGTGACCCATACCCTTACCAAAGGCCAGTTCATCCACATCGAACCCGGCGAGGTGCACTATGTACTGAACCGCTCCGATGGCGTGGTGCGTATGGTGTCTACCCTGGCGCCTTTCAAGGAAGTGGACAAAATCGAAGTGGATAACCCCAGGGTGTAAAGACCTGAAAAAAGGGACCGAACAAAAGCTGTTAAAATTAGGGGGCTTTAAATGACCGCATATCCTGCAAAATTTGAAAAGGCCGAGGATGGCGGCTATGTCGTTGAGTTTATTGATATCCCTTCCTGCGTTACCGAAGGGGACACCCTGGAGGAAGCCAGGCTCATGGCTAAGGAAGCGCTTTCGGGTGTTCTTGCAAGCATGGATTCCCGTAAGATAAAAATTCCCGAACCCACTGCTATAGCCAAACATCATCCTGAATTTGATGATATTTATTATATTGAGCCGGATTTAAAGATCGCCTTTGCCATCTCATTAAAACAGGAACGTGAACGGCAGGGGCTTACTCAAAAAGAAGTTGCCCGGCGCATGCAGGTAAACTGGACTTTTTATCAGCGTATAGAAAATCCCCGTAAATCAAATCCAACCCTGGCGACTATCGAAAAATTGGAACATGTTTTTTCCCGCCGGTTTTTTGCGCTGTGATAAGGGGTTGCCTTTTTTGTAGAGGGGATGACTAAAGGATTGGATTATAATGTAGCGTGGTTGACAAAAAAATATTTATATATTAAAATTTTTGTGGAGAAGGATATGAGAGAAAAAAAAATTTTAGATTTTTGTTTTTCCCTGTGTATATTGTTAGTTTCATGTATTGCATCGCAGAAACAGCAAATTGAAATCAAGGAAAATGTTATTGAGGAGAATATTGACAAAATAAATGAAGATAAAATGTTACGAGAACAATATGCAAACGAAATTATGCTTGCAAATATTGTGATTGAAGAACTTGAAAATTATTATACTTTGAATAATAGTTTTCCGAGACCAACAGACAGTTATATCAATAATTTTGAAGAAAATATTACAGAAAGGGCTGGCATGGAGTTTGATTATGTGTGGTTAGATACAAAATATGTATTGTGTTATTGGTTGCCTGGTGGTACCGGTTTATTATATTCTAGTAATACAAAATTATGGGCGATTACGGAAAATATACCATAATTGATGAAAAAATAGGAAGGTAATAATATTTAATGAAAAATATAATAATGGGGTACGGCGTAACGGCATATAACGCTATACGCTATGTGCAATTTTGCCTGAAATTTTTTGACAATATTATAATATGAGGATATAATAAAAATTATAATGGAGGAGAGATAAATGAAAACAAGAATAATGGCAGTTATTTGAGGCAGTTCCAAAATATCAGATTTTGGAACTGCAACCTTAGATTTAAGGGGAAAAGCGGACTTTAGACCGCTTTTCCAAGAGCCGGTTCCAAAACTAACCGAGTTTTGGAACCGGCTCATTTTATTATTTATTTGTTATACTGTATATTCAGATCCATTTGAAATGTTTTCAGCAAGTTTTGGTACATTTGGTACAGGATATAATGTATCTTCTTCGGGCAATAATCAGTTTGAAATAAATTTAACGACATTAAATAGTTTTTTTGAATATCCAGGGTATTATGTAAATCCAAAGGCAAGAATTGGGTTAGAAATGTATCCATTTCGATTGCGAATTTTGCCAATCACTCAGGATACTGAAATGAGTTTTTTTAATATAAATTTATTTTCAGATTTTTTAGGACCAAAAAATAAAGATCGATGGGATTATATACGTTTTGGTCCTTTTGTATCCTTAAATTGGTTAACAGTTAATAATCTTCAAATGGATATTAAAAATTATGTCTTTAGTAGTGGATTAAGGCTAACATTATTGAGTTATACGGAAACAAATATTAGGTTTCAAGTAATGGATATGGAAATAGGTTATAGAAGTATAAATAATATAAATAATTTCTATTTTACAATAAAATTTGATTTTATCGATGGAGCTTTTTTACCATTTTTACCTTTTTTTCCATTTGTGCCAGGTTTTTTACCTGCTGTATTAGAAAGGATGTTTTTAATAGGTTATGATCAATAGAATATACAATAGAATATACTAATATTTACAAAAGTATTAGCCCATGATATACTGGTATTATGACGGTCAGACAAAATGACGGAAGGAAATTAAACCGAGATGCGCAGGCGCAAATAAGAATCACAGCGGTTCAACGGGTATTAAACGGAGAGAGCCCTGAAGAAGTGGTTAAGTCAATAGGTTACACCCGTCG
>BNVE01000128.1 GCA_025997875.1 Spirochaetia bacterium
TTCTCTGTTCGCTCTCGCGGATACTTTCAAATCCTCTTGAGAGGGTTCTCCGGGCTACACCATGGTAAGATTTTTAACCTGAAGAATCCGTTCCCTTCGGTAAGATTTTTATGTAAGGAATTGCGGTAAACCGAATTGCGCAAACCGAATTGCGCAACACGGGGAGGCAAAATAAAGACATCTTTAATATCAAAGGGTAAGGAAGGCCGGAATATGGGAGGGCAATACCTAAAAGACGCTTTAGGCAGAAATATCAAACTTTACCGGTTTCACCACGAGTTGTCACAAGCGGAATTAGCCGAAAAAGCCAATGTCAGCGTCAACTTCATATCCGACCTTGAAAGAGGCACCAAATGGCCCCGTGCCGATACGATTGCCCGGATAGCCCAGGCTTTAAGGGTTCCTGCTTCTGAATTATTCAAAGAGGTAAATACCGCCACCGATGGAACCAAGGACATAATGAACCAATTTTCCAGTGATATATCCCGAATGATGAGTAAAGCAATGGAAACCGTTCAAGAACAGTATTCCGCTTACCTGTCCTGTGCTCCAAAAGAGCAGGGGTAACACGCCCCTCCTTGCCATAAGTCGAAACCTTCCCGCCTCATCCCTGGCAACGTCCTACAACACCCTTTCCTAGTTTAGACATCCTTTAACCGACCTGTCATGTCCATCTCGATCTCTAATCCGCTATTGGCTTAGGCCATTTATAATAATCTATAGGCTTTTTGAGCTTTGTTCAAGTATTCCTCATAGTCTAATAGCGGATTTAAGGACAACCGCTAAATCCCCTATCGAGAATTGGAATAGGGGGAAAACTATATGAATAGAGATGAAAGTGAATGCCGGGAGCTTTTAAGCCGGAATATTAAGCTTTACCGCAGCCGCCTTGGGTTTTCCCAGCTTGATTTAGCCCTGGAACTTGATATTTCTACAACCTTCCTTAGCGATATTGAAACCGGCAAGAAGTGGGTCTCGCCTAAGACGCTTGCCCTCATAGCAAAGGTTCTAAAGGTGGATATTTATGAACTATTCAAACCGGGTGAGGAAACCACCAATCCTGCCCTGTCAGCGGAGGTGCGCAGTGCCTCATCGAAAAAATAACCGAAAGGATGCCGGTATTTCCCTATAGCCATCTTCGTTTCAGACTTGGGTTTATAGAATGAATGTATCTAAACCCGATGTATGCAAGTCACTACCCTCCCCTCAATCCGAAAATTTTCCAGTTCCGGCCCGGTTATTTGCCGGGTGGGATAGGCGGGGTTAGCGCTGATAAGGGATATGGACCGGGGCATATCGTCAAAAGACACCCGCTTGACCAGCAAGGCGGTGTCCAGGGACAGGACATAGATGCCGTTCCCTTCGGTCAGGCTGGGGTGGTACACAACCGCATCGCCATTATGGATATGCTCGCCGGTCATGGAATCCCCTTTGACGTATATGGCTATAAGGTTTTCCGGGCGGTAGGGGCTGATGAGGGACCGGGGGAGCTTTAAGGACTTTTCCTCGGCATAGTCCTGAATTTCCATGCCTCGCCCTCTGGCGGCCTCCTGATCCAGCAACTTAATATCGGCTTTTTCGGTTTCAAAGGGGGAACCTTCCCCAAGAAGGAACCAGTTTAGGCTCACGTTGTACTTAGCAGACAGTTTTTCCAGGATTTCACGGGAAGCGCGGTAAATGCCTTTTGAGAGAGAATACCCCCGTTCTTTTGAGGCTCCCAGGCTTCGGGCAAACTCCAATTTCGATAAGCCGGAGCTTTTTTGAAGAAAATTATAGCGTTCTACCTCGGTTTCCATTGACAGCCTCTATTACCCTGATCTATGTTTAGAATATGATGATTATTTTAATCACTACAGGTGAAGTTTATAGGTAAAATGCCGATTTGTAAAGAGGGCTTGTAAGGTTGGGTTTATGGCAAAGATTATGGTAGGGACTTGCGGATTTTTTTAGGCCGAAATTCGAGTTTTAAAGCAAAAGAGGAGCAGTCAAGAGAAGGGGATCAGATTCTAAGACCGGCCTGAAGAGAAAACTGACGAAACTATACACATAATGTCTGAAAAGTCCGGTCATACTCCGTGCCAAATGGCAGACCAGTTGAAACCGCTCTTTTAATACATCCCAGGTCGTTTCGATAATATTCCGGCTTCTGAATAATTGCTTTTGTTCCCCACTCATCAGCCGTTTCATGTTTTTCCGGGCCGCACTCATGATATGCCGGTGTTTTTCATATAACGCCTGGAAGCTCTCCGCCTGGAGCAGATACCCGGCATCACCGACAAATACCCCTTCCAACCCTTCGGTCACCGCTGAAACAACCTGACTATCATGGACACTCCCTGAGGTAAAGCACAGATTCAGTAACGTCCCCTCCGCATCACATACTCCATGCGCCTTAAACCCGAAAAACCATCCCTTGGTCGTCTTTCCCCGGGACGCAAACCCTTTGGCTACCCGGTGACTGGCTATATAATGATTATCGCAGACCGGTAATGCCGTTGAATCCATAAAAAAGGGCCCGCCCGCTTCCATTCCCCTGTTGACTGCCAGCAGATATTTAAGGAGCATCAGCAAAACCGGAAACGATTTATTGGTTGCCTTCAGAAAGTTTTCATAATTGGGTAATCCGGGAAAAGCCGCGGTATACGTATTCCGGGCAAGCCGGTGAAAGATCTTCAGGTCATAGACCCGGTAATAAAACCGGAGGATGTTTAAGGTGATGACCTCGGCGAGGCATAATCGCCGCTTCGGCCCCCGTTTCCCTTGCCAGTGCCTCATGAGTTCCTGTCCGATGGGATAGTTCATGAGCATATTGATAAAATCATCCACGATGCAATAGACTGTTATTAACATGAGTTCGTTCATGGCGCTCATCTCCTGTTGGGTTTTTTGTGGTAAATCAACCGTATCAGAGGATGGGCGTTTTTTCTACTCTTTCTTTAATAACTCGAAATTCGGCCTTTTATGATGACTGGATAGGACCGGTGTACCCCCAGGGGACTAAAAGAAGGGACTATTTGCCCTTGTATGCGGAGCAGTTTAATACGGTCGAACTGAACTATACCCATTATGGTATGCCTAAGCCTGAAAATTTGGCAAATATGCTTGTTACCGGGGGGCCTAACCTGACCTTCGCCGCGAAAGTTACCCAGACCATGACCCATAAGATAAAACCTGACGAATGGAAGGAACAAGCCGAACAGTACCGGGCGGCCATAGAGCCGGTTCTACAGGCCGGACGGCTGGAAGCGGTTTTATTTCAGTTCCCCTATTCATTCCATTATACCCCTGACAACCGGCGCTATTTAGGGAATCTGCTCTCTTGCTTCCAGGGCGTCCCGCTGGCGGTTGAGTTCTGGGTAGCGGAATGGTATCACGCCAAGGTTATTGAGGGTATGCGGAAACAGGGGGCGGCGCTGGTGTCCCTGGATATGCCGGATTTAGCGAAACTCCCCCCAAGTATGGATGTGGTTACGGCTCCCTTTTCCTATATCCGGATTCATGGGTGGAATGCCGAGACCTGGTGAGGGTCTGATGAAGTGGCCCGGTATGCCTATCTCTATACCGAGCGGGAACTTGAAGCATGGGTTGACCGGATAAAGCGGATTGAAGTACAGGCGGATAAAATACTGGTCTATTTTAACAATCACGCACGGGGGCAAGCCATGAAAAACGCGCAAACACTGGGGGGCTTCTAAGCAAAGCGGGAATGTTGGGAGGAAAGGACATGAAACAAGGGGAGCCAGCATAGGGCGATTTGCCATCTAAACGTCATCGGGTTTCGGGCAGCGGTAGCGGCTCAAAAAGATACGGCCCTGCGGGGACGGCCTTTTGTTATTGCCGCTGCTACGGGTGGCCGGGCATTAGTTCTTGACCTCTCCCCTGAAGCCATGAAGGAAGGGCTTTGTCCCGGCATGGCGCTTGCGGTAGCTGAACGGCGGGTAAAGGATTTGCCGGTATTGGCCCCTGACCCTCCCTCTTATGCGATTATGAATAAGGAACTGGAAAAGATCGCCGGGGTATATGCCCCGGCTTGCGAAAATGACCAGTTTGGCAATTTGTATCTGGACCTGACCGGGACGACCCGGATATTCGGCCCTCCTGCGGATTGTACCAGCCGTATACTACGGGAGATGCTAGAGCAAATTGGCATACGGCCCGCTACGGCGGTGGCGGGTAATAAATTGATCTGCAAGATAGCAACCCGGACTATACGGCCTATGGGTCTTATACAGGTTCAAGCCGGGACGGAAGCGGATTTTTTGGTTCATTAGGATTTGCGTTTACTCCTCGGCATGGGACCGGGATTACTGTGGACTGCTACGGCTACAATACTGCGCTTAAAGGATATCCTGATGTTATTCATGTCGGCTGTTTTGTCCATGCCCGGCGGTAGTTTTTTGAAGCGATGAAAGCTGCGGAGACAGTAGGGACTCAAAAAACAGGCGGTGCAGCACAGGCGATCTCATACATAAAGGGACTGTACACTGTTGAAAAAGATTTGCGGGAAAAGGTGAAGGAGCACGTCATAGCATTGGAAGAGTTCCTTGAAGAACGGATCCTGAGATGCACACCGATAATAATAAGTTTTCATAAGTGGCTTGAAAAACAGTCGGAAGAAGTATTGCCCAGCTCTGCATTAGGAGCAGCGATCAAATACACGCTCAACCGATGGCCCACCTTGCTCAAATATCTCTGCCATGCGGAACTGACCCCGGACAACAATGCTGCCGAACGGGGGATACGGCCATTTGTTATGGGGAGGAAAAACTGGGTCATGTGCGGCTCTCCGGAGGGCGCAAAAACTGCCTGCGCCCTTTATTCCCTTATCGAGACGGCCAAGGCTAACAACCTGAACCCCTACAGTTACCTGAAAACCGTTTTTGAAAAAGTACCAACCTTGGCCCCCGGCGACGATTAGGGGAAACTGCTGCCCTGGAATATCACCCTCTGATTTTTTTGGGGTGGCTGCTTTTGACGTTTATATGATTTCGGCAGCGCCCGCCATTTATAGCCGTTTTCACAGCGGTAGATAAGGGCGTTGAGCAGAGTTCGATTTTCAATTTTGACATTCCCTCGCTGGTGGGCAGTAGCCCCGCTATCCGTTGATATTGTTTTTCGCTGAGTTCCATCTCTCTTATTATCTGCTTCCGGGTCTCTTTTTTTTAGCGTGAACACGCCCTAACAATCAACCCGCCTACCGACGCATTTCTTGGTGGAGAACAGATAGGAAAATAGCTATCTTTTTTACATCAAATACATAATACTTTATGTTCAAAACATGTGAGATATTCCTTTGCCCTATTAGTATTTGAAACACTAATTACTTGTATTTTCCCTATTTGCAAGAAACTCGGATTACAAACGAACACACCTTCTCCATCGATGGATAGCAAAGGAATATTAAATTCTTCAATCATATTATGAATCTGTGTATAATTGTGCAGGTCGTGACAATTGTAATACCTACTTATAATCTCTGTTTTTTCTGCAGTAAATTCACGTATAACACCTTTAACAAATTTTATAACAATATTAACCGCTGTCTTTCGGGGATTTAAGTCATGAAAAAAAATATTATTATCAGCAATAATAAAGTCTATCCCTAACATTTCATAGGAAAACCCCATTTTTTCAATCAGTGTTTCATAGAGATTACAAGCATAGGAGTTCAATTGTTTTACTAGTGAACTACTGATCCGAAAAGGATATTCAAAACCAAAGTAACTATTATTCTCATTCATGGTTTCACATATAAAAATATCGACTCTTTGTTTGGTTTTCACAAATTGGATGCTACCTTCCTTTTGTGGATTGAGTTTTGGTTGAATGTAAAATATACAATCATGGTTATAAGTTTTTAAAAAATTTATTGCATCATCTTGATTACTAAAACTTTTAACTCCAGTGCCTGATGTCGTATCGTCGGCCTTAATGATGTTTTCTTCACCTTTTTTAAAAAGACGACTGATATTTGTTTCGTTCACAACTTGAGAGCTGATGATTGGAAGATTGACTGTTTTTGACAATTTAATCAAGTCTTGTTTCCTATAAAAATTACAATACAACGTACTTCCTATCAATTGCAATCCCAGCATCTCTGCTATGACAAGCATAGTCTGGTCTGGTATAAACGCAAATAAAATGCCATCATGTTTTGAAGTTTCTAAAAAACTTTTTATTTTGCTAATATTGTTTAATACGGCTTCTGTTAAATCATTATATCCATTGCCTAATGACAAGAACGAAGTGTCTGTACATAATCCAAGTTTGTTGAGGCTTACTATATACTGTTTATCGATTACATTCTGCGTAATAATTACGCTTTTATCAAATGCCAATAAACAACACCTTTCTTCATAAATATGTGATGAGAAATCATAGAATAATTCATAGGGTTGATTTTCTATAAATACGGGCATAGGGCATTGTTCTGTTCTTTAAGACATTCTAATTGATGTTTTATCATTTTTCCAAGTTTACTTTTCGTATTGATAATCATGCAACTATCTAATAGCGAATCCGTGTTTTTAATATCATCACGGTCATCAAATACTTGAAAACCTAAATATATCTTTTTGTCAAATATACAAAAATGCATTGTTGGAAGAACAGTATATTCATAATACTTAAGCCTCCTTTTTGCATCTTCTCCCATATCATTATGTAGAACATTGTATTTTTTTTTGTTTACATCTACCTCTTGACGATACAAATCGACACTGTCCGGTGCTGCTGGAAGCGTTTTCATTATCCTTTCCACAATATCATTAGTCATATCGGGTTTTAATGAATATACTTCAAATATTCCATTGCGGTCACAACAAAAATTTCTTACAGCTTTAATCACATCAGCCTCTGTAACACGGGCGTTTTTTACACAGAAAATGACAACTTCACTTTTTGCTTTTTTAATATTATTAACAAGAAATTCTGTGCTATAATAGGTTTTATGCATTACAGACACCTTGCAACAACACAACTCAACAAGAAAAGTTTTAATTTGTTTCCAGTTTTTACCAATTTTAATTATCAAACTTATAATGCCTGTGAAGGTTAGAATTGAACCTAATACCCAAAGGATGATTGATATTGGTGAATTTTCCGTTGGTAAAGCTATCGTAGTAAGCAACGGAACCAATTGTTGTGTGTTTAATTTAAACACAATTACTTTCTCCTAAATAAAAGAGGATAGTTTCTTTGCAACTTCAACATCCATTCTTGCGATTGCTTCATTTGATATACCTGCAATATGTGGAGTCACTATAGAATTGTTTGGCAATGCTTTTAACAAATCCACCTCACCATCGACATCGATATCTAATCCCAAAGAAATCAATGCTTTAGTTTTAAGCCATACAACAAGTTCGTTCACATTGAAAATTTCCAACCGTGCAGTATTAATCAATATAGCATCATTTTTCATTAACGCTAATTCTTTTATGCCGATTAAGCTTCTAGTTGCATCTGTAAGCGGAACATGGATGGTTAGAATATCAGCATCCAAAAATAATTTTTGTATTTCTACAAATTTGACCTGTCCGATTAATTCAGTATGGACTTCTGGATGTAACGTGTTGCAAATTATATTAGTGTGAAAGCATTGCGCAAGTTTTATTACTTCTTTAGCGATTTTTCCTGCTCCTAAAACACCAACTGTCTTTCCTTGGATATCTCTAGGCATGAATGGTAAGCCTTTTCGTCCCAGTCCAGATAATGAACTCTCGTGACCGGTTTTTAGATCTTTCAATAATGCCAGAATTAAACCGATGGTGTGTTCGGCAACAGAGACAACATTTGAGTCTGTACAATTAATAACTTTTATTTCTTTTGACTCAAAGAATGCCCTGTCAATATGATCTATACCTATTGACAAAGTGCATAGATACTTTAATGAACTGCATTCACGGTAAACTTCATTCGTCATTTGTTCTTTTGCCCCGATTATAAGAATATCGAAGTTTTTAACCAACTTTTTAAGTTCGTCAGTTCCTGGCCGCCCAGCTCCATGAGGAAAACTGATACTAATGCCTGCGGTGGTTAGAATTTGTACAGCATCTTTACTGTAATCATCGAGAACACAATATGCTTTCATCATTACTCCTTCATAATAACCCAATTATTTTTACATGGGTTATCATTAGCTATATAAATTTTCTTTTTTGTTGGTACAAAAATAACAGAAGAACAAGTAGTGGTTGCTTGTGGCATAGACATTATATCCGCATGTCTACAAAGCCCATACTCATGGTTCCCCATGATTCCTGTTATATCCTCAATTGTATGTGTGTTTTCTAATAATTGACCCATTGCTGAATCTCGTTGCGTACTTGATGGTGAATAGTTGTATCCTTTATGTTTAAGTGTTTCTTCCTTGTAATGGTTTGTGTGTGTATATGCATGCATCCCTACATTGTATTGTCGCACTCGGTGTTCATGGTCTGTCGTTTCAACCGAGAGAGCATAATTTTCGGGGAAACCTATGTAATAATAATGTCCTGAAAATCGTTGCAAGTCTAGCACTTTTAATACATCACCTTTGCTTTTTGCACGTAAAATCTTTTGAACTACAACAGGAAAAATAATGAATGGTTGAGTGTGTCGGCAAGAAAGATTTGCAGTACCAACCGCTATTCCGAACTGATTCATACCAATATGAGTCAACCCCATAATGGTTGTTAATGCAAAAATGATTGTGCCATCGGAATATTCCTTTGTTATGAAACACAAATTATCCTTAGTTTTACCATCCACATCCCAATTTTGTCCACAAACAATATACGAACTTTTATCAATACTCGCAGTTGTAATGAAGCATGAACATTCTTGATTATATTCATCTCGTATATCATTATCTAAATACATATCGAAAATATCTGTATATCCAATAGCAAAAACAATATCTGCTAGATCGCATCCCGTTGCGTCGGAAAGGCCTTTTAATTCTTCAAACTCTTCTGGGGCTACACGTTGGAGATTTATAAGTATTTTTGGTGCAATGGCATGATACTTCGCTGATTCAAATATCAAACCCAGTTCTCGCAATTCAATATTCATTAAATCATTTCTCCATAAGATATAATTTCTAATAGCTTCTTTGTACTCCTCGCCTATGCATTTGCCAATCTGCAAGGGTGTACCTTTTACAAATAAATGCTTAATCATTATTATTCGAAGCCCCCTCTGATTACACGTTCATTTATCGCACGTTCTATCGCCTCATCACATATTTTCTTGATATTATCATCGTCACAATGAGCTATAAATTGTTTGGCAAAATTGTTTCCAAATTTACAAGCTAGAATGAACCTGATTTCTTCTGCGAGTAACGAACATACTGCTAAATCTGGTCTTTCTTTATATAGCCGCTTGATATACTGTTTTGTGCGTTTCTTTGCCCCTGTGTTACCAATAATACCATGGTAAGAATAACCTACCTCAGTAGTTAAATCACCTATCTCAAAAATCGTGACATTATATTTTTTGCGAGTATTTTCATCAATATGAATTGGCGATAATCTGTCGATAACAAAAGTACCAATGGCAACTGTATGTAGATACTCATTTGAAAGAATGAAGTTAATTGTTTCTTCTTCACTTTCGAGCGAAATATTTGGAATTCCTGTCAAAATAAATCCAAAATTTAATATGCCAGCACTTGCTGACAACTTCAGTATAGATTTAATATTTTGCTGTATTGTTCCTTTCCTCATTAAAATAAGTGCTTCGGAGTTGATATTCTCAATTCCCCAAAATAACTGGCGGCAACCAGATAGATATAGTTTTTCAATTACTCCATCAGCAATAAATCCCTTATCAAATCTGACGTAAGCCTCATAGAAAATGGTAATACCTTTTTCTAATATTGCGTTTGCAAACTCATACAAAATTCTTGGCGGAACATCCTCATCAATGATCCTAAAGTGAGTAACTCCATATTCATTAATGTAACTAACAACTTCAGTTATAATGTCTTCAATATTCTTTTCTCGGTGTTTATTTCCCCAAGTACAATGTATAGCGCAGAAATCACATCTTCCCCATAAGCATTTACGATTTAGAGATATCGGTAAAATTGGAATGGGACAAAGGTAATCTACCAATTCTATATCCTTGAAGTCTGCTATTTTAATGGCATCAAGAGGCACAATATCAGATGATATTAGTTGCTGTTCTACAAAACTTTCTGTACAAAAAACATTGTCTTGAAAAGTTACATTGTTTTTACTTTCAATCGCAAGTAGTAATTGCGGTAAAATTTGCTCACCCTCGCCATAAATCAAATAATCATACAGGTGTTTTAGTCGGCTCTTTTTAAGCAACATAAACTGGCGTGTAACAATATTCCCACCCAGAATAATTGGTGCCTTGTAACGTTCCTTAAGTATTTTCATCAGGACAAAAGAAGGAAATATTTGATCTTCGACACTTATCGAAATACAGAAAGCAAGATTATCTGTTAAGAAGGGTATACCATCCAGTAGTATTCTTATCCGGTCTTCGGTTGCGCTTCCCGAAGTCAATAATACCTCCATGTCTTCAGATTTTTCCCATAGGTAATTTAGTTTTATACGATTTGTTCTAACTGTTTCAAATTCACTAATTGGTTCACAGAAGATTGTCCGTTCTAAATTTACTGCGCAATGTATAGCTTCTGACATATTATTACTATTCAATGCTACAGAAAAAGCAGATTTATCTTTCTGATAGTTCTGAAATACTGAAGACATGAATAACCTGTTCAGATCAACAATCTTTGATGTAATACTTGATGGAAGAAATGCCTTTAATAAAGGAAATGCCATTGTTGGCATACTCCAATCATAAGCAGGAGGAATAAACATGGTAACTTGCTTCATTGTAAACTATCCTTCCACAACAATTTCAACTCTACGCTATCGAGTTCATCATGGCATGAACTGCTGATATTTTGCCTAAGAGAATCAACTATCATATCTTGATATGCTTGCAAATCTTCTATCGAATGCTCATAAGTAAAAAATGGCACAATATTTTTTTCGTAATCCAACCAATATTTATCTTCAATACACCCTTGTTTACAGAAAATATCATATAATGGAGTACCTGGATATACTTTTAATAAGTATGTCGCAACTTGATTAGGCTTAATATGTTTGAGTGCAGTAATCGTTTCTGTAATTGTGTTATGAGATTCACCACAATGCCCTATAGATATTGTGACTCTTAAATCAATATCACTTGCTTTTACCCATTCAAATACATGCATATGATCACTGAGATTTAGTTTCTTGTTCAAGTTGTCCAAAATTATTTGCGAACCAGACTCAAGTCCAAACGAAATTAAAAAACACCCAGCTTTTTTCATAAGCGGAATAATATCTTCATCTAATGCATCAATACGAGAAGAACACCACCACCCAATATCCAGTCTTTTTTTAATAATTTCTGTACAGAAGGCCTTTAAAAAGTCTTTGTTATTTGGAAAATTATCATCATATATATCAAAGAGCCTTATCCCTAAGGAATAATAATGTTCTACTTGTGCTAAAAGTTTATCACGTGAGAAATAGCGTTGTTCTCCCCAAAAAGCTTTATTGCAGCAAAAACTACAGGCACCATTACATCCTCGTGATGCCATAATTGGTGCAATCAATTCATTAGCTTCTCCATCGAAATGGAAAACTATTGATTGAGATTTGTTTAATTCTCGAAGGTCATCTAATGAATATGTAACAATTGGAAAAGTGTCCATTTCAGCAATTTTACATGAAACTTCATTTCTGATAATTCTGCCATCGCTATGATATGAAAGACCATCTATCTGATCTAATGTATTTTCCCCATTTATTATTACACTAACTAATTGATGAAAAGGAACTTCTCCTTCCCCACGAATAATAAAATCTACTATGTCACTATATGCGAGTAAATAAGTTTCGTCAAGGAAGCTCACATGCGGGCCACCCAAAACAATCTTTGACGTTGGAGATAGTTTTTTGCACAATTTGCAGAGCTCCAAAACTGAAAAACGTTGACGTGTATAGCAAGTAATACCAATTATTTTATATTGCTGAACATTTTGAAGCTTTTTACTAATTTTTTCCCAGTTTGTTACACTACTAAAATTAAGTATATCTGCTTGAAAATATTTTTGTTCCAAATATAGCTTAATCGACAGTAAGCCATACGGAATGGGCTGTATGTTTTCAGTCTTCTCTTTTATAGAAGGGGGATTGATAAGTAAAATTTCCGACAAATGTGACAACTCTTAATTTCCTTTCATATCAAATAATTCCAAATTATGATATATTACCATATATTATGCTCGCTGTCAATTAACACCTGTTGGCATTCAGCAATTCTAAATTTACCCGATTTATGATAAAATAGGGGCATGGGTGGGGAAACATTTAAACGGCTGATGGGGAATCTGGACAAAGCAGCGGAGAAGATACCCGACAACCGGCATGGGCCGAAT